>CAYMBG010000065.1:11364-15171 GCA_964388615.1 uncultured Chitinophagales bacterium | reverse complement strand
GCCCGAAAATGTCAGCCTTTGCCGGTGGAAGTTGTTGTCCGTGGTTATCTGACCGGTCATGCCTGGCGGGTGTATAAGGATGGGGGACGGGAGCTTTGTGGTGAAAAACTGCCGGAAGGACTTCGTGAACATGAAGCGTTTGCAGAACCATTGGTCACCCCGACCACCAAAGCCCATGAAGGCCATGATGAAGATATCTCGGCCAATGAAATCATAAAGAAGGGGCTGGTCTCACAAAAAATGTGGAATGAAATCCATCGCGTATCCTTGTCCCTCTTTGAGAAAGGGACGGAAACGGCTATGGATAAAGGGCTGATTCTGGTGGACACCAAGTATGAGTTTGGCGTGTATGAGAATGAGCTGGTACTTATTGACGAAGTACATACCCCGGATTCTTCCCGCTTTTTCTATGCAGATGAGTATTATACAAGGTTGAAGAATGGCCAGCCACAAAAACAGCTCTCCAAGGAGTTTCTCCGCGAGTGGCTCATAGAACATGGCCACCATGCTGATATGGATCGGCAGTTGCCGGTGTTACCGGATGATCTTCGTATTTCGATCTATCACCGATACCGCGAGCTTTATGAAAAATTAACCGGGCAATCTTTCCAGCCGGTAGACACCACCCATTTCAACAGCGATCTGGCGGCCATACTTGAGCGTTTTGAAGTATAGGGCTGTTCGTTGCTCAGGGCACATTTAAGAACTTGTGTGCCTGTAAGCTGATGGTCCATTCCGGATGCCGTTTTACATAATCGACGATGAGGGGGATTGACTCGGGAGTATCCCATTCGGGTTGCAGCATTTTACAGCTATCCGGAGGGCACAGTGCCGCATTTTTCTCGGCATATTGCAGATCCTTTCGTGTCAGCACAACTACTTTAAGCTCATTCACCAGTGGAAACACCTCCTCAAGAGGCTCTTTAAACCGTTTAGGTGATAATGTAAACCAATCAAAATCACCACTCACAGGCGATGAACCACTGGTTTCGATATGAACCCGGAGTCCGGCTTCATGGAGTCCGGCAGTGAGTGCGCTCAAGTCATGGAGCAGGGGCTCCCCGCCGGTAACGACGACAAAATACGCCCCGGATTCCCGGGCGGCATTCACTAACTCGGCCGTATCCACACGAGGATGACGGGAAGCATCCCAGCTTTCTTTGACATCACACCACCAACAGCCGACATCACAGCCTGCCAGACGAATAAAATAGGCGGCCTGACCGGTGTGCACTCCTTCTCCCTGAATGGTAAAAAAATGCTCCATAACAGGATAAGAGGTTTGCATCCAGTCAGCAGCAGTATGAGCAGCAGTGTCTTGACACTTGTCGTTTGTCTTTGTATCCGGCATGTATCGGGGTGGTTTATGTAAAGATTTCGAGACTATAAAAACGGTTACTTCATCATCTAACGTTCATTAAATATGATTCGGGATGTAAAAATAAAAAAATCCATACTGTAATCACGGTTCCCAATAGTGGTTTTCCATATCCACATATCCCGATTCATCAAATCGAACCCCCTCGGCACGTAACATCTGTTCCATAGTATCACCGCCAAACCAGATCTTGCCGGTAAGCTCGCCCTTGCGGTTTACGACCCGGTGGCAAGGTAAATCTCCGTACCCGGAATCCAGGGTCTTGTTCAGCGCCCATCCCACCATTCTCACGCTCCCACCGGTGCCAAGATTTCGTGCAATGGCGCCATAAGTCGTCACCCTGCCTTCGGGAATACGGGCGACTATCTCATATACGCGTTCAAAAAAATCTTTACCCGCTTGATCGCTATTCATATACCCAAGCCCGTTTTGCTATATCGTTAAATACCATCTTATAATGATGATTTTCGCTGTACTTCTTCAGGAATTTCTTTGAAAAATTGCTGTACATTACCACGCGAGTTCGAGTTATGAGCATGTTGTCAGCGAGAAAGGAATGATCAGGTTCTGAGTTTCAATTCGAGTTGTGAGTCGGAGGAAGCATCCCTGTCCGGCACATCCCGTGCAAGGTTCAATGTAGCCAGCCCCAATTTGCGATACAGGTGATCCCATTCGGGAATATCCTTCAAAAGCTTAAGATGCTTTTCAACGGATCCCACATCACCACGAACAATCGGGCCGGTTAGTACCTCTTGCGGCGGACGTTCCAAGAGCGCCTCAACTGTCTGTTGCACCAACGGTCCAAACAAATCCCGGCTTCGCACCTCTACATTATTCTCCCTGAGTACTTTTCGGGACCCGGAAAATAACGTTGCATAATAGTTGCAGACCAATACAGCCGCCAGGTGGATAGCTGTTTTTTGCCGGCTGTCCACAACAAGCGGGCGGGCACCGAGCACTCGCACAATCTGTTTCAGCTTCTTACAAAGCACCTCATCTCCCTGCAATGTGATAAAACATTGATGAAACGCCTTTTCCCGGTTCTGCCCATTGAATGTCTGTACAGGATGAAAAGCGGCCACAGCGCCCCCGGAATCGGCCAGTGGCTGCAAGGCATCTGCTGTAGTCGCACCGGAAGTATGCACCCAGGCCGAACCCTTCAGGTCTGGAAACCGGTCAGCCATCTGACGGGCCACAACAGGTATCTGGTCATCCGGAACCGTAATAAAAACCAGATCCCCCAGTTCATCTTTGGTTTCAGGGAATGTGCCATGAATTTCGGTATCCGTCTCCCCTGCAAGTGTTTCACAAGACTCCGGGGACCGGTTAAAAAGACTGTGCACATCGTAGCCTTTGTTATGTAAATTGGTGACAAGGGATCGGCCCAAACGGCCGGTACCAATAACCGTGATCCCGTCTACGAATTTCTGCCTGCTTGATTCAAAAGAGTTCATGCCACTCCTCGCATTTATTATTCACGATAAACCATGGCGATCCAATGGTCGCGAAAGGGGAAAGAGGTCACCGCGAGTGTTTTCGTTTCCAGCTCGGCCTGATAATGGTATGGCCCCCCTACTTTTAGTTTAATGGTATTCATTGCTACGCGCAAACCGGTACCGTAATATTTCAGTACAGCCTCTTTTATGGTCCAAAGCCGGATACCGCAGAATTCATCCGTCTGTCCGCATTCATCATCCGGATGAATGATTCGTTTCCGCAGGGATGGATGCAGTGACCGGTCCCTGCGTTCAACATCAATACCGATCTCCCCGAAGCGATTCAAGGCGCAAACCAAAAGCGTGTTGCAGTGCGCTATGCCGACACCGACCTTTTGGCCGTTCAGAGTGCCATAGGGTTTACCGCCGGGTTGTTTGAGAAGCTCAAAACTGCCGGGATCAAAACCCTCATACACTACCAGCTTATCCAGGGTAGCCTTGATGACACCGGCTGTAAACCGATCACCCTGGGCTTTGCCTGAGCTTTCCAAAGCCGAAAGCACACATCCCGAAGGCATGGTGACCGGCGCATGATTATTTAAAATCCACTCCAAAACTTTCGAACTCGCTTTACGACCATGTTCAACCGCTTTTTTCCACTAAATCAAATATACAAAAGTAAACGCGAATAGTATGACAGCAGGATCTAAACACTCGGACAACCCGCAACCAGTGGCAATCAATACCAACTCAAGTTCAACATCTTTCACATAAAAACCGTATTTTAGCCACGATTTTGCCGACGCCATTGCAAAATACAGCACACCTATCGGTTGTCGGACTATCCGCATGATAAAAACGATTCCATAACAAACGTATTTAAAAAAACATGAACGAAACGGAACTCAGTCTGACCGAACAGGCACGTTTTCGCCGCGAAAAACTGGATCACATCCGTGAACTTGGCTTTGATCCCTATCCTCATGATTTTGT
>CAYMBG010000065.1:0-11264 GCA_964388615.1 uncultured Chitinophagales bacterium | reverse complement strand
CAGCTGCTTACCAAGACCCTGCGTCCGCTTCCCGTGGCCAAGGAGGTGGAGGATGAGCATGGGAACAAAGTGACCTATGATGCGTTTTCCGACAAGGAGCACCGTTACCGGCAGCGTTATCTTGACCTGATCGTCAACCCCGAGGTCCGCGAAATCTTCGCGAAACGCACGCTTATGATTCAGACCATGCGTGACTATATGAACAGTATGGGTTATCTGGAGGTGGAAACCCCTATCCTTCAACCTATCTACGGCGGAGCAGCTGCACGGCCATTCGAGACTCATCATAATGCATTGGACATGCCGTTGTATCTGCGAATCGCCAACGAACTATACTTGAAACGCCTGATCATTGGCGGGTATGACGGAGTCTTTGAGTTTGCCAAGGATTTTCGAAACGAAGGTATGAGCCGCTTCCACAACCCGGAATTCACACAAGTGGAGCTGTATGTGGCCTACAAAGATTACAACTGGATGATGGATTTCGTTGAAAAAATGATCGAACAAGTCGTCATAGCCTTGCATGGAACGACGAAGATTACAGTTGGCAAGAATCACATCGATTTCAAGACCCCCTGGCCCAGGATTCCGATGCTCGAGGCAATTGCCAGCGAGACCGGCACGGATATATCGGAGATGAACGAGGATGAAATACGTTCAACGGCACATAAACTTGGAGTATCTGTGGATGAATCCATGGGAAAGGGCAAGTTGATCGACGAAATATTCGGGGAAAGAGTAGAGCATAAACTCATCCAACCGACGTTTATAACCGAGTACCCGATTGAAATGAGTCCACTCGCCAAAAAACATCGTTCCAAAGAGGGATTAGTCGAACGTTTCGAACTTATGTGTAATGGAAAAGAGCTTTGCAACGCGTTCACCGAATTAAACGATCCGGTCGATCAGCGAGAACGTCTGGAAGAGCAGGCCCGACTGCGAGCGGAAGGAGACGATGAAGCCATGGTAGTTGACGAGGATTTCCTCAAAGCCCTCGAATACGGCATGCCACCGACAGCAGGACTTGGAATCGGTATTGACCGGCTTGCCATGATTCTTACCAATCAGGATTCCATCCGTGATGTTCTTTTCTTTCCACATATGCGCCCGGAATAACCGGCTGATGCGCTCCATATCTGAATCGTTTCGTAATATCGTACCGGAGTCAAAATGAACTTCAAGTGGTTCCTTGCCTACCGCTATTTTCGTGGTCGCACGACCGGCAGCTCATTCCTGTCTTTTATCAAGATTATGGCTGTTGCGGGTGTGGCCATAGGTGTGGCGGGATTGCTTATTGCCCTGTCCATTGTTCACGGATTCAAATCCGTCATCCAGGAAAAGATTCTTGGCTACGGAACGCATATAAGGGTGATGACTTTCAGCGAGGAACCGTTACACCGGAGTGATACCCTGGCGGTTTTTTTGGAAAACATGCCTGAAATTGAAGCAGCCCAGCCGGTCGTCAACTCCCAGGGAATGGTGCAGACCCGCGATTATGTGGAGGGCAGTTTTATCAAGGGTGTGGATCCGGAAGGAGACCTCTCTAATATCCGGGACTATATCCGCGATGGGTCCTACTATCTTGGAAAAAATGAAAACGGAATGCCCGGTGCCGTCATCGGAGCCCGCCTGGCCCGGAACCTGAATGCCACACCCGGCAGCGTCCTGACCGCCTATGCCATTCAAGGCATGCCAACTCCGCTGAATTTACCACAAATTCAACAGTTTCATATATCAGGAATCTATCATACCGGAATCGATCAGTTTGACGATGTACTGGTACTCGTAGACCGTGAATATGCAAGAGAATTGTTCGAATTCCCCTACCCTCAGGCTACACAGGTGGAAGTTCAGGTCCGGGATATCAACCAGCTTGAGGAAGTACAAACACAAATCGATGACCAACTGGCCTTTCCCTACTTTTCAGAAACCATTTACCAGCGTTACCAAAGCATCTTTGCCTGGATCAACCTGCAAGAGCAGACCATTCCGTTTATTATCGCCGTTATGATCATTGTCGCCGCTTTTAATATCATCGGTACGGTACTGATTATGGTCCTGGAACGCACCCGGGATATCGGCATCCTCAAGACAATGGGCGCCAATGACAAGAGCATACGATCCATATTCCTGATCGAGGGTTTTATTGTCGGACTTGCCGGACTGGCTATCGGAATACTGCTCTCCATTGCCTTTTTCTTTGTTCAGGATACCTGGCAGATCATACCGCTGCCGGAAGAGAGCTATTACATGAGCTCAGCTCCGGTTGAACCCCGCTGGTTTGATTTTATTCTTGTGAGCTTTGTCACACTTACATTGTGCGCCCTGGCTTCCTGGCTGCCTGCAAGAGTGGCGGCACGGCTCAATCCCCTGTCGGTAATCTCATTCGGCCGCTAAAAACCATCATCCGATAAACGCCTCTGCCGGCTTCCACTCCATATCAAAAGCCCCCGCAACATCTTTGTGGGTAACATCACCGCTGACGATGTTGAGGCCGGGCACCAGTTCCTGATTATCTTTGAGCGCTTGTTTCCAGCCTTTATCTGCAATTTGCAAGGCATATGGCATCGTAGCGTTGGTCAGTCCAACGGTCGACGTATAAGGAACGGCACCGGGCATATTGGCCACACAATAATGAATAACATCTTCCACGCTGTACACAGGGTCGTCATGGGTTGTCGGCCTGGCCGTTTCGATACACCCCCCCTGATCAATCGCGACATCCACCAGTACCGATCCGGCCCTCATATCTTTAAGCATATCCCTGGTAATAAGATGCGGAGCTTTAGCTCCGGGGATAAGCACTCCGCCAATCACAAGATCCAGATAGGGCAACCAATCCCGGATGTTGGTTTCCGACGAATAGAGGGTGGTCACGTTGCGCGGCATAATATCGTCGAGATAACGCAAACGGGGCAAGCTGATATCCATGATAATTACGTTAGCTCCCATACCCGCGGCCATTTTTGCAGCATTGACCCCAACGATTCCACCACCCAGAACCAGAACCGTGCCGGGTCGCACTCCGGGAATCCCACTCAGAAGTACGCCTCTTCCACCCTGCGATTTCTCGAGATATTTCGCTCCCTGTTGCACTGACATCCTCCCGGCAACCTCACTCATCGGAACAAGCAGTGGCAGCGAACGATCGGACTTTTCTACCGTTTCGTATGCAATAGCAACACATCCCGAATCCATAACGGCACGAGTAAGCCGTTCACTGGCGGCAAAATGGAAATAGGTGAAAACAATCTGTCCCTCGCGTAGTTTCGAATACTCCGACTCGACCGGCTCTTTGACCTTCATTACCATATCGGCTCCGTTCCAAACCTGGTCGGCATCGGAAACAATCTCCGCTCCCGCCTCACGATAGCTCTCATCCGGGAAACCACTACCGGCTCCAGCACCACTCTCAATCATAACACGATGTCCCCGTTTTCGAAGCATCAAAACACCGGAAGGCAGCAAAGATATACGATTTTCGTGAGGTTTTACCTCTTTAGGCGCTCCAACAATCATCAATTATCCCTTTTTATGTATTTTTACGTTTTGCTAAAGATGCAAAAAAAATCAAAAAATTCTGAGCCCTATATGGTTTTTCAATATCAACATTGAAATACCTGTCGCTAACTCCGTATTATGTCACATTATGCTGTCCAAAGAACTCTTTCAAAAAATACGACGTCTGGAAATTCGCACCAAAGGTTTGGTGAACGAAATATTCGGTGGTGAATACCAGTCCGCTTTCAAAGGGCGGGGAATGACATTTTCAGAAGTTCGGGTCTATCAGTTTGGTGATGATGTGCGTCAGATTGACTGGAATGTGACCGCTCGCAGTCAGGAACCATACATCAAGGTTTTTGAAGAGGAGCGGGAACAATCCCTGATGCTTTGTGTAGACATCTCACCTAGCGGTGAATTCGGCAGTGGCGAGCAGCGAAAAATTGATCTGGTGACCGAGTTATCCTCGGTGCTTGCTTTCAGCGCTATCACAAACAACGATAAGGTGGGGTTGGTTCTGTTTACTGATCGCATTGAAAAAGTGATCATCCCCAGAAAAGGCCGTGCACATGTACTGCGTCTGGTTCAAGAGCTTTTGACCACCCAACCGAAAGGAACCGGCACCCAAATCGGCCAGGCGGTCGCTTATGTGACCAGGATGCTCAGACGCAGATCCATCTTTATGCTGATCAGTGATTTCCAGTCATCTGGCTTTGAAAAGGAATTGCGTATTGCAAACCGCAAACATGACTTCGTCGGTATTGTGATTGATGACCCGTTGGAGCGTGAATTGCCCAATCTGGGCCTGATTCCCCTTCGTGATGCAGAAACCGGGCGGTTTAAGGTGATCGACACAAGCAGCCGGCAGGTGCGGGACCAGTATAAGCGCAGGCGTGAATACCGCATTAAACGGTTGCAAAAACTTTTCCGGCGTCATCGGATCGACTCCATAACCCTTAAGACCAATGAGTCTTTTATTGAGCCGATGATGTCATTTTTTAAACAGCGCATCAAACGATATTGAAACCCATTTCGACATATTCCAGTGAACCATTTTCCCTGCCTGCGGGCGACGGCATCCGGCAGACCCGCATCGGCCCTGCCTGTGTTTTGCTTCCCGCTATTATGCTCGTGCTAATGCTGTTTTCAAATGCACCGGGACAACAGGCACAACGCTCCATGGACCGGGATACGCTGCGCACAGGTGACCTTTTCCAATACCATGTTTTCATTAGCGAGGTGGATCGATACGATGAAGTCATTTACCCGGACAGTGCTGCTTTTGGCGAAGATTTTGAAATTCACGAAAGACGGGTGGAGGAACAGCCAACCGGGGACAGTCTTTCCTACACGCTCCGTTTTTACGGGGTGGATGCCGAGCAAGTCCCCGAGCTTTATGTCGGTCTCCGCGATGGCACCGATACCACTTACGTAGTTGTACCGGCCACCTCGTTCACCTACCAAAGCCGCGTAGCGGATGAAGCTACCGAACTTCGCCCACTCAAGCCGATTTTCCCATTTTTCCGTAGTCTCTGGCCCTATATCCTCGCCGGATTGCTGATTGCACTCATAACGGTTTTCTTGCTCTACTTTTACCGTGACCGTCTGTTTCCGCAAAAAAAGATCAGCCAAACGCCCTCTCCTCCCCCTGAAGAACCTTTTCACGATCCGGTTGAACAGTTACGTATCACCATTGATAAACTCAGAGCCGACTATCCGGAACCTGCAAAACAGCCCAAAGCTTTTTTTACACAACTTGGGGATGCTTTTCGAAGCTATTACGAAAACACCCACGATTTTCCCGCTCTTGAATCCACCACGCGGGAAGTCATCCATAACCTGAAGGCACGCCGGTTCGATGAAGAGATCATCCAACTCACATCCTCGATACTCCAGGAAGCCGATCTCGTAAAATTCGCCAGATATCAGCCCAATGAATCGCAGTGTACGGACGTTATCAGACAGGCGGAACAACTTACGGGGCGAATCGCCATTTCCGACCGGAAAAGAGTAGAGGAACTCCGCAAATTGCATGAAGAAAAGCAGAAACAGCAACTCGACGATCGACCTTTATGACTTGGGATAATCCCGCATGGTTCTGGGCACTTTTAGTTATTCCTGTTATTCTCTGGATACAGTACCTTTACTACAAACGGCGTCAAATCCCGTATGTAACCTACTCGGACACCTCCGACCTTGATATAATCTCAGGTAACTGGCGCTCTTACGGAATCTTTGCCGGACCGTTTTTGCAGGTCATCGCGATCATGCTGTTGATAACCGCGCTTGCCCGTCCACAGAAAGAGCAAGTTTACACGGAAAGGAATGTGGAAGGGGTTGATATCATGATGGTCATGGACATCTCCTCCTCCATGCTGGCCGAAGATATGAATCCCAACAGACTATTGGCTGCCAAAGAGGTGGCGTCCCGCTTCATCAATCGCCGGGAATCGGACCGGATCGGACTGGTGGTTTTTGCCCGTGAAAGTTTCACACTGGTCCCCCCCACACTTGACTATGAACTTCTTCAAACTCAGCTTGCATCCGTCGACCTCGGCATGGTACGTGACGGTACGGCCATCGGAATGGGACTGGCCACGGCGGTCAACCGCCTGCGTGACAGTGATGCCGGGAGCAGGGTGATTATTCTTCTTACCGACGGAGAAAACAATGCCGGCGAAATCGACCCGCTCACCGCAGGGGAGCTTGCGGCCACCTTTGGATTGAGGGTGTATACCATCGGTGCCAGTACCGACGCACAGACGGCGCCCTACCCGGTTGAGGATCCCATACGAGGCACCCGCTACCACGATATACGCGTAGAAATCGATGAAGAGATGATGCGTGCCATTGCAGAGCGTACCGGAGGACGCTACTTCCGGGCAACAGACAATGAATCCCTCGAAGCGGTCTACCGGGAAATTAACGAGATGGAGCAGAGTGCTTTCGAGGAGGTCGCCTATCAGGAATACCAGGACCGCTACCAGGGTTATTTGTTTTGGGGAATGATCCTGTTGTTGTTGTCGTTTGCAAGCGACAGGTGGATTTTCCGGACTGAATTGTCATGAATTTCCCTTATTTTTAGCCGTTCTAATTCGTACCAGGAATCCTTTTTTTCATGTCTTTAGAATCCTTTTTTCCATGTCTCTGACGCAAATCGCGCAGATTTTCTCAAAAGAATTTCCGGGAACCGACATTGCGGGTATGCTTCAACCCGGAAAATCAGTTCGTCTGCAACATTTTACGGGCTCAGCCACATCTCTGGGGATGAGGGAAGTTGCCAAAAGGCACCTGCCTCTTATTGTTATAACTCCTGATGCGGAGCGGGCACAATTTATCAAGTCCGACCTGGACGCTCTGGGTTTCCATCAATCGCTGTACTTTCCACCGGCGGGCATGAAACCCTACGAATCAGGCCGGGTAAAAGACACGGCCGTGTCGGCACACAGGTCCGATGTCATTGATCGCATACGGGAATCCCAGGAACAACTTGTCGTAACATCCGCTGATGCGCTTTTCGAAAAGATGGCATCGTCCGAAAGCTTTTCGCAGGCATCGATCTCATTGCGAAAGAATACAGAAATATCTCCCGACAAGCTGACTGGCAAGCTCATCGACCAGCAGTATCAATCGGTATCTTTCGTGAATGAACCCGGCGAGTTTGCGCGTCGGGGAGGCATCATCGATATCTTTCCCTTTTCCGGAGAATATCCCGTACGCCTGGAGTTTTTCGGGGACGAGATTGATTCCATCCGCGAGTTTGACCCTGACTCTCAGCGTTCTGTCGCATTCCTCGATCATATCCGCCTGGTGCCCAACCTGGAAACGCTGACCAGGGAGGAGAAACAATCACTGATATCGTTTTTCCCGGAAGCGGCGGCGATCGCACTGGTGGACTATCCGGGAGTGCTTGCAGAAATCAGCCGGTTGTTCAAGGAAGCCTGCGGGAAGTACAAGGAGGTCACATCCCAAAAAACCGACAGCGACTCCGGCACAGAGGGGCCCGAACCTCCGGAACACCGTTATCTGGCTCCGGACGCTTTCGCCGGTGAGCTCCAAAAACACCCCCGCATACTGTTCGGTGCTTTACCCGCCGACCTGAAACCCGACAAGGAATACCAGCTGGATGCCCGGCCTCAGCCCGACTTCAACAGCTCCGTCAAGTTACTTCGCAAAGACCTTGCCGAGCGAAGCGCCGAAAACATAGAAACCTATATTCTCTGCGACAACGAAGGACAACGCAAACGTTTTGAAGAGCTTTTGGGGGAACCCAGCCGGGATCTTCGCTATCGTTTGTCGGTTGAAACGCTGCATCGCGGCTTTATCCTGCCGAAAGCAGGCCTGGCTGTTTACACAGACCATCAAATATTCAACCGGTATCATCGTCCCAAGACCAGGAGTAAATCGCGACGGGGCGGAATCTCATTCAAAGAGCTGAAGGACCTGAATATCGGTGATTTTGTGGTCCATGTGGATCATGGTATTGGTAAATTTGCCGGATTCCGCAAAATAACGGTACGTGGAGCCGAACAAGAGTCGGTCGTATTGCGCTATCAGGACGATTCCACCCTCTATGTCAATGTAGCCAGTCTCCATAAGTTGCAGAAATATTCGGGGAAAGATGGGACCGCCCCAAAGGTCACCAAACTCGGCAGTGGCGAATGGGCACGAAAAAAAGCGAAAACCCGTAAACGGGTCAAGGATATCGCCCGCGATCTAATAACGCTTTATGCCAAAAGAAAATCGCAAAAAGCCTGGACTTTCTCACCGGACACCCCCGAGCAGACCGAACTGGAAGCCTCATTCATGTTTGAAGAGACCCCGGACCAAGCCAGCGTCATTGAAGATGTCAAAAATGACATGAGCAGTGAAACCCCAATGGACCGGCTCGTCTGCGGAGATGTCGGTTTCGGAAAAACCGAGGTCGCGGTAAGAGCGGCATTCAAGGCGGTACTTGACGGGAAACAGGTGGCGCTGATGGTACCCACTACCATCCTGGCCGATCAACACTGGAAAACGTTCGAAACCCGAATGAAGGATTTCCCTGTAAGTATCGAAGTGATATCCCGTTTTCGCAGCAAAGCCGAGCAAAGTGACATCCTCAAACGTACAAAAAACGGCCAGGTGGACATCCTTATCGGAACCCA
Organism: uncultured Chitinophagales bacterium; assembly: GCA_964388615.1. GTDB lineage: Bacteria > Bacteroidota > Rhodothermia > Balneolales > Natronogracilivirgulaceae > SLLW01. The sequence continues at coordinate 2,616 of CAYMBG010000065.1, read as the reverse complement.
TCGTATCGCGTCAAAAGATGTCGTTTTTAAAGACCTGGGGTTGCTTATTGTCGATGAGGAGCAACGTTTCGGGGTTAGTGTGAAAGAAAAACTCAAGGAGATCAGAGCGTCGGTGGATGTGCTGACGCTGACCGCCACACCCATACCCCGGACCCTCCAGTTCTCTCTGATGGGGGCACGTGACCTCAGTGTCATCAATACCCCTCCGCCAAATCGACAGCCCGTACTCACCGAAATACACAGCTTTGATTCAAGGCTGATCCGGGACGCTATCATGCAGGAAGTCAGCCGGGGCGGACAGGTGTTTTTTATTCATAACCGCGTTCAGAATATCGAGGAAATCGCCGAGATGGTTCGCTCCCTGGTGCCGAATATCCGGGTGCGTTTTGCCCACGGCCAGATGAGCGGAAGCCAATTAGAGAAGATCATCCTTGATTTCTATGATCACAAATTTGATGTTCTCGTTTCAACCAATATTGTTGAAAACGGTATCGATATCGCCAATGCCAATACGATCCTGATCAACCAGGCCAATCACTTCGGACTGTCAGAGTTGCATCAGCTGCGCGGACGTGTAGGACGTTCAAACCGAAAAGCATACTGTTATTTGATCACTCCCCCAATGGAGTCCCTGACCCTCGAATCACGGCGCCGGTTACTGGCACTGGAAGAGTACTCCGACCTGGGTTCCGGTTTTAATATCGCCATGCGTGATCTGGACATTCGCGGGGCGGGTGACATTCTCGGCGCGGAGCAGAGTGGTTTCGTCAATGAGGTCGGTTTTGAGATGTATAATAAAATCCTGAATGACGCGGTCAGGGAACTGAAAGAAACCGAGTTTTCCGAGCTGTTTTCCGACACGGAATATGTCCCTGAACGTCCGGAAACCACGGTCGAATTCGATTATTCTGCATTATTACCAACCGATTATGTAAGTGACAACGTCGAACGGCTGAATCTGTACCGGCGGCTTTCCGGATCCACCAATCAAAGTGAAATCACCGATTGGAAAGATGAAGTAGTTGATCGCTTTGGACCGATGCCGGAACCGGCCATGAACCTGATCGAGGCTACGCAAATCAAACTACTGGCTTCCCTGATGTGGCTGACCAAGGTGACGATCCGTGCCGGCCGGATGTGGCTTCAGTGTCCGGATCATGAGACCGAATCAGGGAAACGGTTTTATGATCAGGGAGGACTGCAACATCTTATGAGCCGCTTGGAAGCACTGCGACCGGAGAAGTTTCAGCTTATCCAAAAAGACCAGTCTGTGCGTTTTGCCGTTCAGGAAGTTCCGGATTTGAAAACAGCGCGGGGATTACTGCAACAACTGGACCCGGAAGTGATATCAACACGCCAAGAGGAACCTTCCCATGCTTAAACAAAGCGGGAAGCAAAGACCCTGAAAAGGTAAATGGGACCAATAAGTCTAATCCCCGTCCGATTAACGGCCATTGTCAAGCGGTCAACACAAAAAAAAGATCAATAACAACAAATGAAAAAACAGATTGTAATCGTTTCTATTATATGCTTATAATCCACACGAATCATGATAGAAACCACACCCGACATATCACTGAGTCATTACGCGAACAGGCTTCGTGAGGGACATGTTATTGCTTTCCCAACCGAAACCGTCTATGGGCTTGGTGCGAACGCCTGGAACGCCGATGCCATCGCCAGGGTTTTTGCGCTAAAGGGGCGTCCACCTGACAATCCCTTGATTGTTCATGTCAGTTCCCTGGAAATGGTCAATGCTCTTGTCACGGAAATATCGGCCGACGCCCGTGCACTCATGGATCAATTCTGGCCGGGTCCGTTGACGATCATTTTTCCGAAACGCCCGGAAGTACTGGATATCGTGACCGCCGGTATTCATACGGTGGCAGTGCGAATGCCCAATCACCCGATCCCTTTACGCCTTATTGAGGAAGCGGGACCTCTTGCCGCTCCGAGTGCCAACACCTCCGGCCGGCCCAGTCCGACGAAAGCCGAACATGTACGTCATGATTTTGGAGATGAAATACCTGTCATTGAAGGAGGTTCGTGTCAGTATGGGTTGGAGTCCACGGTACTGGATTTGTCGCAACATCCCTATACGGTACTGCGTCCGGGTCACATTACCCAGTCGGAGCTGGAAACGACACTTGGTCAGCCGGTACGCATGGCAGGAGCTCGTCCGGTTGTTCAAAGCGACGCGGCCCCGCGAAGTCCGGGAATGAAATACACGCACTACGCACCGGACGCCGGGGTCCGCTGGATGCGTCCGGATGAGCTGCCATGGCCATCATTCGAAAACGGGAAAACGCTCTATCTGCTGCACACGTTACGAGAAGATCAGAACATCCCCGGTCCCGCCTCCGGCGCCGGAATGGATATCGGCCAGGCCATCCCCCGTACCTCTTTAGAATCCCTGATCCATTATCAGGAAGATTACATCGAGATGGCAAGAGATTTGTATGACCGGTTCCGGATGGCCGACCTGAAGGGCTATGAGGAGATCGCCATCGAGCCGTTCCCCGCCTGGCATGAGATGACCGAAGCGCTGCTCAATCGCATCCGCAAAGCGATCGGGGATTAAGATTCTTTCTGAATCCCCAAGCACTGACCCGCTTA
>CAYMBG010000064.1:9393-15310 GCA_964388615.1 uncultured Chitinophagales bacterium | reverse complement strand
GACTGGCACGTGGAAACGGTTAATGAACCATTCTATGTCCAGGAAGGTGACCTCATCAGAGCTACCATCTGGGTGAAAGCTGATTCCGATGAACGCATTGCTAATATGTTCCTCGGTCTGCCGGACAGTGGCGATTGGGCACGTTACCCTGATGAAGCCGGAGCCACAGGCGGTGGAGGTCACATGATCGAGCTGAATGAAGAGTGGACTCAGTATGAGATTCTTCATGAAGTGAGTGCAGCCGATGAAGAACACTCCATGAGAATTGGCCTTGCACTGAATCATGAAGAGAATGACGGAAGCATGATCTATATCGATGAGGCACGCGTTGAAGTTGCAGTACCTGCACCACAACCACCGCACGCTATAGGTGATGTCATTAATTATAATGGCAGTTTCCAACATTCGGATCTTGGTGAAACCGAACCTGCAGGGTGGAGCTTGAACGTTGCTGATGGCTCATTCGCGGAAGTTGTGGATGATGCTCAGGATGGTGACAATCGTGCATTGCAGTTTGATGTTTCTTATGACACTGCAGGCGACTGGCATCTGAATGAAGCTACCAGTGAACCTGTTAATGTTGTCGAAGGTGACAAATATGAAGTTTCTGCATGGCTGAAAGCGGATCATGATCAGCATGTGGTGACTCGTGTATATCTTGGTATGCCTGGAAGCGGCGGCTGGGAAAGAGCTCGCGGATGGGATACACCTGAGATCAACATTGGTCAGGATTGGCAAGAGATCTCCTTTACTCATACTGCTACCGCTCAAAATGAAGAGCATGGCATGAGAGTGGGTATTGAGTTGAACCATGAAGGTAACGATGGCGCCATTGCATTTATCGATAATGTAACGGTTACTAAAGTTGAACCTACTTCTTCTGAAGTAGCGAATGCCGTTCCTCAGGAGTTCCAACTGAATCAGAACTATCCCAACCCGTTCAACCCGACTACAACGATCTCCTATGAACTGCCCGAAGCAGCTCATGTGACCATTGACGTGTATAACGTTGTTGGACAACATGTGATGTCACTGGTGAATACCGAACAAAACCAGGGCGTTCATCAGGTTAACTTTGATGCCACCAACTTGTCATCCGGTATGTATATCTACCGTATGCAAGCTGGAAGCTTTGTACAGACACAAAAAATGATGCTCGTGAAATAAGAGCACATTTGTTTCGTCTGGCTTGATAATCTAAAAGAGCCGGCAACCGTTTATAGGTTGTCGGCTCTTTTTTTTTCTCAATTTGAAGCACATCTTCGATTAAACATATTTTCGATGTACCATGAAATATTCTTATAAAAAAATACTAATAAGCAGCATCTTATTTCCTCTGCTGCTTTTCGCTATCCAGGGGACTTCAATGGGACAAGTGCCTGTTTCCCTCCCGGATGTCCAGGGGCAGCCTGGTGAAACAAAAACGATTGCTGTTCAAGTGGGGGAGCTTACCGGCCATAATGTGCTGGCTTTTCAATTTGCACTTCTATATGATGATTCAATCCTGAAAATAACCGGTTTTGATACCAACGATTCACTATTGGAAGATTTCGATGGCGTCATTGATAATTCAAATCAAGGGGAGTATATCCTGGGCGGTTATGGTATATCTGCATTGACCGGACAGGGAGATTTTATATTCCTGGAGTTGGAGTTTCTTGATTATGGAGAGACAGCACTGACCTGGGATGAATCACAGTTCGGTTTTAATGAGGGCGTTCCTCGTGCCGATTACACCAACGGACAGGTTTCCATCTCAAGTGAAACTTCTGCGGAGGACTCACCACAAATGGAAGACACGGATCGGGAGAACGAACAACCTGACGGATTTCAACTGCACAATAACTACCCGAATCCTTTTAACCCCGCAACAAATATCTCTTATGAAATTTCGGAACCCGCAATGGTGACTTTGCAGGTTTACGATGTTGTGGGAAACAAAGTTGAACAATTGGTCCAGTCTAATCAATCAAGAGGACACTATAACGTTATATGGGATGCCTCCGGCTTGTCAAGTGGCATCTATCTGTATGAACTGACCGCAGTGAAATCTTCTGGTGATACCTATCGCCGTATTCGTAAAATGTCCCTGGTGAAATAACAGGTTATTTCGCTGACATTATCGCCCTTCTGTAAATCTATCTAATATCTGCCAGGAATACGGCCCGTATTCAAAAAGCAGATCCAGCATACTGCAGCCTTCTACGAATCCGGGATAATGTTGCCGATAGGTCACATCCGGTTTCCTAAATGTCGCAGCTGACCAGTGAGGACGCTGATAGTTTTTACTCTCTTGTTCCTGCCACACGAATGATTTACTTTTTGTCAGGTTCTGATACATTTCATCCTGATCATTATAAAACTCACTGGCTTTTTTCGCATATAATTCGATCTCGAAATAAACGCACTGCCGTTGAAATAAATGATTGATGACATCAGTTAGATAGGAATATTCGGCCGCTGTCCTAAAATCATCTTTGATTTCCGGTTCATAGAAATCAAAATAAAGGCTGTTGCGGTAGTTATACTCCAGCGCACGCAGATGGTTTTTAACCCATGGACGGGTATGATCAATCCGCACCTGATTTATGGGTTTGCGCCGGTCTTCGGTCAGCACCGGAATAGTGAGCCAATGATATCCATCCGGTGTACGGATTTTAGCCCGGTGTACACGGCTTTTGCGTGAAAAAGGATGCAGATCATCCAATATGACTTGATCCGCCATCAGCGCCCTGGCCAACCAACCGAGATCCGGTGAATAACCCGGCAATAACAGAGCCGTTTTCGAGTTTATTGTCAAAAGTTGTTATCAGTACCCTTTCTGCTATCAGGGAAGTTTGTACTCACTGTAAATGTCACTATTTTTACAAACATAACATTTTTCGGTTGGGAATCCCTGTTTCTTTTAATAATACATCACCTATGCATACTGACGTTCGTGTTCGTTTCGCCCCATCTCCAACGGGACTGTTACATATTGGCGGTCTGCGTACCGCACTCTACAACTATTTGTTTGCTAAACATCATAAGGGTTCCTTTGTGTTGCGTATTGAAGATACCGACCGCGCCCGCTACGTGGAGGAGGCGGAAAAGGATATTCTGGAAAGTCTTGCCTGGGCAGGGTTGCATCCCGATGAGGGGCCGGCTATCATGAGTCAGGCTCCCAGGGTTTCGGATGCCGAGGCGACCGGGGGCGAGCCCAAAAAGGTTTCCAGAGTGGAATACGAATCGGGTGACAACAATGCGACCCATTCCCCGACGGGATCCTACGGTCCTTACCATCAAAGCGAGCGGAAAGAGCGGTATCTGGATTATGCAAAGCAACTCCTGGATCAGGGTCACGCCTACTACGCATTTGACACCGTTGATGAGATTGAGGATATGCGAAAACGGCTCCAAACACCGGATAACCCTACTCCGAAATACGATCCGGTTACCCGCTCCGGCATGAGAAACAGCTTGACACTGCCGGAGGAGGAGGTCCGCCAATTGCTGGAACAGGGGGTCGAATATGTCATCAGACTCAAAGTGCCGGCGGATGAGACCGTGCGTTTCGAGGACATGATTCGCGGGTCGGTTGCTTTCGATACCAGCGGCCTGGACGATCAGGTGTTGGTGAAAGCCGATGGTATGCCGACTTATCATCTGGCCAATGTGGTGGATGATCACGAAATGGCGATCACGCATGTCATCCGCGGTGAGGAGTGGCTCAGCTCGGCGCCGAAACACATCCTCCTGTATCAATACCTTGACTGGCAACCGCCTGTAATGGCCCACCTGCCGCTTATTATGTCACCAAGCGGTGGCAAATTGTCCAAGCGCAAGGCCGAAAAGGAGGGCATCCCCGTGAATGTAAAGGATTACCGTCAGCTTCACTATGAGCGGGATGCCGTGATAAATTTCCTGGCGCTGTTGGGCTGGAGTCCTGGTGAAGATCGCGAGACCATGACCCTGGAGCAGATGGAAGAGGAGTTTTCATTGGATAGAGTCGGTAAGAGCGGCGCCATTTTTGATTACGATAAACTGACCTGGTTCAATGAACACTACATGAGACAGCGCCCTGATGAGGAGCTGGCCAGAGAGCTTTCGGTCATGATCCTCGAGGAGGGTTTCATGCCGCAGTTGACGAACAGCCAGAAAGCGATGGTGCATGACCTCCAATTTATGTCCGGTATGGTGGGCTTGTTGAAGGAACGGGTTTCCCGGTTACCGGAAATTTTGGAAGCCGGGAGCTTCTTTTTCAACAGACCCGAAACGTATGATGCCAAGGCGGTCAAAAAGGGATGGAAAGAGAATACCCCCGAAATGGTAAAAACGTACCATGACCGTATATGGGATCTGGAATCCGATGCCTTCAAAGCAGATAAACTGAAGCAGATATTGACGGAAGTGATCGAGGAGCAGGGCGTAGGTTTTGGAAAACTGATGATGCCGCTGCGGATTGCAGTCACCGGCACCGGCTCCGGACCGGATTTGTTCGGTACCATGGAGCTGCTGGGCCGGGAAGAAATCACCGCAAGGCTAAAAACGGCCATTGAAAATATTGCATAAGCGCTGTTTTAGCTATGAGGAACACCGGACTTCTCGGCATTATTTCGTGGAAAAGCTTACTGCCGTTCCTGCTATTGGGCGTTATGGCCACGTCCCTGCAGGCCGGCACGGATGATCCTGGCACCATCACCGAAGATTGTGAGGATTTCACTTTTGAGGATATTGAGGATGTAACAGAGATCCCGCTTTGTGACGAGGAAGAGGCGGTCATCGACGATGCCGCGCCCTGGTGGAGCGTGCTTCCACCGGTGATAGCGATAGTCATGGCGCTGGTTTTCCGGCAGGTCCTCTTTGCGCTGTTCGCCGGAATATGGATCGGGGCATGGTTGGTGGGCGGAGCCGGCCTAACCGGCATCGTGACAGCCTTCTTCGCCACAGCGACCGATTACATTGTGCCCTCCATTGCAGATCCAAGTCATGTCAGCATCCTGGTGTTCAGTATGTTTATAGGCGGCATGGTAGGTATCATCGGTGCAAACGGTGGAACCAGGGGAATCGTCAAAGCCATCACCCGGCTGGTCACAAACCGGAGCAGGGCCCAGGTCACCACCACCCTCATGGGGTATATCGTATTTTTTGACGACTATGCCAATACCATGGTCGTTGGAAGCACTATGCGTCCACTCACCGACCGGCTGCGCATTTCCAGGGCAAAACTGGCTTATCTGGTGGATTCGACCGCCGCACCGGTAGCTATCGTCGCAATCATATCCACCTGGATCGGAGCCGTCATCGGCTATATCACCGAAGCCGGATCAGGAATCACCGGGTTCGACCAGTCCGCCTACTTCGTGTTTTTAAATGCCCTCCCCTATAATTTCTACGCGTTTCTTGCCATCCTGTTTGTCGCGATTATCGCATTCAGTGGACGCGATTTCGGTCCGATGCGACGCGCCGAGCAAAACGCGCTTGACGGAAATGATACGACCGGAGTTAAAGAGACATCGGACATGGATGATTCCGAGATGGATGACTCGGATACGGATGACTCCGAGCTGGATGACTCGGAGCTGGATGACTCGGAAGTGGAAACTACGAAGACGGAAACCCACCGCTTCACGTCCCATTGGCTGAATGCCGCCCTCCCGATCGTGGGCCTGGTGATCGTAACACTCGCCGGACTCTGGATCACTGGCGAGGGCTCATCGCTCCAGCAGATCGTGGGTTCATCGGATTCCTATGCCGCCCTGGTATGGGGATCGGTACTATCCCTGTTTTTGGCCATTGTCCTTACCATGAGTCAGAGGCTGATTACAACAGAGAAAATGCTCAAGGGCATGTTCCGGGGCATGAACCTGATGTTCGAGGGACTGATCATCCTGGTGCTGGCATGGTCGCTGGGACTGGTAACCCAGGACCTGAATAC
>CAYMBG010000064.1:7809-9293 GCA_964388615.1 uncultured Chitinophagales bacterium | reverse complement strand
TTCAGCAACCGGCACCGGACACCCATTTTTCATTAATCGCAGTCTAACACCATGAAAGACCGCTTGAAAGAACGGCTTACCCGTTTCAAAGCCCCGAATACCATCATTCTGATGCTTTCGCTGCTGTGCATTTTTGCAGTGCTTACCTGGATCATCCCGGGCGGCAGCTATGATCGCATCGAGCAGGACGGTCGCGAAATAGTCGATCCCGATTCTTTCCAGCAGGTTGAGTCAGAACCCGCCGGTTTCGTCGAGCTTATCATGGCTCCTATCAACGGCTTTACCGACTCCTTTGCCATCCTGATTATCGCCTTTATTTTTATCGTGGCAGGTGCTTTCGCCATCATCCAAAAAACCGGCGCGTTTACCCAGGCGATCCAAAGGGCGGCCGTCCTGTTTAATCGCAATGACAAGCTCCGGCCCTTTTTTATTCCGTTTTTCATAGTGCTCTTTTCGATGATGGGAAGTGTTTTCGGAATGTCAGAGGAGGTGATCATTTTCATCCCCCTGTTTGTGCCCCTGGCATTGGCGCTGGGCTACGATTCCATTGTAGGGGTAGCTGTGCCGTTTGTGGGCGCCAGCGCTGGTTTTGCCGGTGCGGTGGTCAACCCGTTCACGGTTCAGATTGCACAGGGGCTGGCCGAAATCCCGCTGATATCCGGCTGGGAGCTCAGAGCCGTGGTATGGCTGATAACGACAGTTGTCGCGATATGGATAGTAGGCAGCTACGCCAGGAGTATCCACAAAAATCCCGAAAAATCACCGGTATACGAACTGGACCGGTCCCGTCCCGAGGAGATGAGCGCCGAGTCAGCTGACAGCAAACCGTTTTCATGGAATCAGAAACTGATTTTATTCGTATTCGCCGCAGGTATCGCGCTGCTGATCTACGGAGCGACCAACCTGGGCTGGTATATTGCCGAGATGGCGGCGCTGTTTCTGGTAATCGGAGTGCTTTCCGCTATCATCGGTCGCATTGGGGCCGGAGTGGCGGCCAACGCCTTTATTGACGGAATGAAGGATGTGCTTGGTGCTGTTGTGGTGATCGCGTTATCCCGCTCCATCCTGCTGCTGATAACCGATGCGCAGATTGTGGATACCATCCTGTACGGACTTTCAAACGCTATCGCCGGGTGGCATCCGGTGGTGTCGGCGGAGATCATGCTGGTCGTGCAGTCCATGATTAATTTCGTGGTTCCCAGCGGAAGCGGACAAGCGGCACTGACCATCCCGATTATGGCTCCTCTGGGTGACCTGGTGGGCGTGACCCGCCAAACCGTAGTTCTGGTTTTCCAGATGGGAGACGGTATCACCAATATGATTATTCCGACTTCCGGAGTGACTATGGCCGTTCTGGGAATGGCAAAAATTCCCTGGAGTACCTGGGCTTCATGGCTGGCTCCACGATTGCTTTGGTTTTACGTTATTGCCGTTATAGCGATTGCTGTTGCGGTTTTGATTGGATATCATTAAATGGACACCTG
>CAYMBG010000064.1:0-7709 GCA_964388615.1 uncultured Chitinophagales bacterium | reverse complement strand
CGACGCGATGAAATACGGATCCAGCGCTTTTACCAGCGGCGCGGATTTCCTCACGCCGAGGTCACCTCCCGTGTGGAGGAAGGTCGGCGTGACTGGGTGCGCCGTATCACTTTTGTGGTGGATGAGGGCGAGCCCACCACCATCCGCAACATCCGGTATGAATTCGATGCCGACTCGTCCGCGATAGCTTACCTGGAAGAACAACGGGAATTTCAGCGAGCCCGTGACCGAAAAGAGATGCAGGAAGGCAGTCGTTATCAGCTGATCCACCACAGTGACGTGGAAGGAAGGTACCTTTCGGTGATGCGTGACGTAGGATTTGCCCACGCCGATGCGTTTGTTACGGCGACGGTGGATACCACCGGTGCCCATGCCGATGTTTTGATCACCCTGAATCCGGGTCCTCTTACCTATTACGAGGAGATTGAGATTGAAGGCAATGAGACGGTCTCAAATGAGTTGGTCAGGCGACAATCCGAGCTAAGTTCCGGGGAGCGCTACAGCTCCGAAAAAATGCGCAATGCCCAGCAGCAGATTTACGGCCATCCGCTTTTCCGTTTTGTGACGATAAGCACCCCCCCGCAACCCAGGGATTCCACCGTGGATGTGAATATACGTGTTCGCGAACATCCGCTGCGCAGCCTGACATTGCAGGGCGGAATAGGGTTTGAGGAGATTGTGAGGGGAGGCGTTTCCTGGCAGCACCGCAACCCCTTCGGCAACGCCCACAATGTGAGTATCAGCACCCGCGCATCCTTCCTGGAGCAACGGGCCAACCTGGACTATCACATACCCTATGTCTTCAATCCCAAGAGTCGTATCAATATATCGCCGTTTGTCCAGAGGCTGGATGAAAGCGGATACCTGCTCTACCGCGGAGGGATCACCAACAGTTTTATCTATCAGATCAACCAGGAAACATTTGCAAGTGTATCTTATGAATTTACCCGGAACCGTGAGCAGATCGAGCGTCCCGATGTCGTCATTCCGGAAGAGGAAGAATATTACAACATCTCATCTATCCGGTTATCCGGTTATCACAACCAGCTGGAGGTGGAACGCTACCGCGGCTGGGCAATCCGTCCGAATGCCGAGTTTTCCGGATTTTTTGGAACCGGCTCGCTACGCTATAATCGGTACATGCTGGATATTCGCCGATATATTAATTTAGGGTCTACAACACAGCTGGCGTTACGCAACGAAACGGGATTACTTACGTTTACCACTCTTGAGGATCTACCTTCCAACGTACGGTTTTATACCGGCGGCACGAATTCGGTGCGTGGTTGGCAGCGCCGGGAACTGGGACCCAAAAGGGCTATCCTGGATGACAATGACGATTTTTTAGAGTATGTGCCCATCGGCGGCAAGGCATTGTACAATTTCAATGTGGAGATTCGCCAGGAGTTGAATTGGCTGATACGCCATTTCGGTATGGCCGTCTTCCTGGATGGCGGTGCTATCTGGGAGGATGTGGATCATGCCGATTTCGACACCTTCCAGTTCGGGCTGGGGGGAGGTTTTCGCTACCGTTCGCCGATCGGACCTATACGAATCGACATTGCACGAAAACTGAATCCGACCGATGAGGATTTGAATATCTATAAAGGAGAAGATTTTGGAGGCAGCTTTGATCGGTGGGGTATCCACTTCAGCATCGGACAGGCTTTTTGATAAGGCATTCAGTGATGGATATACCGGAAAAAAATGATGAGTGATCACGAATCCATAAAACAAAAACGCAGAATCTGGCCCTGGATCACACTTGCCGTTATTGTGATTTTGCTTGGCGGCCTGCGACTGGCCATGCGCTCCGATATGGTCCTGGATAGGATCCGTGCCGAAATCGAGTCAAGGGCCGGCGAGGAGCTTCGCGCCGAATTGAAAATAGGCCGGTTGGAGGGGGATCTGTGGTCCCATTTGACGGTAAAGGAGATACGGTTGATAGATTCCGGCGACGAGGTGGTCCGCGTGGATTCGGTTCACATCGCATATGCCATGACAGACCTGGTGTTCCGCAGACCGTTAACCCTTCGTAAGCTTTATGTGGATGGCGTGCGCGCTGATCTCGTACAGGATGGCGACGGTGAATGGAACCTGATCCAGATGCTGCCGCCCGCATCGGAGGAGGAACCGCCGGAAGACGAGGACCCCTTCCTGTTTACCGTGGAGGACATTCGCGTCAGTGCCCCGGAGGTCACCGTGGATGCGGGTCAGCTGCTGCCCGGTGAGCCGCTGGCTGTGCGGGAATTGGAGCTTCAGGCCCGTGCGGGTCGGGCGGAAAGCGGATTCTTCGCGGATTTATCGCAGTTGGAGCTTACGGTACACGAATCACGGTTCGACGAGCCGGTGAACGTAGCCTCGGAAGCTTCATGGGACGGCAGGCGCATCTCTCTGGATCGATTGGTGGTGGCGGGCGCGCGTTCCCTGTTCGAGATGTCGGGCAGCTACGATAGCGTCACCAGCAGCGTGGATGTTGAGAGCCTGCTCGATCCGCTTGCCTGGGATGAGGTGGCCGCTTACATGGAACCGTACCCGATCCGGCAGGATCTGTCGGTGAGCCTGCAAGTGGGAGGGTCAAAACAGGAACTTGTCGCCGGACTTACAGTCTCGGCGGATGGCCTCGATAATTTTCGCATGGAAGCGCGTGCCAACTTGCTGAATGAGCCATTGCTTACCCACTTCTCGGCCTCGTTGGATCGAATGGACCTGGCGGAGCTGACCGGGTCGGATACCCTGGATGCCTGGTTCAACGGGTTTGAGGTGGCCATGGACGGATCGGTGCCTTTGGGGGATTGGGATCGTGTTCGACTGGACGGGACGTTGGCCATGGAGGAGATCCGGTTCGGGGAGTATGGGCTTGACGCCATTGGACTCAACCTGGATGTTTCGGATCAGATCGCCCGGTCAGAGGTCTTTTTCCGCAAAGGCGACGAGAGGGTCGATTTGGAGCTGGAGGCAGAACGATGGTGGGACCCGGGCCTGTCGTGGCAACTCCATTACCGGACGGAAGGACTCAATCCGGGATTTTGGTCAGGCCTCCCCGAACTTGAAGGTAACCTGGTATCCAGCGGCACGCTGACCGGGACCGGCCGGGAGCCTGGCGGTCCCTATCCCTGGGATATTGCCATGGACGTGGAGCAGTTCAGCATCAGTGGCTATCCCGGTTTTTCAGCGAATATAACAGGCTCCGCCGTATCGGATAGCCTTGCATTTACACTGGATGGCGCCTCGGAGGGAGCGCGCATACTGCTTGATGGCGGCCTAAGCTGGAAAACCGCCGAGCCCGAATACGCGTTCAATTTGGAGGTAGAAAATTTCAACACGGCGATCTTCTCCGAACTGGAGGCGCTGGTAACCGATATCAATGGACGGGTCGAGGTGTCCGGCTCCGGGCTGGACCCCGAGTCCCTGGATTTAGAAGCTCGGATGACATTCGATGATTCCGAGGTCAACGGACAGCACTTTGATACCATAGAGATGAATATGGCGCTGCAGGAAGGCATTGTCCGTGTGGAACAGGCCCGTGTGTCAGGTCCTCCGGCAACAGCCAACCTGACCTTGGTACAAAACATTTTTAATTTCAGAGATCCACAAAACCGGCTGGATTTTGACCTGGAACTGCATGATCTGCAAGGTTTTGCCAACCTGGCCGGCGCGGATACCCTTCAGGCACAGGGGCGTCTCACCGGAAATATCCGGCCCGACAACGAGGGGGTGCTGGTGTTTGAGTCTGGTATGAATCTGAATCACATCCAGTATGATACCCTGCATGTGGAGCAGATCGAGGGATTTGCCATGACCCGGCTTACCGAAGACCCAATCTATCACGTCAATTTGGATATCCGGGAGCCGAAAGCCGGAGCATTTACCATCCGCGATATCTCACTGATCACCGATGGCCGTCTTATCGGCCATAGCCTGCAAGGTGACTATGATTTCGAATTCAATATCGAGAATGAGAGTGGCTTGCGCACACAGGCAGATTATACGATAGCGGACACGCTGCAGGTTCGTACGCATTTGCTGGACCTGACCGATCCTGCGGGTGTCTATACCCTGCAAAGTCCGTTCGATCTGACGCTTGCAGATGAATTAGTGATGCTTGATACGCTGCGATTGCGTTCAGGGCGATCCTCGGAGGTGAGCATGTATCTGAACAAAACCCCGGAAACACCATGGACCGGTTTCTTGAATGCTCAAAACACCGATCTGGGTCAGGTTCAGTATATATTCATGGAACAACCGGTGTTCGGCGCTGTGTTCACCGGACAGATGAATTTTCTTGTCGATGACGACCGGCTGGAAGTGGAAGCCCACGCCGATATTGCACATTTTGAATACAATCAGTTTGCACTTGACTCCGCGCGTTTTGCATTCGACGTGAAAGATAAGAGGTTAGTCAGTGATGCCCATGTATGGCACGAAGACAAAGAACTGTTACGCTCCGAACTCTCTTTGCCATTTGAACCGGAAAATCTGGGAGCACATGCCCCCGAATTCTACGAGGAAGCGATCAGCGGTTATCTGCATATGGACCGTTTCGATGTTACCATGTTTCAGGATCTGCTGGATGAATGGGGCTTGCAGGGTGTAGCGGGAACACTTTCATTGCAGACCGATATTTCAGGGGTAGCCAGACAGCCGGAATTGATAGGGGAAATCCGGCTTGAGGACGGCTCAATATCCGGTGTAGCGGTTGACACGCTGCTGGTGAGCTGGGATTATGATCACGGCCGCAATAATTTATTGCTGGCATCCAGTGTTTACTCGCTGGAGCAGTTGGCGGCTGATATCAGTGGCGCTTTTCCGTTGCACATCGATGTGCCAAACCTTGTTTTTGAAGGCCCAGGATCCGATGATCCCGTTGATATCAACGTGTGTACAAACGAATTCAACCTGGCGGCCCTCAATGATTTTCTGGATCCCGCGCAGTTGCGTAATCTCCAGGGCCGGCTGGATGCCGATTTTGACATTAAAGGCACTGTTGACGATCCCGTGATGGAAGGGAGTATCGCTTTCAGCGGCGGGAGAGTGCACCTGGTACCCAATAATATTACGCTGCGAAATATGGCATTCGATGTCGACCTCATCCCCGGGG
Organism: uncultured Chitinophagales bacterium; assembly: GCA_964388615.1. Classification (GTDB taxonomy): domain Bacteria; phylum Bacteroidota; class Rhodothermia; order Balneolales; family Natronogracilivirgulaceae; genus SLLW01. The sequence goes on along the minus strand of CAYMBG010000064.1, from coordinate 2,608 downwards.
AGGCGGAGCTGAACAGACTGAGCGCCCAAAGCAGCGGGTCGTTTAACGGATCGGGGGTAATTTCGCTGGATGGCCTGATGCCGGAGGAATTCGATCTGCAGTTTGATGCCAACAATTTTCGAGTATCCAATACGCGGGATATGGACATCTTCGCCGGACTGGATATGGCACTGACCGGATCCATCGAACAGCCACATGTCGCAGGCAGCGTCATCTGGGAGCGTGGTACCGTTTTTATTGATGATTTCGGAGAAAGTCAGGTTGAAGAGGTCGTCCTTGAAGAGGAAACCGACACCCAGTCCGAGGGTCCTGATATCTTTGAGCGCTTGTCGATGGAAGTGATATTCTCCGTCGATAGAAACGCATTTGTCAGAAACCGCGGAGAGCCGGAAGTCAATCTTGCTATGCGTGGAGAGATCGATCTGCTCAAAGAGCCGTTTGGGGAGCTTCAGCTTTTCGGCAATATGGAACTTCCCTCCGGACACGTGACTGTTTTAAACAAGCGATTCCGGCTGCAGCATGGAAATATAATCTTTAGCGGGGATCCGGAAGATCCGGAGCTGGATATTCGCACACTTTATGAACCGCGTCAGCAATACGAAGATATTCGGATCTATTACCACATCACGGGCACGATCTCCGATCCAGCTTTTGAATACGACAGCGAGCCGGAGATGGAGCTCCAGGATATTATCAGTTACACACTTTTCGGCCGGCCGTTCCATGCCCTGGCCGGTTGGGAGCAGACGGTTTCGGGCCGATCGGATGGAAGCCTGGCTACCAATATCGCCGTAGATATCCTGCTTGACCGGATCGAGAACCTGGCAGCTGACCGCCTGGGTATTGATGTCATCGAAATCGAAAACACCCGGAAAGGTGGCGGCAGCGGCACCAGCATTAAAGCGGGTAAATATGTTTCAGATCGTTTGTTTGTCGCCTTTCTCCAGGAACTGGGAGGAACCGAAGCCGGTCAGCAAATTTCGATTGAATACATGATCCGGCGGAACCTGGAGATGATCATAACCGCCAGTGACGATTATCGCAGTGGTGTGGATATGCTTTGGCGATATGATTACTGACCGGAAATTCGCTATCTTACAAGGTTTAGATTAGGGATCAGAACCAATAAATGGCAACCGGAAAGCAGGTATTTTGTAAATATATTCCAAAATCATATGTCGGAAAAAAAAGAGACCGAAAAAGAGAAGAAGCAAAGGCTATCCCGTTTTCGGGAGCGGATTGATCAACTTGACAAGCAGCTGATCCGAACCCTGGCGCAAAGACAGGAGGTGGTCAGGGAAGTGTTTTCCAACAAACTTTCGGACAGTACCGTCATCCGCGATGCGCACCGGGAGGAAGGACTTCTGAAAAAAGTACGCGAGTTGGCTTTGGATGCAGGAGTAGATCCCTATTTTGCCGAGCAACTGTTCCGGGATATCATTCACCAATCCGTTCGTTACCAGAGCCATTCTTTGCTGGACCATCAGAACAACAAGCTGGAAGTAAAATCCATTTCCGTATCCTACCAGGGAACACGAGGCGCTTACAGTCACCAGGCGGCCATGCGCCATTTTTCCGAGCGGTTTGATGATATTCGGTGTGTAGGTTTCAAGACTTTTGAAAAAGCCGCCAAAGCTGTGGAAGAGGGTGAGACCGATGTTGCGATACTGCCGATTGAAAATACGACCGCCGGGTCTATCAATGACACCTACGATGTGCTGGCTGAAAAAAATCTGCATATCATTGGGGAAGAAGTGCTTAAAGTCAACCACTGTCTGATGGGGACGAGCCCGGTAGCGGTGCAGGATATCCGGAGTATATTGTCGCATCCACAAGCCATTTCCCAATGCAGCCGGTTTCTGGCCGAGCTGGATCACTGTCATATTGAGCCCTATACGGATACTGCAATGGCGGCCAAAAAAGTAATGGAAGACGCCGATCCGTCACAAACGGCTATCGCCAGTTCCTATGCGTCGGAGCTTTACGGGCTCTATATTATTGCAAAAGACCTGGCGAACCAGCCCGGAAATTACACCCGGTTTGTGATTGTTTCGCAGAAACCCATCGTGTGTGATCCGCAAATTCCCGTAAAAACTTCACTGTTGTTGGCTACGGTCCACGAAAAAGGGGCCTTGCTGCAATGTTTAAAGGTACTTGACAAGTATGGGATCAATATGACCAAACTTGAATCACGTCCGCGTATCGGAAAACCCTGGCAGTATCTGTTTTATGTGGATCTGGAAGGAAACCGCGAGGAGTCCGGGATGAAGAAGGCGCTTAAGGAGATCGAAGATAAAGCGGCGCATTTCGAGATCCTGGGTTGCTATCCCGCTCAGAAGATTGAGGTTTAACCTGTATCTGACCGGCAAACGGGGGATCTCGGTTAACAGGTTACAGCCGGGTAAGTAAAAAACCTGTAGATAATTGTGTCGCTAATACTGAATCCGTATATTTGACGTTCCCGATATGTTGATGCTCACAACAAAGTAAAGTATTGTGAGAATTTGTCAAATCGGACATCAGGCCAGTACGGCCGTGTATAAAAGTTTTTTCTAAAGTTCGGGGCGTGGCGCAGTCCGGTAGCGCACTTGCATGGGGTGCAAGGGGT
>CAYMBG010000063.1:0-15362 GCA_964388615.1 uncultured Chitinophagales bacterium | reverse complement strand
CGGAGACAGATGATAGCCGCAGCTAACAATGCTTTCCGGAGCCATACCCACCTATTTCCATCCGGCAATGAATCTGCCGGACTATCGGAAACCGGCCACTTCGTGAATTCCAACAGGTCAGCTGACTATTTATGGGGCAATCCACTTCCTTTGTATCATGCCGGAGGGGTGGCGATAATCTTCCGGGCTTTGCTTAATGGCTGCGGCATTTTTCTGTGGAATCGTTTTGATTCTGTTGATTTGTGCAGAGATTTGGAGAAGTATACTGCACTAAAACGCCTGTCACTGGTACCCACGATGCTGAAAAGAGTCGTTGAATATGCTAAAAAGCAGAAATCACGTCCCCGGCATCATCTCGAGGAAATTTTGATTGGTGGCGGTCCCGCCCCCTCCGAGCTTATAGACAAAGCAAGAAGGGATCATTGGCCGGTTGTACACAGTTATGGGATGACAGAAACCTGCGGACAAATATCGGTCCAGAGTATAAAAGGGGAAAGTCCACCGAACTCGGTAGGCCAGCCTTTCCCCGATCATGAGATATCGATAAAGGACTCGAATAACCTGGAGTTACCACCTGAAGAAACAGGAGAACTTTGGGTCAGAGGCCCTCAGGTCTTCCCGGGCTATTTGTCTCCTTCCGATTCCCTGAAAAGTTTTTTACCCGGCAACCTGTATACCGACTCCTGTTTCTGTTCCGTTAATGACCAAACACTACCCTGGTTCAAAACAGGTGATTACGCCTGGAAAGACCGAAACGGCAACCTTTTTATTGAAAACCGAAGAACCGATATCATTATTACAGGCGGGGAAAATGTCAGCGTAATAAATGTAGAGTCGGCCCTGCTTGAAATTCAGAATATCTCCGATGCCGGAGTAACCGGTCTCCCGGATGATGAGTGGGGGCAGATACTCGTTGCCTTGGTTACCTCTTCTACCGAACTGGAGCAAAGCCAAATAAGGAAACATCTTAACCAAAAGCTTCTGCCTCCTCAAATTCCCAAAAAAATTTTCCAGGTCAGTTACATTCCCCGTACGTCACTCGGCAAAATACGGCGAAAAGAGCTTCAGAAATGGGCAGCGACATTAATGGGGGACTAAATTAATGGGATATTAAAGTCCTGCCCTGCGGAAAATGGCATCCACATTCCGGGTATGGTGATCAATATTAAAAGCCTCTGTAATATCTTTTTCACCAAGGTGCCCGCATATCTCATTATGGCTGCTCACCAGCTCCCGAAATGATTTTCTCTGTTCCCAGGCTTCCATGGCAAGAGGCTGAACGAGATCATAGGCATCTTCACGTGACAGTCCCTTTTCTATAAGCATAAGTAGCAAGCGTTGCGAGTAAACCAAACCATGGGTGTTTTCAATATTGGCTTTCATATTATCGGCATGGACCACCAGTCTATCGACCACTCCGGAAAAGCGATGCAGCATATAGTCCAGTAAAATAAGGGCGTCCGGGATTATAATACGTTCGGCTGATGAATGGGAGATATCCCGCTCATGCCACAGTGAAATATTCTCAAATGCTGTCACCATGTAACCTCTGAGAACTCGTGCACAGCCGGATATATTTTCTGAGCTGACCGGATTCCGTTTATGAGGCATAGCTGAGGAACCTTTCTGCCCTTTTCCAAAACGCTCTTCCACCTCACGGGTCTCGGTTTTCTGAAGATGTCGAATTTCAACTGCTATTTTTTCCAGTGAAGCTCCAATCAGAGCAATTGTCGACATATAATGGGCATGTCGATCACGCTGAAGCGTTTGAGTGGAGACCGGAGCAGGAGACAGTCCAAGATATTCACAAGTATACTCCTCTACCTCAGGCGGAATGTTGGCAAATGTTCCGACAGCTCCGGATAATTTCCCAAACTCCACATCGGCTGCCGCTAATTCGAAACGCTTCACATTGCGTTTCATCTCTTCATACCAGAGAGCACATTTCAGTCCGAAAGTGGTTGGCTCGGCATGTACCCCATGGGTGCGCCCCATCATAACGGTATACTTATGTTCCCTGGCCTTATCCGCAAGCACCGAAACAAATCGGTTTAAACCTTCATAAATCACCTTGTTGGCTTTTTTCAACCGAACACCCAAAGCCGTATCAACCACATCAGTGGAAGTCAGTCCATAATGAATCCACTTTTTTTCCGCGCCGAGCGATTCGGATACTGATCTTGTGAAAGCAACCACATCATGGCGTGTTTGCTCTTCGATTTCATGAATCCTCTCCACATCAAATCTGGAGTTTTCATACAACTTCCTGACATCCGCTTCCGGAATAATACCCAGGCGACTCCATGCTTTACATGCTGCAAGTTCAACATCCAGCCAGGCCTGAAATTGATTTTCTTCTGTCCATATGGAAGCCATTTGCTTCCGTGAATATCTTTCTATCATAATATATAACTACTAGTAAACACCGTTATTAAAAAGAAGTATTCTCTTGCGTTGAGGTATTACCGGAATCTTCCTTGACCTTGACTTCAACCCTTAGCAACCGGTTATTATCCATCTCATATACTTTCAACTTTAAACTCCTGAATTCGACAGTCTCTCCCTCTTCCGGAATTCGCTCCAACAGATAGTAGATCAGCCCACCCAAAGTCTCATATTCATCATCATCAGTTGTCAAATCCATAGAGAGGATATCGGCCATATCATCAAGATCGATTTTAGCATCGAACAGATAGTCTCCTGATTTGTTCCTTGTGAATAACTCTACCGGTTCGGTTTGTTCATCCGTAATTTCACCGATAATTTCCTCAAGAACATCGTCCAGTGTGATGACCCCTTCGGTCCCCCCATATTCATCCACTACAATAGCAATATGTGTCTTTTGTTGCTGAAACTCTCGCAGAAGGTCATCCAGCTTTTTTGTTGTTGGTATAAAAAGTGCTTTTCGGGCAAGCGTCTTCCAGTTAATGGTCGCTTCACCCAGTTCACTGTTGATATAGGGGAGCAAGTCTTTTGAGTGAATGATCCCGATGATATTATCCAGATCGTTTTCATAAAGAGGAAATCTGGAAACTCCCTTTTCCCGAATAAGATCCAGAACCTCCTGTAAAGTATTACCAGTATTTATTGCAGTCAGGTTGACCCTGGACGTCATGATCTCCCTTACATACGTATTGCCAAACTCGATGACATTTTCAATTATTTCGCGCTCGTCACCATGTATAGAGCCATGTAATTCCCCTACCTCCGCTATTGTCTTCAGGTCATCGGATGATATGGACTCTGCGGGGCGCGGGATGCTTTTCTCCAGAAAACGGGTTCCATGAGATATCATCCTGGAAAGTGGAGCCAGCATTACGAAAAACAGATAGAGTGGCAAGCTGAACTTCCGGGAAACTTCAAGAGGCCTGTTCAGGGCAAGTAACTTGGGCGTTATTTCCGCCAATATCACAATAGTAATGGTAAGTGCAACCACCTCTACCGTGAACACCAGTAATTGAGGCAAGCCAAACAGAGCAACCAATCGTCCCGTTACCACAGCAGCCCCGACAGCTGCAATAATATTGGCAAAGGTATTTCCAATAAGTACCGTTGCGAGCAATTGGCGAGGACGTTCCAACATGTAGAGCACTCGCGCCAGTGCCTTGTCATTCTTTGCTTCTTTTACGGTCTCCTTATCCAGCTTCTTATCAAGTGAAAAAAAAGCAACCTCAGATCCAGAGAAAAAAGCTGAAAAAACAATCCCCAGTATGATAATCAGAACCAGTATGACAAAGTCGATGGGGTTAACCAACAGGGTCTCGAAAGTACCACCCCCGGCAGTGACTTGGACCAGATCTGATAGCATTATAGCCTGAAACGATGACGCGATATCCAATAGGTTCTCTAAGGTCGGTTAATTTTAAGAAATCTCTGACCACAGGGACAATCAACAAGCAACCATGTTTGCCGGTCAGAACTCATAATAACTGTAAACAGAAGATAAGGATATACAAAGTTCGTGCATACCCTCATCTTCTCTTTATTTCAGTTTATCACAACCATCCGTTTGGACAAAATATCAGAACGGTAAATCATCATCCACATCCAATGCCTCATTACTCATGTTTGCGGACTCATCACGGTTCTGAGGATCCTGGGCCTTATTCGGCGCCCCACTACCCTGTCCTCCTTCACCCTTGCTATCCAGCATCTGCATGGTAAGTGCCTTTATCTCAGTAGTATACTGCTTTTGACCTTCCTTATTTTCCCAGGACCTTGTCTGGATCGGACCTTCAAAAAAGACCTGGGATCCTTTCTTCAAATACTGCTGACAAATTTCCGCCAACCGTCCCCAGGCTACAATACGATGCCATTCGGTTGTTTCCTGCCACTCACCATTCTTGTCCTTATAGCGATCGCTGGTAGCCACACTCATATTGGCAACAGCGGTATTGTTTTGAGTATATCTCACATCAGGGTCAGCTCCAAGCCGACCTATAATCATAGCTTTATTTAGTGATCCCATAGTTTTCTGTCTTTCATTTCTGATTGCATTTGGTAGATAGTAGACTATCCTGAGTCCCTTTCCTTACAGCCTGCTGCCCATCATTTATCCCCTATTTGTAATATGATAAATTGAACTGACATTACAACTTCCTGTTTGTCAAGGCTTTCATCCGGAAAAGTGACAATACGGTCCTTGTGACTGCTTACTTTTTTCCGATCGAATAGTACCAATTCCATGCTCCATATACAAAACGAATTATGAGTAGCTTCCGGTTTTCTCCATATCCATCAGTTTCTGGATGCGAAGCTTGGTATCCGGATGAGTAGAGAACAGCTTGCTCATACCACGTGCAGAAAACGGATTAACAGGGAACATATGCGCGGTTGATCGTTGTGCCGTTTCTGATGCCTGCATGGGTTTGCGCTCAACGGATGCCTGTATCTTTTTTAGTGCATTTGCCAGGCTCTCCGCGCTACCGCAAATTTCAGCTCCAACCCGGTCCGCCTCGAACTCGCGTGTCCGTGACAACGCTGCTTGCAGCATTCCGGCCGCAAGCGGTGCCAGTATTAGGGTCAGCAGCAAAACAATCGGATTGGGCCCATCACCTCCTCCACGTCCGATAGGTAAAAAAATCGCAAATTGCGCAATCAGGGTGATGGCACTCACAACCGTTGTAACTATGGTTTGTGTAAGTATATCGCGGTTCTTGATATGAGCAAGTTCATGAGCCATGACCCCTCGCAATTCCTGCTCGTTAAGACTCTGCAGAATTCCCTGGGTAGCCGCCACCGCGGAATGCTGAGGATTGCGGCCGGTAGCAAAGGCGTTGGGCTGTTGTTGTGGAATAACATACACTTTGGGCATCGGCAAATCAGCTTTGCGGGATAAATCCTCCATCATACCATAAAATTGCGGTGCATTTTCACGATTCACCTCCTTGGCATTGTACATCTTGAGCACAAGTTTGTCTGAATACCAGTAACTGAATGCATTCATAGACAAAGCAAAAACAAGCGCGATGATCATACCGGTTTGTCCGCCCAGCAGGTTGCCTACGAATAAAAAAAGCAGCCCCACCAATACCATCAGAAAAACCGTGCGCATTGAATTTTTAATCATTGAAACCTCCTTCTGTTTATAAGATTATAAATATTTTTTCTATCCGGGGTATAACTCACAGATGACCGGTTTTATTTCTTCAAAAACAAATAACAGATGCTTCATAAACAATAATTCCACTTTTTAACTGTTTCTTTACATTGTTTTTTTTATCCTGCAAATTCATTCTTAACAGGAAAGTATCCTGCCTGTTATGAACGCCCTGAACAGCAAATAATATAGACTATGCCACATTCCAACAAGAAAAATATCGGTTCTTTCAATCGCAGAGACTTTCTTAAAACTGGAGCCCTTTCGGGGCTTTTTCTGGGGGGCGGGTTCCTTCAGGTCAGTAATTCGCAGGACCGCAAATCCGCGACCGGCGATGTAAAAAATGTCATTTTCATGGTCAGCGACGGCATGAGCATCGGAACCCTGACAGCCGCCGATCATATGCTCAGAAGAAACTACGGGCGTGCCTCCAACTGGATATCCCTGTACGAAGAAAACAGAGCAAACCGCGGCCTCATGGATATGGCATCTGCAAACTCCGTTGTCACGGGATCTGCTTCGGCTGCCAGCTCCTGGGGATCCGGCCAACGTGTGGTCAACGGCCGTGTGAATATGACCGAGCAGGGAGAAGCTCTGAAACCCATTCTCGAAATATTTCAGGATGCCGGAAGAGCAACCGGATTGGCTACCACCACAAACATCACCCATGCCACTCCCTCAGGATTCAGCGTGAATGTCATGGAACGTTGGGATGAGCAAGCCATCGCAGCCCAGCATGTCGAACGAGGTTACGATCTGCTTTTGGGAGGTGGCAACCGGCATATTGCAGCCGAGCACCGCGATGACGGCCGGGATCTTTATTCTGAATTCGCGAATGCAGGTTATCATGTAGCGCGGAATAAGCAGGAGATGTTGCAAGCCGGTGAACATCACAAACTGCTTGGAGTGTTCTATGACGGGCACCTTCCTTATAGTCTGGACCATATGAACACCGATTCGTATCGCCGGGAGATTCCCACTCTTGCGGAAATGACCGCGACAGCTATCTCGCGCCTGTCCCAAAACCGTGATGGATTCATCCTGCAGGTCGAAGGCGGCCGGGTCGATCACGCTGCACATGGCAATGACGCTGCCGGCCTTATTTATGACCAAATCGCTTTTGACGACGCAATCGCAGAAGCTGTTGCATTTGCCGAAAATCGTGATGACACCCTTTTAATTATTACCACCGATCATGGAAATGCCAACCCTGGTTTAAGTGGAACAGGTTCCGGATACAATGATAGTGAGCCTATGTTTGATCGAATTGCCGATTTTCAACACACAAACAACTGGATGCTCTCTCAACTTGACGAAAACAGCTCTGTCAATGACATCCGTGAACTGATTGCAGAGAACGCAAGCATTGAAATCCGCCGTGAAGAGGCTGAAATTTTACGCCAATCACTTGCAGGTGACTATCAAAACCTGAATCGCGGTATGAGTGGCTCTTCACAGGTTCTGGGGCAGATTTTTGCCAATTATCTCGCTTTTAACTGGGTTAGCGGATCTCATACAGCCGATTACGTTGAGTTGGCCGCCATGGGACCAGGAAGCGAGCGCCTGCAACCGATTACCAGAAACACCGATCTGTTTCATCTGATGGTAGAAATGGCTGCTGTCCAGGAATATCAAGACTCATGAACTTTTATCCCCGGACTTTCGGGAGTGTCTTTTGAGCGAGTATGCCGCCCGATTAACATACTCGTCGCGTGGGGATTTTATGTTTGCTCCGGCAACCCGGATATTACGCTTAAGACCGTCAAACTTCGCCCGTTTGACGGTACTTTTGCGAAACAGGTCACGATATTCCTGCAAATCAAGCTCTTCCCAGTAATCTATTCCTCGATCAATGCTGTCAGGCCTGGCAAATAAACGCTCCTCGGAACCTGTGCGGGCTTTTCTATTCCATGGACAAACATCCTGACAAATATCGCAGCCAAATATCCACTCTCCCATCTGTTGGTGATATTTTTCGGGGATCTCTTTCCGTAGCTCAATAGTAAAATATGAGATGCACTTACTGCCATCAACTTTGTAGGGCTCATGGATGGCATTTGTTGGACAAGCATCTATGCACCGGGTACAACTTCCACAATGGTCAGCAACCGGCGCATCATATATAAACTCGGCATCCAGTATCATTTCACCAAGAAAAAACCAACTTCCCCACTGACGATCCAGAATATTGGTATGCTTTCCCAGCCAACCAATACCTGACTGAACAGCCCAGGCCTTGTCCATGACCGGGGCCGTATCAACAAATACGCGTCCCTGCACGTCCCCGGTAACCGAACGCGTATAGGAAAAAAGGTCAAACAACTTATCCTTTACTACCTTATGGTAATCATCCCCAAGAGCATACTTTGATATCTTCGGATTGTTGCTGTCCAGCTGACGACGGACCAACTCCGGCTGATGATAGCTGATCATCAGGGAGACCACGGTCCGGGCACCCGGCACCAGCCGACGGGGATCCAGCCGCTTTTCAAAATGATTTTCCATCCATTGCATGGTGCCATGCCGGCCCTCTTTGAGCCACTGTTCCAACCGGCTCTCCTCCTCCTCAAGCTTTCGGGCGCGGGCAAAGCCAACAGCGTCAAATCCCAACCGTTTCGCCTCCTCGCGAACAAGTGCTGTTCGTTCCTCTATATTCAGGGCTTGTTTTTGCAAATTGTTATTATGGTCCGGGTTGTTTTCGGGATTCGGATATCATGTATGCTTCCCCGGATCGACCGGTGCAGATTCCGGCTCTGATTGCTGATCCGACTTCTCACCACGAACAGATTCACCTGCTTTGAACAGTTCCTCACGCAGCCTTCTTTGGAAATCAGCTTCATCTTCAGCCAAATCCCTCAACTTCCACTGCTGAACAGAAACCTGCTGTTTGATAACATCAAGCGAACGGTCAACCGTGTCAACAACCAAATGGTTCAACTCTTCATCCTGCTCCTTCAGCAAGAGGGCATCAAATAAGATATCGGTTGATTCGTCAATCAACGCCCGGTTTCGGTTCGATGCCAGATCCTGCATTATTCCGTTAATGACATTGAAGACAATATCACTGATCGCTTTTTCAATCGTGTTACGTACCAACGAACCAAAAAGCGGAATCTGCTCCAGCCGCGCAAATTCATCATTCTCCTCAACGGCCTTATTGATTCGCTCCTGCACATAATCACGGAGATCATCCCGGTATCGATCATAATTCCGGGCAGATACATTTTCAATACGGTGGGCAATCCACTCCACAAGCGAGTCCTTTTGCGGCATGACCACCTCACTAACTATACGATCCACTACTGGTCCGCCGTTCCGCACTTCCTGCTGGATATCTTCAAGAATATTCAATGTCACCTTGTCGGAAAGCTCTTCAAGCAAAATACCGTAGTATTTACGCACAAATGTAACTACAACCGTATCACTAAGATCAATCACCCCGTTTTTTTGCAGCCGGTAGATGATGGAAACAACTCTGAGCAATCTCATAAACCGAAATCCACCTATTGGTATACAACCCAGAAGATCATAAAAGTGGATAAACGGAAAAAAGAACCACCGGTGATAAACACGGTGATAAACCGCAATGCCCCACCGTACAAAAAACTCGGTTAGAAATACTGATATAAATATGAGGTCTATAACAATGAAACGGGGGTGAATAACCGTAGCATACCAACTTGTAAAATCGGGGAGTTGTGAGTACAGCATCTCTCTAATCGGTTCGTAATCGAACAACCAGTCGAATATGATCCAGTTCAGATTAATGACCAAAAGCAGGATCATTGCCGAATCCAACAGAAAAAAAAGACGCTGAGATAAAGATTTGATCTTTTTACGTGGCATAAAAAATGTAATTAAAAAAAGTTCTTAATGTTTAATTATTACGCTTTACGCTGTAATCTATCATTTGTATATTCTTTTTCGTTAGTTTGTTATTTATAACAACTTACAAATAAGTAAATAGTATGTAAGAATTCTGAATCAACCGCTGTAACAACTAACGAAGCGATTAAATCAACCTTACAAATGTAAAGCATTCTTGTACAAAAGCGCTATCTATAATGCGTATCATATATCGTGAGAATGCTTTTTATGCTCAAAAAAACCAAAAAAATATGACTATCATGCAAAAAAAGTACCATATACTTCCTGTAATCGCACTAGTCCTGCTACTCACACCTTTAAGTGTATTAGCTCAAAATGGTGATAACCCGGATATCTACCTCGGAGGTGGTCTGGCCTATGGAGAAAAGATCAGCGAGTTGGGAATTCAGGCCAACGGATATTATATCTACAGTGAGGATATCCGTTTCGGTGGTGATTTCATCTATTGGCTGGTTGATTCACCGGATGGTATTGACAATACTTGGGTGGAGATTAATGCAAATGCCCATTACTTGTTTTATGAGGAGGGTGAGCTTACCCTCTATGGCATTGGATCACTGGGACTTCACTACTGGAGCTCGAGTGCCAGTTTCAATGGAGGATCCTACTCAGCCTCGAACACCGACCTGGCACTCGGAATTGGTGCCGGTGCCGAATATGATATAGATGCCGTCAAGCTTTTTGCCGAGCCACGTTTATTCCTGACCGGCCTGGATCAGTTCGCTCTCTCTTTCGGCGTTCGTTTCGGTATTTAATGCATATCAGCAAATAATGACTCTTTTTTGCACCTAACAACAAAGCCAGGGGTTACACATCTCCGGCTTTGTTTGTTTTCTAACTTCCTATTTGGATTTCAGTAAGCCCTTATCCGATCTTTCAGGTACTTGTTCAGGAGCTCCCTGGCACGAAAAATATGGGCTTTCACGGTACCCAATGGAAGGTTCATCACTTCCGAGATCTCCTCATAACTCATCTCGTCCATATGGCGCATGCGGATCACCACCCGGTACTTTTCCGGCAGACTTTCAACGGCGTTCCGGATAAGCTTACGCCGCTCTTTTCGCATAATATCCCGATCGGTTTCTGAGAACTCATCAGGCAGTTCCATTCTCATGTCCCCATCCTTGCCCGGAACAGGTTCATCTATGGAGAATGTTTGGAGTTTTTTCTTTCGGAGAAAATCAATAGTGTGATTGGTAGCGATCCGGTAAATCCAGGTGGAAAAGGCATACTCCTTGTTATAGGAGTTCAAGCAATCAAACGCCTTTGCAAATGCTTCCTGTACCAGGTCATCTACAACATCCCTGTTTCGCACCATTTTCAGTATATGAAAAAACAATGAGCGCTGGTACTTTTCCACCAGATGCTCATAAGCTCTCTGGTCACCGCCCAGGGCCGCGTCAACAAGGGTTATATCATCCCGACTACTGCTGCTTTTTGAGGTTTTATCAGGCACCGGTTACAAAATTAGGTACAATGATCGCTGTTATCAATTGGTAATGCATCGCATAAAATATAGCAAGATTCCGAAACGATTCTAAAAAAGGATTATCCTGCCAGTCCCAAATCTACCCGTTTTTATGCCATGCCATTGCAAGCCATTCATTTTCTTGTTTCGTGTTACTCAATTTCAAGCGATTATAGACCGGATGACTGGCAACGACCACCTGATCCTCTTCCAATATTCCCGATAACAACAAAACACCGCCGTCTGTCAGACTGGAAACCAGGGGTTCCGCCAGATCCATAAGGACATTGCGGTTGATATTGGCCAGAATCAGATCAAACTTTTCCGCCTCCCCTATTTTTTCATCCGATCCGATGCGAATTTCAAGCCGGTCTTCCACACCATTCAGCTTCGCGTTCTCAATTGCATTATCATAACACCAGTGATCGTTATCAATTCCTACCGCTTTTGAGGCGCCCAGTTTGAGGGCTCCAATCGCAAGAACACCGGTACCCGATCCCATGTCGAGTACCCGCATCCCCGCACAGTCTTGTTCCGGCAACATCCGCAATAATAACCGGGTTGTCTCATGATACCCGGTCCCAAAGGCCATTTTGGGATCGATCCGTATGGGAATAAGCCCCTCAGGTGGCGTCTTGTCAGACCATGTCGGATGAATATAAAATGATCCGATTGACAAGGGCTGGATTGTTTTTTCCCACTCTGCATTCCAGTTACGATCTCCAACAAGATCCTCCGATAGAATCCGGCGTTCTTCCGGTTGCTCCTGAAGCCACCGGGTAAGCTGATCACGAAGACCGGCATCGTATATTTCAGACGGCGCCCATACGGACAATTGATGCTTCTCTTGTTCAAACGCTTCAAACCCCAATTCGACCAGTTCACCGATAATAATTTCCTGCTGATCGGGTGTTGCTTGTATCCGGATATTATAATAGGAACCTGAACTCATATCGCAAATCTTGTTTTTGTCCGGACTATCGGAGCCGTGTATAAACGAAGGTAGTCAGAACGTCACCAACCGCCTGCAAGGTTTCCTCACAGATGATCTCCATATTGTCGTTGTGGGTGTGCCAGTAATCCGGAAACAAGCCATTATTTCCGCTACTTGAAGGCCTGTGATGAATGATGTTGATTGTGGGTATCCCGGCTTTGCGATTGATTATCCAGTGGTCATCCGCAACTTCAGCACCGGATCTATCTACAAAGAAGTGCCCGTAACCCAGGTTTGCTGCAAGCTCCCAAACCTGGTCAACAAGTGGTGAGGCATATTGCATTGAAAACCCCTCGCGAGGGAAAACAGCGTTTTCAGCTCCAACCATATCTAGCAAGATGCCAAATCTCGGATCGTACTCCGGCACCGGAGGATTCGCCACCCAGTAACGGGATCCTAAGAAATAAAACTCCAAATCCCCTTCATGGCCATAATCTTCTCCATCAAATAAAATGATATCAACCCCGACAGGTGGCGGATGTTCTTGAAACAACCGAGCCATCTCCAAAAGTACTCCCACTCCGCTTCCCCCATCATCCGCTCCGGGGATCGGCTCATGACGCAAAACGGGATCATTCTCTCTCTCAGCCCTGGGCCGGGTGTCCCAGTGTGCAAGTAACATGATACGATCACTGAGTTGTGGTTGGAAGGATGCTATAATATTACCCATTTCATACACGTCCTCCTCATATCCGGTATGGGTAAAACGCTGAACATATACCGCATCCGAACCGGCATAGGTTTCCAGCGTCTTAACAAGGTAATCAAGCGTTTTCCGATGTCCGGCAGATCCGGGATTGCGAGGGCCAAAATCCACCTGCTTTTCTATATAATAATATGCCGAATCCGCAGAGAATGAGGGCACCTCTCTGTCGCTATTGATAAATGCAAAACTGTCATCATGATCCGAAGCGGAGCAAGCAGAAAGGATTACTATCAGACCGCATAAAATCGGAAAGCAGATCCAATATCCCAGGCAAGAAGCAATTTTATTACATCCGGTTCTCATATCTCATCAAGGCTGTAGATATATGCCTCCTGCATTCAGATAAAGGAAGAGCCCCCTTGCACCGTATATCAGAAGGGTTTAGTTGACTCATAATGCTCATTAACAACCATTTCCGCCATTTTTGCCGCATTCAGCAATGCCGGTTCCTCAAATGCGTCAGCCATGAACTGTACACCAATTGGCATCTGATCCGTGGTATGCAGGCCGGCCGGCACATTAATACCACAAATACCCGCCAGGTTAGCTGAAATCGTGTAGATATCATTCAGGTACATCTGCAATGGATCGTCCAGGTTTTCCCCCAGATCAAAGGCGGTTGTAGGTGCCGTAGGAGATATGATCACATCCACACTGGAGAAAGCCTTCTCAAAGTCCTGGCGAATCAAACGACGAATACGTTGTGCTTTGGCATAGTAGGCATCGTAATAACCCGCACTGAGTACGTAGGTCCCCAGCATTATTCGACGCTTCACCTCGGGTCCGAATCCCTCGGTACGGCTTTGTTTGTACAAGCGAATCATGGGACTGTCAAGGCGATCGAGTTTGTCCTGCAGTTCCTGCTTGTCGGATCCATTTGAGGAGATCGACTGCTTAAGGAGCTCCTCCTCCTCTTTTAACTCCTGCCGTACTTTTTTCATGTCCGCACGATGGCCATAGCGAATGCCATCAAAACGGGCAAGGTTACTGGAGGCCTCCGCTGTGGCGAGAATGTAATAGGTTGCAATTGCGTACTCGAGATGCGGAAGTTCAATATTGACCAGTCGAGCACCCTTTTCTTCCAGTTTATGCGCAACATCAAGGACGCGATTTCGAATTTCCGGATCCAGTCCCTCTCCAAAATACTCTTTCGGAACACCAATGGTAAATTCCGGATCCGGGTTCTCCAGCAAAGCCGGGTAATCAGGCACCGGCCTGGGTGAGGAGGTCGCATCCCTGGCATCCTGACCCGCAATGGCTTTTAATACTATTGCGGCATCGGTTACATTATTGGCGAAAGGGCCAATACAATCAAAAGATGAAGCATAGGCGATCAAACCATGACGCGAAACTCGCCCATAGCTGGGCTTTATTCCAACAACTCCGCAATAGGATGCCGGTTGCCGAATGGATCCACCCGTGTCGGTACCCAGTGTCGCGGTACACATTGCTGAGGATACCGCAGCTGCACTGCCTCCGCTCGATCCACCTGTAACCTTGTTAGCGTTGTATGGATTTTTAACAGGACCGAAAATCGAGTTCTCGGTGGATGAACCCATCGCAAATTCGTCCATATTCAACCGGCCTACGATAACCGCATCCTCTTCTTGAAGCTTTTCCACGACTGTGGCATCATAAACCGCTTCATAGGATTCCAGCATACGGGACGCGCAATTAGCCTGGAATCCTTGATGGCAAAGCACTTCTTTGATTCCAACAACAGCACCAGCCAGTGATCCAGCGCTTCCCTGCTCTATCTTTTCCTGAATTTCGGCTGCACGTTGAAGCGCCTCGTCTTTCTGAAGCAACGTAAATGCATTAATATCAGGATTCAGCGCTTCTATACGGGTAATATATCCCGAGACAACCTCAACAAGGGATATATCGCCGGACGCGATGGCCCGGCGTGATTTTCGAATGCTCGTATCGTTCAAAACAGGTTACGTCGTTACGAAAAGGGATTTCAATTATTCGATTTTTCTTTATTAGCGGAAGCCTCCTCATCAGTGGAAACATCCTCTTTTTCTGAGTTAACTTCCTGTTGCGCAGGCTCTTTCTTGCTTTCCTGTTTCTTCTTTTTATCCCTTTCAGAAATACTTGGCTCCTCAGAACCCTTCTCGATCTCCTTACGTATGTCGGTAGAGGCTTTTCGAAATTCCGTCAGTCCCTGACCAAGTCCGCGAGCCAGCTCCGGAATCTTTTTCGCACCAAAAAGCAACAATACCGCCATGGCGATAACAATCCATTCCATTCCACCAAATGATCCCATAAAAGCCTCTGAAAATTATTAAAGATTTATGTTTCCTATCCACGATTATAAACCGTAAAATAGCAAACTTTATTGTCAGGATTAAACCCAGATAAAATTATTTTATGTAGTTGTCGTTAGGCACTTGAATTTCTCATTAAATATTGAGTTTATATCTCTGAAAACTTCACAACGAAAATAAACGGATTTAGCAATTATGATTTGGACCGTCGAACTCGCTGCTACACTCGAGGATGCACCCTGGCCAGCAACCCGTAACGAGTTAATCGAATGGGCAGAGCGCAACGGGTGCCCCCAACAAGTCATCGACAATCTTCATGAACTCGATGAGGAAGATGATACTCCCTATGAAAGCATTGAGGAGATATGGCCCGATTATATCATGAAAGAGGATTTTTTCCACGGGGAAGAGGACGAAGGATTCGATTATGACGATGT
>CAYMBG010000062.1:0-15631 GCA_964388615.1 uncultured Chitinophagales bacterium | reverse complement strand
AGTCTGATACTTTGATGATGGACGATTTTAGCACAAAATGAGCATCGAGACAAAACAAAAAAAATGCGAACCCGGTTTGACCCGAATTCGCATTTATGCTCCCCCGACTGGATTCGAACCAGTAACCCTTCGGTTAACAGCCGAATGCTCTGCCGTTGAGCTACGGAGGAGTGGCAGTACAAAAAATCTGTCTGTTACAAGACTTATAATATAACAAGAAAACTACTTTTGTGTCAAGTCTAAAACAGACTGAGGATAAAAAACTTTTTCAAGGAACAACCCCTTGGCAGGAGCGAGTGCAATATTATCTATTTCTGAGCCCTGATTCAAGTGTTTTTTGAACCAATCGACATTTTTTTTTCCAAATCCAACGGTAACAATACCTCCGATCAGAGCTCTGACCATTGACCGAAGAAATCGATTTGCCCGAATATGCACGCAAACGAGGTTTTCATCTTTCATCTCCATGCTTCGCTCCAAAATGGTACATCGTCGGTGTGGCAAGTCCTCGGAATTCCTGCTAAACCCGGAGAAATCATATTCTCCCTCAAGTGCAGTCAAGCAAGCACGCATCGATTGCCAGTCAAGGCCATTTCCGGGATACCAGGCATACATACGCTTGAACGGATCTTCATCCAATAAAAGCTGATATCGGTACTGACGCCAGACCGCGTCAAATCGTGCATGAAAATGTTCGGTAGTTTCACGGACATCGCTCACATGGATATCCTCCGGCAACATGCGACCCAGCCTGTACAGAAGATCGGCACCATCCACTGGAATATGGGTCTCAAAATGCGCGAACTGCTCTTCAGCATGAACTCCGGCATCCGTACGCCCGGATCCGTACAAAGCGATCTCCTCCTGGAGAACCTTGCTGGCAGCTTGCTCAACCACACCCTGAACGGTCGGTTCTTCCGGCTGTCGCTGCCAGCCGTGATACCGTGTGCCATCAAAGCTTAGTCGGATTACATAACGAGGCATGGAAACGAGTTATTTATCAAAAAAACAACCTGATATTTGCCTGGAATCCATTAAAATACGGACCCGGAGCCACTTGCAGCGATGCATGGGTTTCGTTCAGGGAACGGGCCCGGTTGTAAGCTCCAATACCACTCAGCACGCGGTTGACCACCATTATCGCCGCAATAGCCGGCAACTGTTGATCGAGATTGTCGCGGCGTGAGCGCATGTCACGGTATTCAACTCGCATCTCATGTGAATCCCATTCCCACCGATAGGAAGGTGTGTCGGGAAACTGATCCAGCTTGTCCCAATTCCTGGTTCGTTCCAGAAAATCTATATAAGAATCATAGGAGTCGTGATTTCCCACAGCCAACTCAAATGCTCTGCCATGTTCTTTTAGATCTACCCCGGTATGTGCCGTGGCATGGGAGTACATGTTCTTTTCAACCACATAGGATTGACGGTTTATTCCCAACCATGAAATGATAAGCAAGGCTTCAGCGGCAAGATGATACTGACCCATCCTCCAGTTCCCCGAATCCACATAATGGTGACCCCATCCCGGTACCACGAAGGAGCGAAGCAACGCCCCGACAGGTGACCGTCTTTCCTGGTCAAATCCAAACGCCATGGAACTTGTTTCACTGCCATCTCTTTCATTTTTTATGGATTCCGGACTGACTGTAAACGGTTCTGCCTTCTTGTCTGATTTCCCCTCCTCCAAAAGCAATCTCAAATCACCGGCAGCATTAAACTGTGCGTGTGTAAATGTAGCCCCGCCAAAGATCAACACTATCCAAACAGCCATAATTAATATGTAAAACCGGTCCATTTTTAGCCTGACTTTCACTTTCTTTGTGGGTATCACGTCTGTTTTCACCTTACCTACCTGCTTTCATGTTCTATTTGACCTGTTTCTCCCGCTTTTTTTGATCCGACCATCGATATATGATAGCCACACTGAAGCCGAACATCAACAAAAAGGTTCCAAGCCAGACTACCGAGATCATAGGCTTGTGCTCAGCTGCGAGTAATATCCACTCGGACTCTGGCCCCTCTTCAAATTGCTCATCAACGCCCTCGATCTCCAGGCCTATGGCATCCGAATCCGGATGAATATCACTGAAACGAATGGAGCCCCTTGAAGCAAAGGGCAGATCCTCAGGTGGGTTCCGTACATACTGGCCATCAGACTCCGAAACCAGTATATACCGTGGCGCAATTCGCCAGGTTTCACCGGTATCCGTGTGCCGTATTCGCAAATCAGCCTTTACACCGATGATGCTGTTGTCTGGCAGTTCATTCTGGTCAATATAGATAAAATCTTCGAATGCAATCGTATAACCGCCCAAACGGGTACTGTCTTGTCTTTGAATGCGGGCCTGAGTAGTGCTGGCATCGATATCGGTCGCCTGCGGACCAAGCTGGTCAACGGACTGAAATTGACCCGGATTTTCCTCATTCATCCGATCTATTTCGCGGTCGACAAGTGAAGATCCAGCCACATACATAAAGATGTCACGGTACCAACCTGTGCGTACATCCGGATCCACCGTCCATTCCACTGCTCCCGGCGACGAGTTGGAAAGCATTGGATAAACAGTTGGCCGCATGGTAAAAGATCGGCCGGAGCGGATGTCTTCAAACAGCACCTCGTATTCCTGCTCGCCCGGCCGGTTTTTCTCCGTAATTCCGGCGCTTTTGAAAGTGGCCATATAGCGTCCATCAATAAGCTTGGGCTGGTCCTTTTTCAACTCCACAAATTCTACGGGTTGGTTAACCGGAAAACCGTCATCGTCGTGTACCTGACCGGCCTTCACCGCACGATTATACTCCTGGGTTTGTGAGTCAACCATGGGCCGATCAAATGCCGAACCAAGAAAGCCCATCATTAAAACGGCAAACCCGATGTGGGTGATGGTTCCACCAGCACGGCGCGGGTTATTCCATAAAAGCTTGACCATAATAGTCCCGTTACCGGCAACGGCAAAAACAGCGGCAAACAGGTAAACCATATAAGCCAGGTTGGTCATATTGACCCAAATTACCACCGATACGGTAATTATGGAAGCAAGTAACGTTGGTGGGATCAATGCGGAAGAAAGAGATTCCAGATCATGTCTTTTCCACCACAAATACTGAGTTATTACGGTAAGTATTCCAATTAAAATACCAAACGGCAGACTCCAGTTGTTATAAAACTGTTGATCCGGCGGGGTGGGATTGTCGACAAACAGACGACCGAGAACCGGTGAACTTGTGCCCAGAATAATTACCAGTCCAACAAGAAACAGCACCATAGCTCCGGCGAACATCATAAATTCACGACTCAGAACAGGTGATTCTTTTTCAGGTTCCGGTAATTCCCTGTAACGGTACACCAGCAGCCCCACCCCAATAGCGATGGTGACCAACATGAAAAGCAACAGATGGTTATAGAGGCCCAGGTCAACAAAACTGTGAACCGATGAATCCCCCAGAATACCGGATCTTGTCAGAAATGTTTGATAAACAACGGTAACATAGGCCAGAATAGCGAATATGATGGATGCTTTATGTGAACTTGCATGCTTTTTCTGGATCAACATGGCATGAATACCGGCCATGCCGAAAATCCAGGGTACCAGCGATGCGTTTTCAACGGGGTCCCAAGCCCAATACCCGCCAAAAGACAATGTAACATAAGCCCAATAGCCACCCAAAAATATCGCCGTTAGTAAACAGAGATTGGCACCCAGTGTCCATGGTAGTGCGGCATGTATCCATTCGTGATATTTACGCTTCCATAATGAAGACAGAGCAAAAGCGTAGGGTACCGTCATCATGGCGAATCCAAGAAAAATCACCGGTGGATGTATAATAATCCAGGGGCTGCGCAACAGATCGTTCAATCCACTTCCTTCCGCCGGCACAAAGTCGGGATTCTGCTGAAATACAGGAGCGTCCGGCATTTCGGAAGCCAACGTCCGAAAAGGCGATGCGCCAAGATCGCCCCATCCGGGCACCGGAAAACCGGAAACCATGGAGAGCAGGAATACCTGGGTCACTCCCATAAAAAACATCACCGGTGCACGATAAACCGGGGAAGCCCATTTTATAATAGCCAGTCCAACCAGGAACGATGAAAGGATCCATAAAAGCAAGCTGCCTTCCTGTCCACTGTAAAAAGCAGCCCACAGATAAATATTTTGCAGATCCGAGCTGGTATAGTTGTATACATAATAATAATGGAACTGATGAGTAAAAATCAGATAAACCAGAATTCCGGAGGCCAGCAGGGTTAGCGCCCCTTTCACAGAAAAGAGGATATTGGCAATCTTTTCACTCCGATACCCGGAGTACACGGCTTTCGTTTCCGCGTCATCAGTACCCGCAACTGATATACGGTCATGTTGCCGGGCAGATTTGTAATAAAACCAGGTTGCAAATATGGCACTTACAAAAGCGAGGGACAGAGCAGCTTGACCTACTATTCCTATCATGAATAATTACTAAAGTTCTGTGAATTCAGGGGAGTTGGCATCATTATATTTGGAGGGACATTTAACAAGCATATCCCGGGAAACAAACGTCTCTCCCCTCATCTCACCGATTACTACAATCTGATCCGCCTGTTCAAAATTATTTGGCTTGGGTCGCGGATAGGTCACGTGCCGTGAATTGCCTGACTCATCTTTCATGTAAAAAGAGAATGTCATGGTTTCGCTGGAGAATTGGGCCGGACGGGAGTCATCCCAAACACCCACTACATGGATATTGTCACCATCCAGCATCGCAGCCTGCTCAAAATCAACGTATGAACTGATGTTTTGGCTGAAATTGAACATCACCAGTGAGGTAAAAACAATAATTCCGATAATTCCCAATACAAGACGAGGTCGCATAGATGTTAGGGTAGAGATGAATCTTAAGATTGTGATTCGTATTAATTGAGGTGATCCTTTTCCAGTTTTTCAAGCTTCTTTTCAAGACGAATCAAATATGTGATCAAAACAAACCAAATAATGAGGCTTACGCCCAATACAACAAAGATCAAATCATTTGAGGCCATGGCTTGCATGATCACATTGCCCTGATCCGGTGCCGAAGCGCCATCCCAGGACTCACCATACAAGTCGCCTTGCCTGACTGCAATGAAGAACAAAAACGTGTTTATGAAACTGACGATGGTATTCATTGTTTACGTGTTGAAACGTTTTAAAAAAAGGAAAAATTCTGCTCGGGTGCTTACCTGTTCATAATTCAGGCACCCCCTTCTTCTCCAGGTACCTGTTTAAGATGACATAGCGGTACCTAAGCTGGATGATCCATGCCGCCAGCCCGATAAAACCGATAATTGCCGGATAAAAAACCAATCGCAACTCGGGGGCGGTCAGATCACTGAAAGCCGGGTTGCCGTCAGCACCGGGATGCAGACTTGGCAGCTGCCTTGGGACCACATACAACAAAAACGGCACGGTAGTAGCAGCAAATACATTGTATACAGCAGCGATTTTTGCCCGTTTTTCAGGATCTTCAAAAGAAGAACGCAAGATAAAATATGCGACATAAATCATCATTGCCATCGCTGACAAATTCATCTTGGGCTCGGCAAATGTCCACCAGGTTCCCCATGTGAATCGTGCCCACAAGGAGCCGGTTAATAGGCCGCATATGCCGAACAATAGTCCAACGAGCGTTGCTGATTCAGCAAGAGCATCCATCCGCAAATTGTTGTTCACCAGGTATCGAATACTGAAAACCAAACCGGCACCAAAAACCACTGTCATGGTAAACCACATCGGCACGTGAAAAAACAGATTGCGGGAGGTCTGATGTAATATCGGAATATCAGGGACCCGGATCAGGAATGCCGCCAACAGTACAGCGGTCATCCAGAACAGCAGAACATATTTCCATAGGTGTAATTTCGGCATTTTTGAAGTTTTTTTAGCCGTTTTTAGCACTTCTCAATGCCTCTGTGATGGGTAGCCCGTCATTATACGACTCCTGCTAAATCGACGTTGTTCCCGGTTGGTGCCCAGAGGCATTTTTTTTCTCTTTCGAGATAGGCTAAATTACAAAAAAATAGTATCAGAGCCACGAAAAAGCGAATTTCTTATATCGCTATTTTGTTGTAATCATAAACCCAAGGGCCACATTCGGAATTACTATAAATGATCGTATGAGCAGCCGTGAAAAAAACTATGAATTGCTCCCTGACCGACGCATGTATCTTGTCCCGTTCATTATCGGCGCGGTTCTGACCCCCCTGATTATCGGAATATGGATCATCTATCACTATTATAAAAAACACAACCAACTGCGTTACCACATTACAGATTCCCGGATAATCATTCTGGAAAACGAAACACGCACGACGGTATCATTGTATGATATAGTATCGGTAGATATCAAATCTACCTGGATTGGGAACAAGTTCAATTTCGGGGACATCGTCCTTCATCTACACGATGATACCGCCACCCTGTGGGCCATTACGGATCCCGGCCCCATTGCCAGTCTCATTGAGAAAGCTGCGGCTTCTGAACATGAGAGATTAAAAGTTCGTGACGAAGTAGAACAAACCCGGCCACAACACCCAACCGGTACACTGGAAAACAAGAACGAACTGGTGGGCTTATGGCAACAGGGTCTTATCAGCGAGGATGATTACAAGCGCGAGTTGGAAAAATTCAAGTAGGATCAAACTCCGATCTCGTTAAAAGCCTCAACCGTCGGTAATGCACCCTTCGGAGGCTGATGACACATTTCGGATATATTTCAGCAGCGTGCCACGATCCGCTTTATATGGTGGCGCTTTCCACTCTTTTCGACGCCGCTCAATCTCTGCGTCATCAAGCTCCGCTTCAATACGATTATTCGCAGCATCTATCGTAACCGTATCACCATCCTGAATCAAGGCAATGAGTCCGCCGACCTGCGCCTCCGGAGTGATATGTCCAACTACAAAGCCATGGGTTCCACCTGAAAAGCGGCCATCGGTTATCAATGCGACCTCATTGCCAAGACCAGCTCCCATAATGGCCGAGGTCACCGAGAGCATTTCACGCATACCGGGTCCCCCTTTCGGACCCTCATACCGGATAATTACCACATCTCCGGCCTGGACGACACCCTGTGAAATTCCCTTCAAAGATTCTTCCTCAGAATCGAATACACGGGCTATACCGGTAAATAAGGTTCCTTCCTTACCGGTAATCTTTGCAACCGCCCCTTTCTCTGCCAGATTGCCGTATAGCACGGTTAAGTGCCCGTTCTTTTTTATGGGTCGCGAAACCGGTGCTATAATTTGCTGTCCATCGCTCAGCCCCGGCAACTCCCTGAGATTCTCTTCCAGTGTTTTTCCGGTTACCGTCATACAATCCCCATGCAAAAACCCCTCTTCAAATAAAAGTTTCTGTACAGCCGGCACACCACCCACATCGTAAAGATCCTCCATGACGAACTTTCCGCTTGGTTTCAGGTCCGCCAGAAACGGGGTTTTGTCAGAAACATTCTGGAAGTCATCGATGGTAAGTTTCACACCGGCCGAATAGGCCATTGCCAGCAGATGCATAACGGCATTGGTAGAGCCACCCAAAGCTATAACTACAGTGATGGCATTTTCGAAAGCTTTGCGGGTCAGTATCTTGTCCGGAGTAATATCATTTTCCAGAAGATTTTTCATGGCGACACCCATACGAACGCACTCCTCACGCTTGTCATCTGATGTGGCCGGTATGGAGGAACTGTAAGGCAAACTCATGCCAATAGTTTCAATAGCAGAGGCCATGGTATTAGCTGTGTACATTCCACCGCAAGCCCCGGATCCCGGACACGCATGCTTTAATACATTATCGAGCTCATCATCGTCTATTTTTTGGGTGACATATTGTCCCCAGGCTTCAAATGCCGACACAATATCCAGCTTGTTGTTGTGAAAGCTGCCGGGACGGATGGTCCCTCCATAGAGCATGATCGCCGGTCGATTCAAGCGTGCCATAGCCATTATGGAGCCGGGCATATTTTTGTCACATCCCGGTAAGGCCACCACGCCATCATACCACTGTGCCGCCACAACTGTTTCAATGGAATCAGCAATTATGTCACGTGATTGTAAGGAATACTTCATCCCGGTCGTCCCCATCGAGATACCGTCACTGACCCCGATCGTGTGAAATACATAACCGATCATGGAGGCATCCACCACCCCTTGTTTTACCAGGCCGGCAAGTTCATTCAAATGCATATTGCAAGGATTTCCATCCCAACCCATACTTGCAATCCCGATTTGCGGTTTATCAAAATCCTCGTCCCGTAACCCGGTTGCATAAAGCATAGCCTGCGATCCTACCTGGGATCTTACCTGGGTCAATCTGCTGCTGTATTTATTTAAAGCCATAATTATTGGTTCACTTTGCGTATATCTACAAGATTCCGGTTGTCAAATAATATTAAACAGACATACCACTACCGTTCAAATAAAAAATTTATGACGTGTAACTTAAAATCCAATTCATAAAATAAACAAAAGAAAAGCGGATATCCTTCTGGATATTTTTTATTTACATTATGACAAAAACAGTGATATTAATTCAAAAAGCGCTTTCAATAGCGTTATTATTTATTACTTTAACACATACACTCTTCTATTTTTAGCCTTTTTGCGATTTATATATTATATTATTACCCTTACAACCACCCTGTTTCAAGGTTTTTGAGGATTTACTTTAGAAAAGCAGTTGACAAAACCATAAAATTCATTAGTTTTGAAGAATGTTGTGAAAACAAATAAACACTTCGAATTTTAGATGACAACACAAAAACAAAAAACGGTCGCACTTGTGAAAGCCCAGAGTATTGTACCTGCGCTGACGGATCGGATTTTGTCTGACGAATTCGTAAGTGTTACCTCTGAATACATCGATGCCGTGATACGCACCTCTATCGTCGTGGTTTCGATTATTCTAATTATTGACCTACTAATTGGAATTCTATAATTCCTTTCCAGAGGTCAACCTTAAGCCCACCCATTCTTAAACATTAAATCGGATATTAGGGACTGACCTCTGAAAGAGGAAAACAACCCTGTGACCGATGAATGTTAAACAAACCAACAGCACATTTTTAGTTTCTTTTGGGAAACCTTTGTTCGGTACCCCGAAAAACAAGTGCCGGATGTCGCCGGTCCAGGAATTCCGTTGTGGCGCTATGAAATCATTTAGTCATCACTCACACTCATCAACAAATACTACACTAATCAAAGATTTCTGATAACTGTCATGAAACAATCCAATACCACCTCAACCAACCCGGATGCCACTCAAGACGCAGCGAGCGCATCCGCCGACGGTACAAAGAACCTCGCAAAAACCGCCAAACCTCAAGCAAAAGAGTTGAGCGGCGGTG
Organism: uncultured Chitinophagales bacterium; assembly: GCA_964388615.1. Lineage (GTDB taxonomy): Bacteria > Bacteroidota > Rhodothermia > Balneolales > Natronogracilivirgulaceae > SLLW01. Next base: position 6,274 of record CAYMBG010000062.1, on the reverse strand, counting down.
AGATTTTAATCCAGTCATTGCTCGATCAGGGTGTGGACACCATTTTCGGGTATCCAGGCGGGGTGGTCCTGGGTATATATGACACCCTTTTCAAGACACCGGAACTGCGTCATATTTTGGTGCGTCATGAACAGGCCGGCACTCATGCCGCCGATGGATATGCCCGGGCAACAGGCAAACCCGGAGTAATTCTGGCTACATCCGGCCCGGGAGCGACTAACACGGTTACCGGAATCACAACGGCCATGATGGACTCTATTCCAATGGTTGTACTGACCGGACAAGTGCCATCAAATATGATCGGCAATGATGCCTTTCAGGAAGCGGATATCATTGGGATGACGCGGCCGGTCACCAAGCACAGCTTTTTGGTTAAAGATGTGAGCGAACTCGCCGATGCCATCCGTGATGCCTTTTACATTGCCAGCTCCGGGCGTCCCGGACCGGTGTTGGTGGATCTGCCCAAAGACATGCTTTTTACCAGAGCCATGTATGAAAAACGGGAGCCACAAGTATCCATGCGCGGATACAGTCCTCAAGTCAAAGCCGATTCCGAACAAATTCGTAAAGCCGCTGAACTGATAAAAGTAGCCAATAAACCCCTGCTCTATGTGGGTGGAGGCGCTGTAACGGGTGATGGGCACGAGGAAGTCATCGAATTGGCACGAAAAAACAACATACCGGTCACCACCACTTTAATGGGACTCGGTTCTTTTCCGGAAACGGATCCGCTCTCGCTGGGGATGCTGGGGATGCACGGTACCTGGTATGCCAATATGGCCATACAAAATTGTGATGTCCTCATAGCAGTGGGGGCACGGTTTGACGACCGGGTCACGGGACGACTGGACGGCTTTTCACCTCACTCCAGGAAAATTCACATCGATATCGACCCCTCATGCATCAATAAAAATATTCATGTGGAAGTTCCGGTCATAGGAGATGTCAAGGTCGTTTTAAATGAGCTTAACAAACTGGTTGATGGTGTCGAAACCACCGACTGGCTTCAGACCCTGGACCAATGGCGGCAAGAGCATCCACTGCGTTACGAACCCCGCAACAAAGAAATCGCTCCGCAATACATGATCCAGGAGATATCAAGGGTCACCAAAGGTGAAGCGATCGTCTCGACCGATGTCGGTCAACATCAGATGTGGTCGGCACAGTATTACAAGTTCAACCACCCGAAATCCTGGCTTTCATCAGGAGGACTCGGTACCATGGGCTTTGGTTTTCCGGCGGCAATGGGGGCCGCTGTTGCCCGTCCGAACCGTGATGTTTGGTGTATAACCGGAGATGGTGGCTTTCAAATGACCGCCATGGAGCTGGCAACCGTGGCTGCGTACGGAATCCCTGTAAAAATCGCGATCATGAATAACGGTTACCTCGGCATGGTCCGTCAGTGGCAAGAGATGTTTTACGGCGGACGCTATTCCCACTCCTTTCTGGAGGAAAGTAACCCCGATTTTGTCAAAATGGCGGAAACGTTCGGCATAGTCGGTATGAGAGCCAAAACACCGGATGAGCTTAAGGATGTACTCGAAAAAGCACATGCCGTCAAAGATAAACCGGTGCTTATGGATATATGGGTCTCACAGGAAGAGTGTGTTTATCCGATGGTTCCCCCTGGCGCTTCGGTGTCTGAGCTTGTAGACACCCCTTATCCTGTTAAGCCACCAAAATAGTCCCGGCAAACACATCCATAACCATAATTAAAAAGTAACATGTCAGAAAAACCCAACAAGAAAAGGAAACACACCATATCCATGATGGTGAACCATAACTTCAATGCGCTGGCACGTATTGCCGGACTTTTCACCGGACGTGGATTCAACATCGACAGCATCAGCATTGGAGAAGCCGAAGAGGATAAAATGGCCAGTTGCACCATCACAACTCATGGGGACGAGCTTATTATTGATCAGATCATTCTTCAGCTCGATAAACTGGTGGATGTAGTACAAGTGCAGGATCTGACGTTCATGCAACATGTTGAACGGGAGCTGGCATTGATAAAGGTCAAATCCAACAAGGAGAAACAGACCGAAATCATCCAGGTTGCCAATGTTTTCCGGGCCAAAGTCATTGACATCAGCACCGAAAGTCTGACCATTGAAATTACGGGCCGCAAAGATAAGGTCGATGCCGCAATTGGCATGTTTGAGCCTTTCGGAATCCGGCAGGTTGCTCGCACCGGAACGGTTGCCATGAAGCGGGAATACCAGCCAAAGGAGTAGTGGCTATCAAAAACAAACCCTCCAATGGTTACATAATTTTGAAATAATTGAATTACACCATCCATGTCATGCGCTCTTAAAAGGGGTATGGTTGCCATGGATGCATCTATTGATGAAATAATCCAAAAATATATACCAAATGAAACTCTATTATAACAACGACGCTGATCTTTCCATCTTCGAAAGCAAAACTGTAGCTGTACTGGGGTATGGCAGTCAGGGGCATGCACATGCCCGCAACCTTCATGAAAGCGGGGTTTCGGTTATCGTCGGCCTCCGTAAAGGCAGTAAATCCTGGGACAAAGCGGAAGCCGACGGTCTGGTGGTTTACGAAACGCCGGAAGCCGCTAAAAAAGCCGATGTGGTCATGGTTTTGCTGCCCGATGAGAAACAAAAAGAGGTTTACGAAAAAGATATTGCTCCCAACCTGAAACCCGGTAACGCACTTGTATTCGCGCACGGTTTCAATATCCATTTCAGCCAGATTGTTCCCCCTGAAAATATTGGTGTATTTATGGTTGCACCCAAGGGTCCCGGACACCTGGTTCGTCGCGTATATACGGAGGGGGCTGGCGTTCCGTGCTTGTTTGCGATTCACCAGGATCCCGACAATAACATGCGTGATATCGCATTGGCTTACGCCAAAGGCATCGGCGGAACCAGAGCCGGCGTCATCGAAACCACCTTTGAAGAGGAAACCGAAACCGACCTTTTCGGTGAACAAGCCGTTTTGTGCGGAGGCATCTCCGAGCTGATAAACACCGGATTTGATGTACTGGTTAAAGCCGGTTACAAACCCGAAATCGCATATTTCGAGTGTCTGCACGAAGTCAAGCTTATCGTGGATCTGATGTACGAAGGCGGAATCGCCGGAATGTACTATTCGGTGAGTGATACCGCAGAATATGGTGGTATGACGGCCGGTCCAAAGGTGATCGACTCCGGTACCCGGGGAAGGATGGAAACTTTGCTGGCCGACATCCAAAACGGTTCTTTTGCCCGTGAATGGATCCTGGAAAACAAGGCCGGTCGTCCTTCGCTTGAAGCATTGCGCAGAAAACACGACCGTTTGCCGATTGAAAAAGTAGGCGGCGAGCTTCGAAAAATGATGAGTTGGATAAACAAGAATCAATCATGACAGATCGTTCAATAGCTATATTTGACACTACGCTGCGGGACGGAACGCAGGGAGAGGGTATTTCTTTGTCATCCGATGACAAGATGCGCATTGCACGCAGATTGGATCAGATGGGTTTCCATTATATAGAAGGAGGTTGGCCCGGCTCTAATCCAAAAGATCTGGAGTTTTTCAATAAGGCCCGGGATCATCACTTCGAGAACTCGAAACTGGTAGCCTTTGGAAGCACCATGCGTCAGGGAAACGCTCCGGAGAGCGATCCCAACATACAGGCTCTTGTCCAGGCTGGAACCCCGGTCATCTCGATATTCGGCAAAACGTCGATATTTCATGTCAGACAAGCTCTCGGAATCGCCGAGGAGCAAAATCTTGACCTGATACGTCAATCCATCGCCTACATGGTCGCCCATGACAAAGAGGTCGTTTATGATGCCGAACACTTTTTTGACGGTTACAAGGAGGACGCCGATTATGCTCTCTCCACACTGGAGGCCGCAGCCGGGTCCGGTGCCTCTGTATTGGCGCTATGTGACACCAATGGAGGCACACTGCCCCACCATGTCGCCGAAATCGTCAAAACCGTCACCCGGAAATTCCCGGACAAGATAATCGGTATTCATGCCCATAATGACGGGGAACTTGCGGTAGCAAACACGTTGGTTGCCGTGGAAAACGGATGCCGGCATGTCCAGGGAACCGTTAATGGTTATGGCGAGCGCTGTGGTAATGTAAACCTTTGTTCGGCAATCCCGAATCTTCAAATCAAGCTGGGATATCAATGTATTTCACCGGAACAAATTGAAAAACTGACCTCCCTGTCTCATTTTGTCAGTGAAGTAGCCAATGTTGCTCCGTTTGATCACCAGCCGTTTGTAGGGAAAAGTGCCTTTGCGCACAAAGGAGGTATCCACGTAAGTGCCGTGATGAAGGATCCCTCAACTTATGAACACCTGCCGCCGGAACAAATTGGTAACAAAAGGCGCGTTTTGGTATCCGACCTCTCCGGAAAAAGCAACATACAATACAAGGCCGAGGAACTGGGAATGGATCTGAATGTCTGCGGTGACAAGGTTCCCGAAATTGTCCAGACCCTTAAGAAGTTGGAGAATCAAGGATACCAGTTTGAAGCAGCGGAAGGATCCCTGGATCTGCTCATCCGAAAAATCACCGGTGAGTGGGAAGATCTTTTTGAGCTCAAGGGCTTTCGTGTGATCATTGAAAAAAATGAGCAGGGTGATGTGAAATCCGAGGCGACCATCCGGCTGCTGGTTAACGGAGAAGAGGAGCATACAGCAGCCGACGGCAACGGCCCGGTACACGCGCTGGACTCCGCGCTTCGAAAGGCTATTTGCAAATTCTATCCTGAAGTGGATCAGATGCAACTCTCGGACTACAAAGTCCGTGTCTTAAATGAAAAAGACGGCACTCAGGCAAAAGTAAGAGTGCTTATTGACTCGCAAAATAACAACAGCAGTTGGGGGACGGTTGGCGTTTCCGAAAACATCATTGAAGCCAGCTGGCAGGCATTGATGGAAAGTATGTCCTACTACCTCCAACAACATAAAATTACCACTGAAAATCACTCTTAATTATGAAGAAACGGATTCAAATTTTCGATACGACTCTGCGCGACGGTGAACAGGCACCCGGGTTCAGCATGAACCTGGACGAAAAAGTTCAAATGGCAAGTCAGCTCGAACTACTTGGACCTGATGTTATTGAAGCCGGTTTCCCTATCTCCTCGGAGAGTGATTTTCTGGCGGTCCGGGAAATTGCGAAGAAAATAAGGGGTTGTACTATCGCCGGTCTTTCCCGTGCCAAAAAAGCAGACATCGATCGGGCTTGGGAAGCGGTCCAACATGCCGAAAAGCCACGTATCCATACCTTTATTGCTACCTCTGATATCCATATGGAGCATAAGCTGAAGAAATCGCGGCAGGAAGTTCTGGACGACGCGGTTTGGGCGGTTACATATGCCTGCAGCCTTTCACCCGATGTTGAATTTTCGGCCGAAGATGCGACACGCACCGATATCGACTTTTTGTGCCAAATCGTTGAAGCCACTATCGAGGCCGGAGCACATGTCATCAACATTCCCGATACGGTGGGATATGCCATGCCCTGGGAGTTTGGAAATATGATCCGAACGCTTCGGGAACGAGTGCCCAACATCGATAAGGCCATTCTGAGTGTACATTGCCATGACGATCTTGGAATGGGCGTTGCCAACTCACTGATGGCTATTCGGAACGGAGCACAGCAAATTGAGTGTACTGTAAACGGAATCGGTGAACGGGCCGGGAATGCTGCGCTGGAGGAGATCGCTATGGCCATACATACCCGGAGCGCGGAATTTCAGGAAGATACCGGTATCAACACAACCGAAATCTATCCCACCAGCCAGCTCTTGTGCCAGATCACGGGCATGAACGTACAAGTTAACAAAGCGATTGTCGGTCAAAACGCCTTTTCACATGAGGCGGGTATCCACCAGGATGGTGTCCTCAAAAACCCTCTGACCTATGAAATCATGACGCCACAGTCAGTCGGACTTTCCTCTAATAAAATTGTTCTTGGCAAGCATTCCGGACGACGTGCACTCAGTGCGCGACTGGAAAATCTGGGATATAAATTCTCCAAAGAGGAGATGGATGATGTTTACGAAGCTTTTATCCGTATCACTGACACGAAAAAAACCGTGGAAGACGAAGACCTTCATGGATTGGGTCCCTCGGGCATATCCGAGTTAAGCAATAAGTTTATCAAAGAAACCATGCAGGAATATCTTGAAAAGAAATAGCAACCCGGTGTCCTTCCGGCACATCGGTTCTTCTTGTCAATAGACCATATAATACTAACCATAAGTACATACTAAACATCTTTATTATGTCAATGACTT
>CAYMBG010000061.1:0-15779 GCA_964388615.1 uncultured Chitinophagales bacterium | reverse complement strand
GTGGCATCGGGTCCGAGTCCCGGCTGCACGTCCGCCGGCAGCAGGTCGGCGGGAAGGGCATTCAGTTTTTCAAGGATGCGGGAGCGGCTCCAGTAGAATTCGATATCGTCTTCAAAGATGATATTGATCGACGAGAAACCGAACATGGAGTTGCTGCGAATGGTCCGCACACCCGGAATGCCCAGAAGTTGTGTAGTGAGTGGATAGGTGATCTGATCCTCAATATCCTGCGGCGACCGGCCGGGCCACTCGGTGAAGATAATCTGCTGATTATCACCGATGTCCGGGATCGCATCCACAGGCACCGGGTCGCGCGGGATCAGATCAATGTCCCAATCGAAAGGTGCCGTGGAAATGCCCCATCCGGCCAGCGCCAGGAACAGCAGCAGGGCGATCAGTTTGTTTTCGAGGAAAAAGCGAATGATTCGGGAGGTCATAAATTCCGATTAATTGAATGATATATAAATAGTTACTTAAACTATTGCGGGTCCGTATACTTTTAACACCTAATGCCTAACCATTAATTCATGTAAAAATACGTGCGCCATTAAAGCGCATTGCAATTACAGATGGTGTTATTATTGCTCAATAGCATGCCATATTATGTGCTTATCATATGGGCACTCGTCTCATAGCCCATATGTTCGGGCATATCTAAGCAGTATGGAACAGATTTGATCAGCAGACAAGAAAGGCTTAGGCTGATCCGCAGCGAACGGAATATCAGTTCAAAAAGACCTGATTCATCACATACAGGGGCACCGGTCGCGGGAGGGGCGATGAGACCGGTTTTTTGTGTTCTATGGGATAATGCGTGATGAAAGATACAAATTCACCGGATGTCTTGATTCCGGCAGAGAAATCACTCAGTGTGGCTTCTCTTTGAGAATTCTGGCTATTGCCGGTATTGGGTGCAAAATAACAACCGCAATCCATGCAGGATAGGCACTCTTCGTCGTTATCGGATGCCTGATCACCGTTGCAGGACGCTGTTTTATCGGTGTCCGCAGTCTTATTTTGTTCCTCTTCCGAAAGCGGGCAGCAGTCGGACATCTCCATCTGGTCACAAGCATCCTCCATCATCGGACAGTCGACCGATGCCAGATAATCCATCGGAAGGGCCATCAGAGCGATAACAAGGATCGCTGAAAAAGACCATAGTTGTTGCATCGGACGGAAAATTCCGGATCGGCGGCCACCCTGAAACTGTGGTTCCGATGGCAAATGATATGTGTAAGAGGATTTCATGTTAACTGTAAGATACTGTTTTAACAATGAGTTTCAAGAGATATTAGCATCAGGATTTTTCCTTGCCGCTGACCCGATAGCCGGCTCCTTGCACCACCGAAGCTATTTCGTTATCTGTCAGCCTGTGCGTGATTTCTGCTGAATCTTTTTCATGGTCTACCTGTGCATTCACCACGCCATCTGTCTGCTCAAGCGCACGCTGTACCGTATTGGCACAACCATCGCAACTCATCCCTTCCACTCGAAACTTTTCTGTTTTTTCCATGATTGTAACGTTTTGGATACTTTTTTTTATCGTGTTACCCTGTTAAAAAAACGATAAGAAGTACGATAACAATCATAGCCGCCGCAATGCGGTTTTTCCAACGCTTCATTGCTTATCCTCGATTCTAAAATATTATTGAGCATCAACGAATAAGTAGTGATTTTCAAGGATAAGTTCAAGCTAATTCTTGAAACATTACAGCTGGCAAACAACCGTTTTATACCAAAAAGTAAAAGCGTCAGGTCTGTATGTACTTCTAATCGTCTCATTGCGTGGTTAACAACCGCTTTCGATTATAAATTCCATTTTATTAAATTTTTCTAATATTCTACAATTACCTTCAAAGCCTTTTAATACGCAGGCTGTTTGTCACAACACTAACCGAACTCATACCCATGGCAAATGCAGCGAACATGGGACTTAGAAAGCCTAATGCTGCAAGTGGAATGCCAACCGCATTATAAACAAACGCCCAAAACAGGTTTTGTTTTATAATACGCAGTGTTCCTCGTGACAATTGAAGGGCATCTACCACTTTTTCCAGATTGCCACCAACCAGCGTTATGTCAGACGAGGACATGGCCAGGTCAGTCCCACCTGAGAGTGCCATTCCAAGGTCTGCCTGCACCAGTGCCGCGGCATCGTTGATTCCATCACCGACCAATGCAACCCGTTTTCCCTGCTTCTGATATTCTTTTACAAGTCCGGCTTTCTGATCCGGCAGGACTTCGGCTTCTACCCGATCGATACCCAATTTTTCAGCAACTACTTTGGCATTGCGGTGATGGTCACCGGTCACCATCACTGTCTCAATCCCCATTGCATTGAGTTTCCTCAAGACAGACTCTGCTTCCGGCCTTATCCGGTCCGATACGGTAATGATACCGGATGGTTGTTCATTCACCCTTATCAGCAATACCGTTTCGCCCCGATCCTGAGCCTCGGATATTTTTTGCTCCTGGGATTCAGAGTAACCTGTGTAAGCTGTGTGGGAACTTATCATTATGTGTTTCCCGTGCACTGTACCGGCGATTCCCATTCCCATAAACGTTTCCACCTCATGGGCATCAGTTAATCCATGCCCTTGTTCCTGCGCATGCTGAACTATACTGGCAGCAATAGGGTGATCCGATTGCTGTTCCACTGCTGCGGCCCAGGATAACAGTTCACCAGCGGATACAGCTACCATACTGCCGTTATCGTCCGTTTCCGCCTCATGATCCGGCCTGCTTTCTTCACGTCCACCACTGGAAGCTGTTTTGGATGGATCATCCTGAAATGGAACGACCTCACTAACCCTCATTTCTCCGGTAGTCAGTGTTCCGGTCTTATCGAACATGACGACCTCCACCTTACGGGCTTCCTCCAGCGTAACGGCGTCTTTAATCAATATCCCTTTCTGGGCGGCCCGACCGGAACTGACCATCAGGCCTGTCGGTGTAGCCAAACCAAGAGCACATGGACAAGCAATTACTAATACAGCGACCATATAAATCATTGCCTGTGCAGGTGTGCCTATCCACAACCATATCAAAAAGGTAATTACGGCAACAACAAGAACCACCGGAACAAATATGGAGGCTACTTTATCAACCAGCCTTTGGATAGGGGGCTTGGAGTTTTGAGCATCTCTGACCGTGTTGATAATTCGCGCCAATGCCGTGTCGGCCCCGACATGTGTCGTAACCATCTCAAAAGTCGTGGAGGTATTACGAGTTCCACCGACAACACGGTCATCAGTCTGTTTCTCTACTGGCACACTCTCACCAGTCATCATCGATTCATCCACACTTGGATATCCTGAAACCACTTTACCATCAACAGGAATCTGTTCCCATGCTTTGACCAGTAACCGGTCACCCACACCTACATCTTTCACGGCAACTGTTTCCACGGCATTAGAACCGGCTTCTATCCACTCCGTGCCATGCTCGGTTTGTTCGTCATGTCGCTTATCAGCATTACCGGTACCATGGTCAGCGTATATTCTGTGAGCCTTCTGCGGGGTCATTTCAAGGAGGCCGGCAATAGCATCCCGTCCTTTGTGGCGGGCCCGCTCTTCCATCCATTTTCCTAAGAGTATGAGCGCAATAATGATAGCCGCTGTTTCATAGTATACTTCATGGGGCTGGACCATGCCCCCTTCCCGGCCAAAGAAAACAGCATAGGTACTGAAAAGAAAAGCCGCCCCGGTTCCGATAGCTACCAGGCTATTCATATCGGCTGTCTTATGGCGTGCCGAATTCCAGGCTCCGGTAAAAAATGATGAGCCGGTGTAAAACAGGATGACTGCGGTCAAGGCCATTTGTACGCTGTTCCAGAGAAACAAATGTCCTTCCACCCAAACTTGCCAGGCCGGTATAAACATAGGCCCCATGTCCATCACAAAAATAACTGCGGCGATCGGCAAAGCCGTCCAGAACTTCCTTTTGAAGCTGGATGTGGCCGAGGCAGTTTTGGATGATGATAGTTCCGACTTTTTCTCAGCGATTCCCCCCGCATCATCACTTTCATCCACATCCTCAGAGTCCCTGTCTGTTGCTGCATCCAGGGTTCTTCCCCATTCATCCAAAGGCCGTGCGGTGTACCCCGCTTTTTCCACCGCGTTTATCAATTCATCTATATTACCTCCCTTATGGTCAACACGCGCCTCGGAAGTAGCCATACTGACATCCGCCCTTTCAACGCCTTCAACGGATTGCAAAGCCCGCTCAACATTAGCCACACAAGTGGCACAACTCATGCCTTCGACCTGTAATGTCTCCGAATGGTTTTCGATGGATCTATTATCATCGTCACGATGTTTGTGAGTCCGTTTTTGTGTCGCACCTTCGGTCATCGTATTGCCGGTACTGGAAATGTTTTGATTTTTATCGTCTTGAGACATGATCTCACTTAATCGATGTGAGTTTTTAACTAATGCTTGTTAAAATAAGACCTGCCATACCGTGATACGTTACATGAGCGTGCGTATATGTTACAAAATTTTGACGGTCCGCTGTTATGTTGATACATCCGCCCGAAAACCGGCGAAAATGGAGCGGCGATAACATGACAGCTATACTGCAACCTTGGCCGGAACGTCGCTTATCACCTACTTGATGGCATCCAGTTTTTTTCGGGAGAAACCTTTATGCGCTTTGTATTCGGAAACAGACTTGCCTGTTACAGATTTAAATTGCGCGGAAAGATGTTGTACGCTGTTGTAACCCAGGTTCCATGCAATTTCGCTCAAGGACATGTCGCCGAAATTCAAAAGCTCTTTCACTCGCTCAATCCGCAGCCGAATCAGGTATTTTTCAATACTAAGACCCTCTGAAGCTGTAAATGTCCGGCTCAAAGTGGGATAAGAGCGATGCATTTTTTGGGACAGATAATCCGAAATCAATGGCAGCTCCTCTCCTTGTTGCGTCACATTGAGGTAGTTGATCAGTTCCGACTTAATCGCTGCCACCATTTCCTCCCGGCGGCTTCTTGCAATCTCAAAACCCACACTCTGAAGTGCGCTCTCCAGTTTTTTCCATTCCTGGGTATCGGGTTGGGGGGAGATAGTAGCCTGACCCAGCAGGACATCCTGAATCTGATAACCATTATTACGCAATAACGACTCCACCGTCATGATACACCGGTCGCAAACCATATTTTTTATATGGAAGGTAACTGCAGGCCTTTCGGCATGCGCAACATTCTTTGATACCCGCTTATTTTGTTCGCCACTCATTAGAGATCACCGGTATTACTCAACCGTGACACTTTTAGCCAGATTACGGGGCTGATCCACGTTACATTTACGGTTAACTGCTATATAATACGAAAGCAACTGCAAGGGTATTGCTGTCAGAAGCGGGGATAGACAGTCATGGATCTCCGGTATGGTGATATTGAACTCCGCCAAACGAGCCACCTCCGACTTTCCGTCAGAAGAGATAGCGATAATGCGTCCCTTCCTTGCTTTAACCTCTTCAATATTACTGATCATTTTATCATTAGTATGATCCGTAGCGGCAATCACCACTATCGGCATGTGTTCATCAATCAGTGCTATCGGGCCATGTTTCATCTCTGCGGCAGGATATCCCTGTGCATGAATATAGGAAATCTCCTTGAGTTTGAGCGCACCCTCCAAAGCAACAGGAAAGTTATAAGACCGGCCCAGGTACAAGAAATTCGGGGCATAGGTAAACAACCGCGCAATATGTTCAACATGCTGGGTGTCCTCAAGCATTTGCTCCACAAGAGACGGGATTTCGTTGAGCTCGGTAACCAGCTTGGTCATCAGTTCATCAGAAAGGATGTTATTTTGACGTCCAAGCAACATGGCCATCATGGTCAGCACCGTTACCTGTGCGGTAAATGCTTTGGTGGACGCCACACCAATCTCGGGTCCAGCGTGTGTATAGATTCCGGCATCGCTTTCCCTTGCAATAGTAGACCCCACCACATTGCAGATCCCCAGGACCAGGGCTCCCCTGCGCTTGGCTTCACGCATCGCTGCCAGGGTATCAGCTGTTTCGCCGCTTTGGGATATGACAATCATTACATCGCGTTCATCGATCAGTTGTTCGCGATATCGAAACTCGGAGGCATACTCCACTTCCACGGACATATGAGCCAGGTACTCAAACAAGTACTCTCCAACCAGCCCGGCGTGCCAGCTTGTCCCGCAGGCTGCAATTACAACACGACGAGCACTGGCAATGCGGTCCAATTCATTGTAAATACCGCCCAGCTGAATCCGATTCTCGGCTACCATCAACCGTCCTCGCATACAATCAGCGATCGTATCGCCCTGTTCAAAAATCTCCTTAAGCATAAAATGAGGAAACCCTTGCTTTTCGATCTGCTCCAGGCTCATCGCCAATTCGTACACTTCTTTGGTCAGCGAGACATTCTTCAGCGTAGAAACTTCATATCCATCCCGGGTTACTACCGCCATCTCTTCATCCTCGAGGTATACCACTTTTTTGGTATATTCAATGACCGGTGATGCATCCGAGGCTACAAAAAATTCATCCTTTCCGATTCCAATAAGTAGCGGCGATCCCTTTCGGGCCACAATAATCCGGTCGGGTGTGTATTTATGAATAACTGCGATACCATAGGTTCCCTTCACCTGAAGCAAGGCCTGCTGTACAGCCTCAAAGAAATCGATATCACTTACCTCATGGATCTCCTCGATCAGGTAAGCCAGCACCTCGGTATCAGTCTCACCGGTAAACTTATGTCCTTTCCTTTCCAGATCTTGTCGTAGCACATCATAATTTTCAATGATACCATTGTGAACCAATGCAAACTTACCTGATGCCCCGGTATGCGGGTGCGCATTTACCTCACTGGGCTCACCGTGAGTCGCCCAGCGGGTATGGCCAATACCAAGATGACCCTCCGTTTTCTCTTTTTTATCCAATTCAACAAGTTGCGCTACCTTTCCCTTGACTTTCAGAATTTTCATATCATCGTCCAGGATGGCAAATCCGGCCGAGTCATACCCGCGGTATTCCAGTCGCTGCAATCCGTTTAAAATGACCTCTGAAGCCTGGCGCTTACCAATATATCCTACAATTCCACACATGATATCAGTCTCTTTATCTAATGAATGTTAAAAAAATGACCGGAAAACCGTAATGCAACCGAACGCATTCGAGGTATTCCGTTCCGTGATAGCCGGATTGATGCTATGTAATCATTGAATTTATCAAATCTAAAGTGATAAATAAAAAAATACTTATTTATTACAACATTCTTTGCTTTCGCCTCAAAACTTTTATATTTCAATGACAAGTTATCATAAGAGAGCAACAAAACGGGACCAATCACATACATCATGACGATCTGTTTTTTCGAAGACGAGGGAGACCGGCTATTCGCCCCACTAACACTGACCCGGCCGGTGGATGACCTTCGAATCGGAATATTCACCATACAAGAGAAGTGGCAGCGGTATTTGAATCCTCAACACATATCACGAATACCACGGACACCGCTCACTTATCTTTTTCCTGGTGATCATCCCAAAAGCAACAATGAGGTGATCTGGATCAATGCCCGATGGTTACCAGACACCGAAGCGGCAAAATCGGTCCGAAAACTGCGTTGTGGCGAAGCTTTACGAAAAAGCGGAGCTATCGTGGCCATCAAGTTGAAATCAACTCAGAGCCAGAAACATTTCAAAGAAGGAAACACTGATTTTGAACCCGCAACTGTCACAGAAACGGAATCAGGGACCCTGATCGGGTATCTCTGGGATCTCTTTCAGCAAAATGAGACTGAAATCCGAAAAGATGTAACGCTGCTGGAAAAGTCCCGGACCGCATTACAAAAAATGTTTCCACAGGCTATTCTCAATAGTGAAAAGGATATTTATGCAGAACCGGGTGCCCGTGTGGATCCCGGAGCAGTGATCGATGCTTCCGGTGGACCTGTTTATCTTGGGCCTAACTCCCATGTCATGTACGGGGCGGTCATTCAGGGTCCCAGCGCACTGTGTGAAAGCTCCGTCCTGAAGATAGGTGCTCAGATGTATGCCGGAACAACGATCGGTCCGGTATGCAAGGTCAGCGGTGAAATCCAGAATGTGATCATCCATAGCCATTCCAACAAGGCTCACGACGGGTTTCTGGGCAACAGCCTGATCGGCGAATGGTGTAACCTGGGAGCAAATACGACGTCATCGAACTTGAAAAACAATTACAAACCGATTAAAATCCCGGATTGGTCGACTGGAAACATTTACAAATCATCCCTGCAATTTTTCGGTACAGTGATGGGTGACCACGGCAAGACAGCCATTAATACAACGCTTTCCGCAGGAACAATCTGTGGTGTTTTTTGCAATATATTCACTTATGGTTTTCCTCCGAAACACGTCCCCTCTTTTAGTTGGGTGAGTCCGGAAGGAACAGAATATTACCAATTTGAAAAGGCGATGGAGACGGCGGAAATCATGATGAATCGACGAAATATTCGCCTAAAGCAGGACTACCTCAAAATGATGAGACACATTTATGACAAAAGGGACGTAATGGGATGATGATAGAACTGGTGTATCCGGTTCTCGCATGCAAAGTACGGGTAATGTGATTCTCAATAACAATACAGGCCTTCCAAAGGAGCCGGAAAGCAAAAAAAAATAGTGGAGCTTACCTTTAGGTCATTGCAATTTGGGCGGGAGTCCTTATCTTTGGTCACCATGAAAGTTATTCCGAATATTTCTGTTCCGGTTTGCGATTAAAGCAGTGCTGTGGCAGAAATTATAGACAGGAATAAATAAAGCCGAAGTGGCGGAATTGGTAGACGCGCACGTTTCAGGGACGTGTGAGCTACGCTCGTGCGGGTTCGAGTCCCGCCTTCGGCACTATAAGCCTTGCATATTGTTGACAACCAACACCTTGCAAGGCTTTTTTTTATTTTTTGGTATTTTATCCCTCCTTACAGCATAGGTCACAGATTTTTATCTTTGCAAACTTCTGGCATCGTTTTTTTACAAAAGTAAAAATCAGAATCGAAAGCCTCCTGCATTACCTATTAACTTGGAGCAGATATTCAGGATATCACGTATGGAAATAAGGGATATTTTCCTACTACCTATTAAGAAAGTTTTCACGGCAATGTGACCATGGACATTTTATAAATGTATGATCGCTGTCTGTAGCTTAGTTTACAGTTGTTTCAGCCGCAACCGCACTCTTATTGGTTTTTTTTCTCTTTGGAAACATAAGCACGAAATTAGCGCCCCGGCCGGGGCCATCGCTATGCACTTGCAGCGCCCCACCCATCTCCTTCATGTAGTTGGCGCAACTGTGCAGCCCATAACCGTGCCCGGTTTCCTTGGTGGTAAATCCATGGGTGAAAATTTTGGTCATCATCGTTTCATCAATACCTTCACCAGTGTCTGCTACCGATAGAAAAACACCCTCTCTGTTATGGTAAGTTTCTATTGTAAGAATCCGCTCATTCGAGACTTTCTGCATGGCCTCCTTTGCATTATTGAACAGATTAATCAGTATGTGTATCAATTTAGATTTCTCAACATCCACCGTTTCATCGGTCTGGAAATTCGTACGGATGTGGATTTGATTCTTTTTGAAGCCGGATGATTTCAACACCACGGTGTCTTCAACAACCTGCTGAAGGGAGATATTTTCCGACACCCGTCCGGCTTGTGAAAATGTTTGCTGCGCAGCTACTACATCGGTAATGATTCTGATTTTTTCAGCAAGTCTTTGCTTCTGCACTCTAAGCTCCTCATATTCCCTATCCATCGGCTCCTCAAGCATCAAATAAAACTCTAACAACTTCTTTGCTTTGGGGTCTTTGATGATGAAATTCTCAAGGTCATCCATATGCTCCCGCAACAATTTGTTTGCTTCCTTGAAATCCAGCAATTTTAAATTGTTAATACCATCGTTTATCATGGTTGCCGAAACATTAACGCTGTTGAGCAAATTCCCCACATTATGCAATACCCCGGTCGCAAGATCGGCCATACCGGCTTTATGAGCCTCTTCAATCAATTTGCTACGGGTCTCTTTCAAGTCAGTAAGGGCTTTTTCGAGATCACTATTCTTTTTGTTTAGCTGTTCTGTACGCTTGGATACCTTTTTTTCCAATTTCCGGTTCTGTTTTTTGATGCTGCTCATTCGAAAATGGATAGCGGAAATGACTATTCCCAGACTCAGAAAAGCCGCCAACAATTGAAACCAGGCCGTCTGCCAAAATGGTGGTGTAATAACAACGCCCACGGAAGCTTCCGCTCCCCCCCAAACCCCGTCTTTATTAGAAGCCCTGACTTTGAACACATAATTACCAGGATCCAGATTGGTGTATGTTGCAGTTCTTTGCGACCCTACATAATTCCACTCCTCGTCGAAGCCTTCCATCAAGTAAGCAAATTGATCATTTTTGTTTCTTTGATAATTCAGTGTTGCATAATTGAATGTAATCACAGAAACATCATGAGAAAGCTTTACCTCATCAACCTGACTTATATGCTTCCTCAACGGGGATTGGCTGCTGATTTCAACCGATTCGTTTAATATTTGAAAATCGGTAAGTACAATGGGTGGAACTCTTTTTTCGATCTCCACGCTGTCGGGATGAAAACGGTTGAACCCATTTACTCCGCCAAAATACATATATCCTTCACCATCCAGATAACTCGCCCCTGAATTGAACTCCCGCCCCTGAAGGCCATCTGCCAGGCTGAAATTCGTAAAATCCTCACTTGAAGGGTCAAATCTGGATATCCCATTGTTCGTGCTCAACCAAAGATACCCGTTTTTATCCTCCAGAATATCGTTGACGACATTTCCAGGAAGTCCGTCAGAAACGTTGTAAGATACAGGTACCGTATCAGAATCCCGGTCAAAAAGCTTCAAACCACCGCCTCTTGTTGCAAGCCAAAGCCGATCATTGGAATCTTCAAAAATACTAAGTATAACACTGCTGTACAGATGCCCGGAATTAACATCGTAAAAATGAAAAAGATCTTTACTTCGATCGTACCTGATCAGCCTTTCACCATAGGAGCCAAACCACATATCTTCAAACTGGTCCTCAAAGATGGCTCTGATGGAGTTGTTGTCCGGTCCGCCAGGGTCGTTGATATTATCTGGATTGTTGGTGTAATGAATAAATTCCCCCGACTCCGGGTTAAAACGGTTGAGTCCCCCTTTGTTCGTGCCAATCCACAAATAATTCTGCGAGTCTTTGTACAAGGCGAAAATATCGTCATCATTCAAACTGCCAGGGTCGGCCGCATCTTTTTGAAAATGGGTAAAATCATGTTCCTGCGGATCAAATAAGCTAAGCCCCCCTCCATAAGTACCCAGCCAAATGTTCCCCTCATCGGCCTGTTCGATGTCCAGAATGACGTCACTTGGTATCGAATTCCCGTCGAGAGGGTCATGGCGGTACTCGAAAAACTCACCGGTTCGACGATTGAAACGATTCAATCCCCCACCATCTGTGCCAACCCAGAAATCATCGTTACTGTCCTCAATAAAGCTGCGAATAATGTTACTGCCAATGGTATTCTTAAGATCGGGTTCCTGTTGGTAGTGTACGAACTCAGAGCCCAGTCTGTCTGTATAATTCAGCCCGCTGCCGGTGGTGCCAACCCAGAGAGTTTGGTCCCTGCCTTCATAAATACTTATCACAGCATCACTGTTGAGACTATTGGGATTATTTCGCTGGCTACGATAGTTATAAAAAGTATGATCCTCTCGATTCAAGACATTAAGCCCCTGATTTTCGGTAACCACCCACAACACGCCTTTGCTGTCTTCCAATATATCCAGCACCGTATTGCCGCTTATGCTTTGCGGATCTTTTTCATCAAAAATAAACCTTTGAAATTGTTCCGTTTCGTAATCAAAAAGATTGATGCCTCCACCAGAGGTTCCGACCCAAAGATTTCCTTGTAAATCCTCATATATGGCGTTTACTTGATTAGCTCCAAGGCTTTGAGGATCATCGGAGTCATAATGATAATGCTTGAAAGTCTCGTCCTCGCGGTCCATCAGATTCAGCCCGTTATCCGTACCAATCCAGAGGTTTCCACGGCTATCCTCATAAATACTGTATATCATATTACCGCTCAATGATTCCGGGGACTCATTGTCATCAAGATAGTTGTTATATTCCCAGGTATCACGGTCTATGCGATTCAAACCCCAAGTAGTGCCAACCCACAAATTGTTACTACGATCTTCATGGATAACCGAAACCGAGTTACTGGTCAGTGTTTCTTCTCCCTCCGGACTCTCATAAAAATGATGAAACTCATCTTTTTCACGGTCATATCGGCTAAGTCCCCCGGCGCGTACGGCGATCCACAGGTTGTTTTGGCTATCCTCGTAAATATGTCTTATATAATTACCCCTCAGACTATTGGGGTTCCCCGGGTCTTTTTGATAGGTAGTGAATTCATAGCCATCAAACTTATTCAGACCACCCTGCGATCCAAACCACATAAATCCATCACTGTCATGTAAGATGGCGGATATGTAATTCTGAGTAAGCCCGTTTTCCGAAGTCAGATGAGAGAACCTGATAATTTCCGGTGGATTGGCCACTGTCATAGTGGCTAACGGAAATAACAAAAGGAATAGAAACAATTGGGAAGAAGATTTGTAAATAAGGCCCGAAGAAATCATAAGATCACCCCAATAACTAAAGGTATCAAAAAAAGACAAACATCATCACCACGTAGAGCAAAAAAATCAGCTATTCACTACCAATTTAACCGTAAACCAGAATTGAGAGCCCTGGTCCACTTTACTTTTGGCGCCGACATCACCTTCCATGATTTCAGCCAATTGTTTGTTAATTGCAAGTCCAAGCCCGGATCCGGAAACAGAATCGTTCGTTTCATAATTTACAAACTCAAAGGGCTCAAAAATATTTCCAATTTTTTCAGCTGGGATCCCTTTCCCGGTATCCTTTACAGAAAAACTCAAATGAACCTCTTTCTCATAGAGGTTCAATGCGTTAACAGCAAATGTGATCGTCCCTCTCTCGGTGTCCTGGATGGCATTCAGACCAAAATTGAGTAAAATTTTCTGAATTTTATCCGGATCTCCGACCAACATATCCGGAATCTGATCATCAAGAGCGCAACTGACCTCAACCGGTTTTCCTTTAGCTGCCAGGGCAATCGTTTTCCTCACATCTTCCATGAGCCTGCGCAGACTGAAAGACAACTCCTGAAGTTTAAACTTACCTGTCTCATTTTTTGAAAATTCCAGGATATCGTCGGTCATATGGGTGATGGCCTCCGCATTGTTACCGATCAATTCCGAAAGCTCCATCTGTTCGTTGTTCAAATCTGTTTTGAGTAGCATATCATTCATCTCCGAAACAACTCCTATCTGGGTACGAATCTGATCACTCACCGATGCCAGGTATGCCCTGTCCGACTGTGACTGCTTTTGTGCCTTCTCCTTTACTTTTTTAAACTCCACGACCATATCGATCAATTGCTGGGTGCGCTCCTGAACCTTTTTTTCAAGTTGATCGGTATGCAACATGGTTTCTCTTTGCAATTGCCATTTGGTCGTAAGGCTCAACGCTACTTGCTTCAATGCGGTTGCATCAAACGGCTTCTTCATGAACAACAAATTGTCAGAACTCCCCAGGAGTTGGATGATCTTCTCCCATGAATGATCGGAATAGGCCGTACAAATAACCATCTCAATATCCGGATAGCGTTGCCATATACTCTGAATAGTTTGAATACCATCCATGCCGGGCGGCATGCGGACATCCATAAAAATAAGGGAATAAGGGTTGCCGGCATCGGCTTGTTCCGTTACCATATTTACAGCTTCTTCCCCCTGATAGGCATGATCCATTTCATAGCGAATATCCACCGCTTTAGAAGCCGTTTTATCGAGGTCAAAAAGTTCTTTTTTTAAGGCATCGTAATCATCACCACTGGAATAAGATGGACCATTCAGGATTTTTTCAAAGTCCTGGTGGATCGATTCATCATCATCCACTACAAGAATATGTCGATTAATTTTCATAAAGCATCAATAATAGTTTTTCACGTTGAGCTCGTATCAGGAAGTAAAAGGGTATCCACAACTGCGTCTGATGATAAGCTCTGAATCCAGATTTTCATGGACAACATCAGAGTCATTTCCATATATCTTTTGAATCAACAATTCAGCGGCACGCTGTCCCTTTCTGTAAATGGGTTGTCTGATGGTAGTGAGCGGTGGAATGGTATAGTTTGAAAGGGGGTGATCATCAAAACCGATGACGGCCATATCACCGGGAACCTTGCGTCCGTGTTCTTGAAGTGCCGATAAAGCACCCATTGCCATCGTATCACTTGCACAAAAAACCGCTTCCAGTTCCAGCCCTTTTCGAATCCAATTGGACATGATATCAAAACCACTTTTCTGGGAATATTCTCCTATCACAATTTGTTCATCTTTCACAGGATAACCGGCATCCAGCATCGCTTGCATATATCCCCTCAGCCGATCCTCGGTCTCCTGTAATTGGAGACTGCCAAACATGGTCCCAATCCGGAAATAACCAAGATCTATGAGATGCTTTGTAGCCTTATAGGCACCGTCATAATTGTCAACATCCACGGAATGGACCTTTTGATAAGCAGGCGCATGTCCAATTAGAACTGCCGGGGGTTCATGCTCATCACTATCAGAAAAAACAAGATTATTCGCCTCCTGATTTAAAAGAATGAAACCTTCAAGTTGATGCTCGCTCAGGATTTTATTTTTGTAGTTTTCTTTCATGTCAGGTGATATGTAAAGATGTCTGACAAAGAAACCCTGTCTGACGCACTCATCAAAAATCCCCAAATGGGTCAGCGTACTTACACCGGTACTCAATACTTCATCCGCACTTCTTATCGTGATTAACCCAATTTCATTCGTTTTATTTATAGCCAGGCTCCTCGCTACCGTGTTCCGGCGGTAATTGTACTTCTTGATGACTTTCTGCACGCGCTCCCGTGCCGAATCACTGACATTCGGGTGCCCGTTCAGGACCCTTGAAACCACAGACCGAGAGACAAACGCATATTTGGCAATTTTATCAATATTCAGTTTTTCCATAACCGGACGCTTAACTATTGCTGCAATTACATCAAATGGCATGACAGGGCTAAGAAGCCATTATACCCATAACCAAAAGGTAACCATGTAATCTGAAAGTACTATGAAAATATGTTCATTTTGGATTAACCGTAAAATACGAAAGGGAGCCGGACTTATATTAGTCCTGGCCCCCTTTTTCCCAAAAAAAGTTATGAGATGTTTTGCTTTAGAAGCTTATTTAATCAGAAGCATTTGCTTTGTTTGGTTGAAACTGCCTGAGCGAAGGCGGTACAGATAGATACCACTCGAGAGAGATTCGGCATTAAAATGTACTTGATGCACACCAGCCGACTGCCTTTGGTCCACAAGCGTTGCAACTTTTTGGCCGAGTGAGTTAAATATTTCCAGTGAGACATGGGCATCGTTCGGAATTTCATAAGCGATGTTGGTCACAGGATTAAAAGGATTGGGATAGTTCTGCTTCAACTCAAAAGACTCAACAATATGTGCAGGTTCGTTAACAGTAGTAGGAACAGATAGTTCAACAGCATTCAGTTCATCCCACATCACGACACCTTCGGCTTCTTCTCCCTCGGCGATGCCATGGGTCAACTCAAAACCCAATACCTGTCCGGGATAAAAGATATTGTCACCGGCCTGACCAGCGTCGACACGCCATTGCGGTATGGCCAGGC
>CAYMBG010000060.1:9938-15857 GCA_964388615.1 uncultured Chitinophagales bacterium | reverse complement strand
TGAAAGGCAGCAGTTTGCTTTTCATTCTACGGTATCTCAGCTTACGGATGAATCGCATTTCATCCCGGCTGACATACCGCTCGTCTCTTCTTATAGCTGCTCTGATATATCCTGCCCAACTCATCAGTGCCGATATAACAAAAGGTGACATACGGTACCTTTTGGCGGAGGCCAGAAATGAGATAAGCGGACCATACCCCAATCTGTAAAACATCTCTCCGGTGATGATGTGAAGATGCAATGTAGCTGTTTTGGTGCCGGTTGGACGTCTATGTATTACTTTTAGTTCCGGGATGATTTCAATTCTCCAGCCATGGTACTCGGCCAATAACTCATCCAGGGTATCCCATCCATAGAGTGACCGCAATCCGTTTATATCTTTGAAACACGCCATCCGGTATGATTTTATCGGGCCACGGACATGAAACCGGTCTGTGAGTTTCTCAACTTTTAACTGGGAAGGGTCGAACCGCCCATAAGGATTCTGGTTGTTATCGGTTCCACCGTTTGTTCTGGAGTGATCGCTTTCTTGTAACGGAACCGCGCATACCCCACCGCATATTCCAAGATCCGGGTTTTCCTGTAATTGGCGGCTGATTTTCTCAAAATAATCCGGTGGCAGGATCAGGTCAGCGTCGAGTTTTACTACAAAATCCCAGTTGGAGCTTGCCGAATTATCCAGTCCGTAATTAAAGTTGTCAACTACCTTGGAACCAATTTGATACCGGGCTTCTCCCGGGCGCGTGATGACGGAGATCCATTCGTGTTCGGAGGCGATCTGTTTTGCAATGGCCGCAGTTTCATCCGTAGAGCCATCATCGACAATAAGGAACGTATCCGGTTTACAGCTTTGCATGATAACCGAATGCATGAAGTCTTCCAGGAATCCTGCTTCGTTGTAGGCCGGGGTGATGATACCGTATTTCATGGTTTTCAGTTTATGTAAAGGTGGAAACACCAACTGCATTGATTTGAGCGCCGGTATTGGATTCGCTGTGCAGGATGGAAGCAAATATCCGGGTCAGCTCGGATCTGGAGTAGCGGTTTATCATCTGTAGGTCCGGTTCGTAGCCATAATCGGTATCCATAGGGGATGTTTTTTTGCCGGCCAATGTTTTTATCCAATCTTCCGGGCCTTTATGATCTTCATAGCCAAATGTTTTACCGATACGGCAATCCCGGATAATAGCGGCTGCATCCCCGTCTGTCGGACCGATCGCCATTATCGGTTTTCGGGCATTCAAGTAGTCATACAGTTTGCCCGGAATGAGAATGCGGCTGTCATCGGAACGGTGAACAACCACCACATTCAAATCCGCGCTTTGCATTAGCGTGGTGGCCTGCTTGTGCGGTACGTGAGAAATAATCCGTACCCGGTCTTCAAGAGCATGGGCAGAAACCTGATTCTGGAGTTCGGGGTGCACCGGACCGATAAATTCCATGCGGAAGTCAGTGGCCGGAAGCCGGGAAAGCGCCCGCAGAAGATTGAATGGTATACAAGTTTCGGTTATGGTGCCGATGTGACGTATCGTAAAGATCATCGATCCGCTGTTTTCCGATGAGGGGGTGCAGATAGTTGCATCCGGTTGGGCTTGATCAGAAAAATCATCCGGGTCAAATCCATTGGGAATGGTATGGTAGGTGCGGTCAACCTTGCTGGAAAAATAGCGTCCGGTACCAGGGGCGGTGACGGTTACCTCGTCGGCCGCTTTCAATACGGCGATTTCCATACGCTCATCCCGCTGACGCGTTTTAGCGGTTCTCGGTAGTGCACGGTTGTAATGGATATCGGTCCATGGATCGCGGAAGTCCGCTATCCACCGGACACCGGTTTTTTGTTTCAGCCATTTCCCGATAAAGTGGGTGGAATGCGGCGGACCGGTGGTTACGATTTCAGTTATTGCGAACTCTTCTATTAATTTGCGGGCTTGGCGCCGTGCGAAAAGGACCCAACCGAGACGCGCATCCGGTACAAAAAGGTTTGCACGCAGCCATCGAACCATACGTTGCAACGGATTCAATTTATTTCCCGTCAATATGGTAGTGGGATTGGCGGCCTTTTCGGGCGTGGATCCGGTCAGCAGGCTGTAGATGCCGAATGGTTCGACGGAGTGAGCGTATCGTACAACCGTTCCTTCCGGTATGTCATCGGCAAGGGACGAGTCCTTGATGGGATAGGTAGGGTTGGCGCATGTCAGGACAACAGGATTGATCCCGTAATCACGAAAATATTTAACAAATTTCAGAAAACGCTGAACACCTGCTCCACCACTGGGCGGCCAGTAATACGTGATAATCAGTACATTTTTTTGGTCTGTTGACCGGACAGACGGTGCTGACTGACCGGACCTCCCGCTGGTTTTTCCGGAGGATTCGTCGGCTGATATGGCTTTCTTCCTTTTCATTTTTCACGGTATCTGAACCCGAATGCCGCAACGCCGATTAACAAGATAAGAATATTAAAAACCCAGGAGAGGCGACCTCCGAGAATGTGGGACCGCGGATCAAATCGAAGCGTAAGTTCATGTTCTCCGGCCGGTATCTCAAAACCGCGCAGCACATAATTCGTTCGATGGATAGCAATTTCTTCGCCATTCAATGCAGCGTGCCACCCCGCGGGATAATAGACTTCGCTGAGCACCAGGAATGACGGTGTTGTCGTTTGGATATCCAACCGGATCTCCCGGGGTCCGTACTCCGTGACAACGGCTTCCCGATTGTCTGTTTGTTGAATTTGAGGAACATCATCTACATCCTGTAGAATAGCCGCATCGGCAGTGTTGAGCTGAACGAGCTGATCCATCGCTTCATGAGCACTCTCAGCCACCAACAGGTCATCGACAAACCAGGCCTTGGGGAGTGGGTTGCTGTTCTCCAGGACCACACCATGATCCCCTTCGAAGGCCACATCCCATCCCGGAAGATCGATTGGGTTGGGATAGGTCAGGAACCGGGTGTTGAGCATATTGAGAACCTCATTATTAATTCCCGTCGGACCGGTATAGATGGCATGTTCAATAAGGTCCTGATAGTTGCTAAGTTTCGCCCCGGAATATCCGCCGATGGAAGGATAGACAAAAGCGGCCGGCACTGCGTTGTTGAAGGGATTGTCGCCAAGCGGAAAGCTTCGCCAGGGCCACTGTTGACTGTCCGTTTTATTCTGTTCAATATAGCGATCCAAGTCCCGTACCTCATTATTCACAACATCGTAGCTGTCCAAATCTCCGGGGGACAACCCGCTTTTGTCAACATATCGGTTGCCGACCTGTACCAGGTCAACAGCTCCAAGCAGAACCAAACCGGCAAGGGTATAGTTGGCCGGAATATATCTCAAGGCTGTACCGGCGAGAAGTCCGGAGCCAAGCAGCAAGAAAAGCAGCAGGCGAAGACTGTCGGAAGCGGCTTTTGCCTCGCGTTCAGGTTTGATCTCCTGTTCGATATGCCGTGCGGCGAACTGCTGGACTTGCGGATCATCCGCGCTCATTCCCTGTTGCGAAGCGATTTGTTGCGCGAGTTGCTGTTGTTCACCTGGTTTTTCGAAACTCAGGATCGAACCGGAAAAAATCGAGAAAATAAGTGCGATAGCCAATGCTGTGCCCGCTGGGGCGTACAGTTTTTGCAACGAAAGGCTCTTGTCATTCCAGGAGTCGTACATCCATTTCATACCCATTGCCGCAATTATGACGCAGCAGAATACGGTGACAATCAACCACATTTCCGGCGTACGGAACTTGTTGAAAAAAGGCATGAATTGAAAAAACAGGTAATTGAAACTGTAAAAGTTTTCGCCGAGGGAGAACAGTAAGGTTAAAGTACCGGAGCCCAAAAATACATACTTCAGCCGGTCGGGGGCGCGAAACAGCCCAACAAGAAACATCAGAAAGATAATAGCGCCAAGGTAATGAGGCCCGCTTGTAAAAGACTTTGGTCCCCAGTACGTGCCATCAGCCGAAGATCCGCCAAAACTATCCGGAATTATGAGAGTAAGAAGCTCTCCGCGTCCCTGTGACCAAGCAAAAGCATAATCAATATCCAGCCCCCCCTGACCCGTTGTTTCGCTTTGTAGTTCGGATCCACCCCTTATGCTGTGTTCGGAATATTCATAGACACTCCAGTAAGGCTGGATGTTGGCGGCAAGTGCCAGTAGGCCGGCGAGGATCATCAATGCCGCACGCTTTGTCCAGACGGGTAATGTCTGAAGGCGCCAGGCGCTGAAGCTGTCGTAAATAAACCAGATTCCAAGTACAAAAAGGAAATAATAAAGTACCTGAACATGCTCGGCCCGCAAAGTGAAATTGAGAGTAATAGCGAAAAGAAACAGCCCCATAAGCCGGTTTTCACTCCGGGAGAGCATCCAATAGCCTGCCATTACCCAGGGAATGAACGAGTAGGCAATTAATTTGGAGTTATGTCCTGCACCGACAATGATGGGGATGTAAGTGGTTAAACAGATGGCTATTGCCGCCAGGGCAGAAGGCAGGGGGCGATAACCCATCAGCCAGAAAAAGAAGTAAACCCCCGTTACGCAGATCATGAAAGGTAGTACAGGAATAAAAACTCTGGTAAATGCGCGGCGCAGGAGATTGTCAACATGGGTGAACGCCTTGTTTTTGATGACGGTGTAGGCGGGCATCCCACTGAATATATGAGTAGCCCAGAGGGCATCGTCTCCGGTTTCTTCCTGGTATTCGATAACAGACTGAGCCGTAGCCCGAAACTGTTGAATATCATGGGCGACAAACTGTTGTCCTCCAAAGTAAACTTCACTGAACAAGAAGGAGGGTAGGGTAAACAGAAACAGGAGAATGATTAAATGCCGGATTTTCAGAGGCAGTGATTCCCAGTAATCTGTGATGGGTGCGGTGAATCCACTATTGTGGCGTGATTCACGTTTTGCTTTTTTTCTGTCTGAGGATTGGCGCCTTTTCTTGGTCATATTTTGGAGAAATGATTTTTTTTCAAAACCGGTTTTCTGAGAGGTATATCAAAAAGATTGATGCCATTCAGGTGCGATAAAATTCGGGGATGGTGCAACCAATCAACCAATCAATCAATCACACGCGGTACGCGGAAATAGTCCGCATCGGCATCCGGGGCATTTTTCAGGGCTTGCTCATGGTCCAGCGGAGTCTGAGCTTTGTCGGGCCGGAAACCGGATTGGGTTTCTGTTATGTGTTCCAGTGGTGGAACATCGGAGGAGTCAACCTGTGCCAAATGATCCATGTAGCCCAAAATATCATTCATATCCTTAACAAGGGACTGCGCCTCTTCATCCGATAACTGCAGACGCGCGAGATTTGCCATATATTTTACATCATCCAGGGTAACCGACATAACCATGTTGTTTAGTTTGTAATAAAATCAGAGAAAGAAGTTACAAAATGTGCAATCAAAGTGTAACTTGTAGTGAAAGCATTGTTTATGCAAATGTGCTACCAAATTTGTAATTTTTAGGATGATTAAGAAAAAAGTAACGGTAAAAAATGCGGCCGGGATACATGCCCGCCCGGCCTCGGTCATAGTCCAGGAGATATCCCGCTACAAATCGGATTTTCATATCCATATGTATGGATACAGGATCAATGGGAAGAGTATTCTGGGATTGCTGACACTCGCAGCGGAACAGGGGGCGGAGCTGGAACTGGAGATGGATGGACCGGACGAAAAAGAGGCTATGAAGGTTATGGAGACACTCTTTGACAATGGCTTCAAGGTAGAGGACTAAAATTTCAACCGTATGGAAGAGTTCACAGAAGAGCAGGCATCTCAGGAAAAAAATAAAAAAATCAAGGGTCTTACAGCCGTGGATGGCCTTGTAATGGGTGTGGCGCGCCTGTATTCCAAAGGGAATATTAACATTGATACGGAGCCGGTTGACGAGGAGCAAGTCCCGGAGGAACACAAAAAGTTTGAGCGGGC
>CAYMBG010000060.1:7391-9838 GCA_964388615.1 uncultured Chitinophagales bacterium | reverse complement strand
CCGCCGATGTGACGCCACTGGAGGTTGTAACCTTTGCGAGAAACGGGGTAAAAGGTATTGTCTGTAACACGGGGGGGCTGACTTCCCACGCTTCCATTATTGCCAATGCCATGGGTATTCCCATGATTATTGACACGAAAAATGCGACACGAGAGGCAAGAGAGGGAGATACGGTAGTCCTGGATGGATATGGGCAGAATGTGATATTACGTCCTGATGGAGATACTGCCATTTTGTATCAAAGAATGATCAAAAGGCACAAGGAGGAGGAAAAGCTGCTCCGTCATGTGGTGGAAAAGCCGGCAGAAACGGCATGCGGAAACCACATTATGCTACAGGCCAACATTGACTTCGAGGATGAGGTACTGAACATTGAAAAATACCGGGCCGAGGGGATCGGACTTTTACGAACAGACACCCTGTTGATGAATTCGGGTCCGGTTACCATGGACCGTAAACGACAGGAAGAATTTTGTCAAGCAGCTTATTCCGGAAGTGGTTCCTGGCCGGTTACTATCCGTTTGCTCGATGTAGGCGGTGATAAGGTATTGGATATCAAAACCAAGGAAGCGAATCCGTTTCTGGGTTGGAGGGGTGTACGGATTCTGTTGGAAAAAAAGGAGTTGCTTCAGAGTCAGCTTGAAGCAATTTGTCGTGTGGCGGGGCAATATCCCGGGCGGACACGGATTCTTGTACCGATGGTATCGACACTGGATGAGTTTCTTGAGGTGAAGCAGGAGTTGAGCGAGGCTCAACAACGATTACAGCGAAAAGGAGTTCCGGTTGACCATAATGTAAAAATAGGTGTGATGGTGGAAGTCCCCAGCGTGGCTTTACAGGCAGAAAAGTTCGCAGAACATGCCGATTTCTTGAGTATCGGGACCAATGACCTTACCCAGTACACCCTCGCAGTGGATCGTGGAAATAATCTGATATCCGATCTTTATCAGCCATTGCATCCTGCTGTCTTGACATTCATATCCATGTCGGTCAAAGCCGGGGAAAAATATGATGTTCCGGTAGCCGTTTGTGGTGAGTTGTCGGCCAATCCTTTTGCCGCATTGGTACTTATTGGTATGGGGGTTTTTGAACTCAGCATGACACCCAGGCTTATTCCAAAAGTTAAACAGGCTATTCGGCTGCATACCCTGAAAGAGATGCAGCAGTTGGCAGATACCATGCTTTCAAGTTCCAGCCTGAAGGAGTCCCTGAAGGTTCAGGATGACTGGAAAACGGATTATGAAGGTAAGCTTAAGCAAGACCGCACTCGCTCTGATTCTTGAATGTAAAACCTTTTTTGCTTTATTCTCAACCGGCTGGGTTGTTTGCTCTATTTTATAGAGCAATAAAATCCGAATGTTTTTTTTCTTAGATGAGAAGGGAGTTAAATAGTTGATAGCCGGGACTTTGTTATATGGTGTAAAATAAGGCAAAAGTACTGATATGGTAAAATAAATACGCCCTGGTTTATTTTAATTGCAAAAAAGTTAGATAGATATGATTACTTGTGTAAAAAAATAACAGTATATTATCGTTGTTGTTTTGCTATTAATTAATTAATAAATAAATAAAGGAACTATGATTGAGAAGAAGTTCACACCTAAAAGAACCATATGTAAAGTTACTTTCCGTGTACCTGAAGATTGGGCTTCCCGTGAGGTTGCCGTAGTCGGCGATTTCAATGAGTGGGACACCGAAGCCAATAAGCTTGAGGCTAAAAACGGCTCCTGGGAAACGACACTTCGATTAACTCCGCAAACCGAGTACCGCTTTCGCTATCTGCTGGATGGCGAGCGATGGGCCAATGATGATTCTGCAGATGGATATGCATCGAACCCCTATGGAACCGAGGATTCATTACTAAGCATCCAAAGCTGATTGCCGGTCTTCCAGCGAAAAAACACATAATGAATTGCAAAACAAAGGGCCTGAAATGTTGGCCCTTTTTTGTATCATGGATGACGTAACAGTAACATAAACCTGCGGCATTGTTTGACATAACCTCCTATAATAAATGGCTGCAGACAGGCCGGTTAGGCCGCAGATTCTGGTATTTTCGCAGTCTCTCATCAACAAACCGTTACCTGCAGCAAACAGATGGGGTCCGCTTGTCAGATGGGTTGGTATGCCTGACGGATTACCAGACAAAGGGAAGAGGGCAGTTTGGCAGAAGTTGGGATAGCACAGATGGTGAAAACCTGACTTTCAGCATGGTCTTCCGGCCAACCTCAGATGTGTCCCTTCAGCTTATTTCGCTGACGGCCATGCTGGCCATGAATGAAACGATTAAAAATACGATTTCATGTGACAGCAAAATAAAGTGGCCCAATGATTTGATTGTATCAGGAAAAAAGGTGGCGGGTATGCTGACCGAGTGCCGGTACAATGGGAAAAAGAGGGATCGTATTCTGGTGGGCCTGGGTGTAAATGTGAATCAGACACAATTT
>CAYMBG010000060.1:0-7291 GCA_964388615.1 uncultured Chitinophagales bacterium | reverse complement strand
GCACTATGGCATCCCGCAGGAAAAAACACTTGTCGCTGCCGTAAGCGGAGGACTGGACTCGATGGTGATGCTTCATCTGCTGAAGGTGGTTCTGGACTATCCCCTGGTTGTGGCTCATGTGAACTACAAAAAAAGAGGAGCAGAATCGGACAAAGATCAAAAACTTGTTACCGATTTCTGCCACTCGCAAGGCATCCCGGTCTATGCGTATGATGCTGATAAAGATGCGGATCTCCGGGATTCCAGAGGAAATTTTCAGGATTATGCCCGACGTATACGCCGAGCGTTTTTCTGCGAGGTGATGCAGGATGCGGGTGCGGCTGCAGTCGCTTTGGCCCATCACCGGGAAGATCAATCCGAAACCATTTTTCAGAAGCTTTTACGGGGATCTGCGCCTGAGCATTGGGGTGGGATGCCCGTCTATGATCCTCCGTGGCTGCGTCCGCTGCTGATGCTATCGCGAAAATCCCTGGAAGCGTATGCCCGTCGGAACAAAGTGCCCTGGCGAACCGATCAAACCAATTTGGAGTCGGAATATGCCCGCAATCTGCTTCGAAACAAGGTTTTTCCTCAACTTGAGAACCACTTTCCCGGCTGGCGGGTAAACCTGCAGACAATAGCCGGCTTTGGTGCCATGCACAAAGATATGCTCGATTATCTGGTAGCTGATGTCACTGCAAGGCAATATTCCGGTGGCCCGGCCCCTGCCAGGGATGGAAGTAATACTTACGTGACACGGAAGAGCGTAAAATCGCTGATAAGAAGCCGGTGGCTGCAACTCCCCCAAAGTCTGCAATCGGCGGTAGCTCGCCATTGGATTCGTGAACAGACGGGATTTACCGGTTGGAGTCGTGGAGATATGTTTCGTCTTAATGATCTTCGCCATATAGAGACCGGTGCGGAAGTGATGATTTCCGAACGGTTGCGGGTGATTCGTGATCGCGATTCTTTTGTGTTGGCTCAGCCACACTCTTTCCCGGATCCGGTTTCGATAGCCGATACCGGGGAGATGAAAAGCAGCACCTCAGGTTCATACCCTCGTGCAGATACCCGATTCGAAGAGACGATTCGGGTCCGTGAACTTGGCGATACTCCTGCTCATTTGCTGGGATACCGATTTTCAACCGGTACGTATGAAACGGGTAGGCATAAAGAATGCTTACAATTGCGCATCAATGCTTTACCGGAGATCCTTACACTTCGTTTTTGGGAAGCCGGTGAGCGGTTTCAGCCTCTGGGAATGCAAGGCCATCAATTGATTTCGGATCATTTGACCAACCGGAAAATTGCTTCCGACCAAAAAAATGAAACTTTGGTACTGGTTTCTTTTGATAGAAAAATTCATGCCGTTATATTTCCACATTCCTTGCACGGTGGTGAAATGGGTACAATCGCGGAACATGCCCGATGTCATGCCGAGGGAGAAGCGGTCCTTCTAATCAACAAACTCAATAAAACGGACGAACCTTGATGAGTTTTTACGAACCGGAATCCGTGATCTGCAACGGATCACTTTTTCGACTTTACATCAACAAAGGGCAACTGCAAAGTCGTGTTGCTGAACTTGCCGATGAGATCAATACGGATTACAAGGAGAAAAAACCGATCTTCATTGGGATACTTAACGGCGCCTTCATTTTTCTTGCCGACCTGATGCGGCATGTCAACATTCCCTGCGAAGTGGATTTTTTCAAATTGAGCAGCTACGGGGATGAAAAAGTATCGTCCGGTCATGTAACCGAACGAAAAGACCTTGATGCCGATATTGAGGGGCGACATATTGTGCTTATTGAGGATATTGTGGATACCGGATTGTCTATGAAGTATATGGTAGACCGCATTAAAGAAAAAGATCCGGCTTCGGTCAAGGTGATGACGCTTCTGCATAAACCGGATGCAACCAAGCATTATGTTAACGTCGAATATGTGGGTTTTCAAATTCCAACACTGTTTGTGCTTGGTTATGGTATGGATTACGCCCAGGAAGGCCGCAACCTGGCCCAAATCTACGTAATTGACCAGGAACCCGCGGTTGATATACAAACTGCGGAACAGAAATGATGGTCAGCTGAGCCGAACCCGGATGACTTCCGGGCCCGGTCCTGTATTCCGGCGGGAATAAGGAAAACAACATTGCGGAAGGCATTGAAATCCGGTTTTGAATGCCGTATCTTTAACCTCTGCTGAAAGTCATTTCACAGCGTGTTACTACGGTAACGGAGAGATGGCTGAGTGGTCGAAAGCGGCACCCTGCTAAGGTGTTGAGCCCTTCACGGGGCTCCGTGGGTTCGAATCCCACTCTCTCCGCAAAAAGCGGGATATCGTCTATGAGATGGTGTCTCGCTTTTTTTTCATGTCCATATTGATATTTAATCCAAACCTCATGAATCAGAGCAAAAAGATCGTATCGAAATTTGGTGGAAGTTCCATGGCCGATGCCGAGGCAATGCATCGCAGTGCAGCTATCGTCGCAAAGCAAAAAAGCAACGTGGTCGTCGTATCTGCGACCCAGGGCACGACTAATCTCCTTGTTGAAGCAGCCGGAAAATCCAGTAAAGGGGATATGGAGGGGATACGTCCCATCATCAAACAGATTGTCGAAAAACATGAGGCTATTGCGGATGAAATCGGTGTTAGTGCGGACACACGCCATGCGTTGAAGGATCTTTATGATGAATTGAGTTCGCTGCTTGAGGAGTTGGTAGATTTAAGCAAGGTTGCCGGTGAGACCGCACCGGGCTCGGGCTCGGATCCGGACCATAAGCCGTATGAAGATTCGGGTTATGGCGATAATCCACAAAGAGAGAAGATTCTGGAGCTACAGGACTCTTTGTTTGGAATTGGCGAACGCATGTCCAGCAGGTTGTTTACGGAGTGTTTGAAATCGATCGATGTACCTGCAAGGTTTTTTGATGCCGCTACTGTTTTGCGTACCGATGACCGTTTTTCCAGGGCGACACCTGATTTCGATGCTATCGGGCCATTGGCGAGGGAGCACCTTCAGCCGCTGGTTGATTCTGAAGAGCGCCCGACAGTCGTCACGCAAGGATTTATAGGCAGTACCGCATCCGGAATCCGGACTACATTAGGCCGGGGAGGCAGTGATTACAGCGCAGCTATCTTTGCCTGGGCCCTGGATGTCGATGTGCTGGAGATATGGACCGATGTCGGCGGAGTAGCTACCACCGATCCGCGGATAGCACCCAGTGCCCAGCCTATACGTGAGCTCAGTTTTCAGGAAGCCGCTGAGATGGCCACTTTTGGAGCAAAAATACTGCACCCATCTACGTTAATACCGGCCATATGGAGGGAAATTCCGGTTTATGTGGGCAGCAGCATCGATCCCGACGAAGGAGGCACCTGGATCTATCAAAATGTGGGACAGGCACCCCTGATACGGGCATTGACTATTCGCCGAAAACAAAGTCTGCTGACAATAACCACGCCCGATATGCTTAATACATACGGGTTTCTCTACAGGGTTTTCAAAGTATTTAATGATCATCAAGTGAGTGTTGACAGCATTACCACCAGTGAAATCAGTGTAGCGATGACCGTGGATGATGTGACCCTGCAGGATCAGGGTATGTTGAGGGATCTTGAGGAGTTGGGACAATTGCACATCGAAAAAAGTTTTGAACTGGTATCGGTAATCGGCAATAACATCAATCATACCGCCGGTTTGGCCCGGGTTGTTTTCAAGGCGTTGTCGGATATGAATGTCAGAATGATCGGTCAGGGTGCCAGCAAACATAATTTTTGCTTCCTGCTGGATGAGGGCAGCGGTGATGAGGCTGTGAAGCGCCTGCACGCCGCATTGATTGAAAGCGGTGACTTTCAGTAGGTACACGTATCCGTTTCTTATTTCTGAAAAAGGCAAAATCTGATTTACCCGCTTAAGATGTGGAAAGCATGAACGATAACAGCGGGTATAGGTCACGTGTCACTTACTATTAAAATGACACAAAACTACCTCTAAAGGCACATCGGATGGGGGGGGCAAAACAGGTTTTGAGAATAAGAAACGGATAGTCAGATGAAAAAGTCGAATTGGAAGCAGAAAACAGAAAAGTGGACCATACAAACCCGGCTGTTGGTCATGACGGTCTCATTACTTATCGTGACCGGCATCATTTATATCGCTGCTGCGCTTTTTGTCGGAGGCAAGGGTATCGATGACATGAGCCGCCTCACACTCGACAGAAAGATGGAGGGCGATATTCAGGCAATGATGACCTATGTGGCGTATCATCATGGACAACTGAACCTCGAGGATGGTGTCCTGGTGGACGAACAAGGGGATCCGGTTGCCGGCAGAAACGATGTGATTGATCAGATTTCAAATGATCTGGGGGTTGTTGCTACGATTTTTGAACGGGAAGGGGATGACTTCAGGCGTATCACCACCAGTATTCGTGATAACAGTGGTGGAAGGGTTACAGGTACTTTTTTGGGAAGCGACAGTGATGCTTATGATCCGGTGATGCGCCGTTCTACTTACATTGGCGAGGCCGATATCCTGGGTGCTAATTATCTCACCGCTTATGAGCCGGTTGTAGGGCAAAATAATGAGGTGATCGGAGTGCTTTTCATCGGTATGCCCATGGAGATGGTTGAATCCCTGGCTGCGGATGTGCGCAGGAGCACCGTCATCACTTTGATGATCATCATGTTGTTGGTCTTGGCTCTCGGAGCATTTGCAGCATGGTATTTCAGTAACACCATCAACCGTACGCTGGTCCGTGTTATAGACGGATTGCGAAACGGAACCGAGCAGGTGGATGCCTCGTCCACGCAGCTTTCAAGTTCCAGCCAGGAACTTGCAGAGAGTGCCAGTGAGCAGGCTGCCGGTGTACAGCAAACCACCTCTTCACTGGAGGAGATGTCATCACAAACCCGGCAGACCGCTGAAAATGCCAGTCATGCTGAAAATGCGGTAAAGAATATCGGTCCGCTCATCTCAAGTGGTGTAGAAGCGATGGAGAGGATGAATGGGGCGATGAAGGAGATCCATTCCTCTTCCGAGGAGACCTCCAAGATAATCAAGACGATCGATGATATTGCGTTTCAGACCAACTTGCTGGCACTGAATGCCGCTGTTGAAGCTGCCCGGGCCGGTGAAGCGGGTAAGGGGTTCGCCGTCGTGGCCGAGGAGGTGCGCAATCTGGCACAACGTAGTGCCGAAGCGGCAAGAACGACATCTGAACTGATACAGAAATCGCAGACCAGTACCGAAGGCGGGACCAAAGTGGCGACTGAAGTATCGGAAAATCTGGATAAAATCAAGGAAAGCATTTCAGATGTCAGCACGCTGGTGGTAGAGATATCCGCGGCTTCCAAGGAACAGTCCACGGGCATCAGTGAGTTGAATTCTGTAATGACGGAAATGGATAAAGTTATTCAGCGCAACGCCTCAAGTTCAGAAGAGTCAGCCAGTACCGCAGAGGAGTTATCTTCCCAGGCCGAAGAGTTGAATGTCATGATCAACGATCTGCTCGCACTCACCGGTGAGTCCGGTAATTATGGCCACAAACAGCAACAAGTTCGCAAAAAACCATCTGCAAAGATGATTGCCAACAGGGAAAAGACGCGTTCCAAGCTCAAAAAAGGCTCTGTTGTTGCAAATGGTCACACATCGACGAAATCGAATGGCTCCGGAAAGGCTTACGCCGCTAAAGCACAACCAGTAAACGCGGAAAGCGACTCTTATACCCGTAACGGACATCATGGAAACGGAAATACAGGCAATGGAAACAGCCCTGACAAAATACTTCCACTGGATGATGATGACCTGAGTGATTTTTAGAATTCCGTATGATGGTTTGTAAGTTGAAATAAGGGTATTTTGATTACGTATCATTACAACCGAGTATCGCTTATTTCAAAAACAAACAGCTTATGGTTACCAGGGACAACTCTTCCAGCACGTCTCCCCAAAAGGGAAAACTCCAGAATATCATTTCGATGCAGCAGCGAAAACGCATTGTTCTGATCGCACATGACAATCGCAAAGCCGAGTTGCTGGCGTGGGCTGAGTGGAATAAAAAGCTTTTAAGCAAGCAAGAGCTGTATGGAACCGGCACAACAGGGGGGATCATCTCCAGGGAGTTGGGGCTTGATGTTCATCTGTTCAAGAGCGGGCCGCTTGGTGGAGATCAACAGGTGGGCTCCCGGATTTCAGATGGCGAAATTGACCTGATGATATTCTTCTGGGACCCTATGTCAGCGCAACCTCATGATGTGGATGTAAAAGCGTTACTGCGACTGGCGGTGGTTTACAATATTCCGGTTGCCTGTAACCGGTCATCTGCTGATTTTATGATATCTTCGCCTTTGCTTCACGAGCAGTATGATCGGCGTATTGATGATTTCGCTGCGATTTTGACGGATCAATAAAAGGGTTGGTTTCGATTGGCTCTTCAAGCACGACGGCAGTCTCAAGCGGCCTGACATGCACCCGGTCACCGGGATGAAAGTTGATCCGGTTGTCGGTATGTATCAAGCATTCCCGGGCTTTGATGCGGATACGGTAAGTGATATCATGGCCTTTGAAATCTTTGGATATTATTTCTCCGAGGTGGTTGTCCCGGTTTTTATTCGGCTTCTCAATGGTCAAATGTTCCGGCCGGATGGACAGGGTAACCCGGCCGTTAGCCGGGCGGTCAAGATTGACTCTCCCGAACTCGGTCAGTGCCGTTGCACCGATGGCATCGGCGGAAATCAGGTTGGTTGTTCCCAAAAACTGTGCTACAAATTTTGTTTTAGGGCGGTAATAGACCTCTTCGGGGGTACCGATCTGTACGATCTGACCTTCGTTCATCACAGCGATCCGGTCGGCAAACGAAAGAGCCTCCTCCTGATCGTGGGTTACAAGTAGTGCGCTCATACCGGCGTTTTTGAGTAATGCCCGCACTTCGTCACGTGTGGATTGGCGTAAAACAGCATCCAGGTTGGAGAAGGGTTCGTCCAGAAGTATCAATTCGGGAGTGGGGGCTATGGCGCGAGCCAATGCCACCCGTTGCTGTTGTCCCCCAGATAGTTCAAACGGGCTGCGGTCTTTGTAGTCACGTAGTCCCATCATGCAGAGAATTTCCAGAGCACGCTCCCCCCGGTGCTTACGGGGGATATTTTTCAAACCAAACATCACATTGCGAATCACCGACAGGTGTGGAAACAGGGCGTAGTCCTGGAATACAAAACCTATTCCACGTTCTTCAGGCTCGGTAAATATCTTGCTGCTGACCAATGTACGGTTATTCAGAACCACATAGCCTTCATCCGGTTTCTCAAA
>CAYMBG010000059.1:0-16005 GCA_964388615.1 uncultured Chitinophagales bacterium | reverse complement strand
CTTGAGTGGTTCTTTAGAAAATAGTTTTTTTGAGAATGATAAATTAGTGCTTAGGAATGGTGGTGGTGCTGAGTTAGACTTAGAGCTTGGTTCTTACAAAGTTTTTGTGGATTTGCAGGGTATGCATGCGAGCAACTACATCTTTTTCGCACCCTGAAACAGGCGTAGTTTGTGATTTAAAAAACCATGTTGACTGAAAAACAAGAGCATATGTTCTCGCTGGTCGAGCAGTGGCGGGCCAGCGGAATGACCCAAAAACAATTCTGTAAGAAACACCAGGTTAAACTGTATGCATACGGGCAACTACACCCTTGATTCAAAATTTTGTGGATAGAGGGATCGTACATCCTCGTAGCTGGTATCCAGGATATGTTGCAACACATAATGCAGCCAATCATAGGGATTGACCTTGTGAATCTTGCAATTGCCCATCATGGTATAGATCATTCCGGATCGACGTGCCGCATTATGTGAACCGGCAAACAACCAGTTCTTTTTGCCCAGGTTATGTAAAGCTTTACATAACCTGGGTTATGCATAGTTAATGATTATGCAAAGTCGATCAGACGAATCGGCTTCTGAATGATACAGAGATCGATAATCGGTCAAAAGACTTTGCATAATATTTGAGCATATTTTGGTGCAATGGCAATGTTGCCACCGACCTAAATATGCAAATCATGAAATACACAAATAAAGGCTTCGAGGCACTGACGGTTCGTGCCGGTGATTACCTGCTAAACAAGCTTGGTCGTGCCAAAATGACCGTAAAATTCTACCATTGTTTGTGGCGTAAAGTCCACAGGTATATGGTAGTTGAGAAGATCAACCGGATTTCTCGCACCCCTGGATGTAAGAAATATCGCCCTTCTGCAATCCCCGACGGGCCCTGTTATCGTAGTGGCCAATAACGAGGGCCCATTGCAAATGTTCCGGATACGGCAAATATCCGGCAGCAGATAAAGTGCGGATGCACCGGCGGAAGTTCCGCTCAGTGATCAGCGAACCGAAATGATCGCTATCCAGTGATTTCCGACTGGTGCGGTTAGTTCAAGTGTTCTTACTGTCTGACGATTTTCACGTTCCGCCCACCGGCTGGAAGAAGCGTCGAGCCATTCGATTTCGATGTCATTCACTTCGTCGAATTGGATATCTGCATGACCTCCATTCGGGAAATAGACGGCATACTGTTCTCCGGGTACAGCGCTGAGATAAGCTGACCCGGCTACACGGTTATCAATCAGCTCATTCGCAGGTTCGGCACGAATAATGTCAAATTTTTCGGTAAACATTCGCGCACTTTGCACATGGGTACGAGCTGTTTCATTGATTCCAATTCCCCACGGAGGTCTGTGAAAACGGGTGGAAGAAGTACCGCCTAACATGTTTCGCCAGTAGCGCTCCACGGCGTCCTGTGCAGTACCCCAGAATTCCGTATTCCAGGACTCTTCATAATGGTCGGTGCCATATACTTTGATATTGGTTATGGGTTTTGGATGGTCCAGCAAATAGTCGTGGATATACCGGATCCGTTCCCAGTGCAGATCCCCGCTCTGAAAATTGTTTTGTGAGATGTCGACAAAAGTAAAAAGTTCAGAATCCATCATCCGGGCCACACTTTCATCGGTTACATCGTGGGCATCCTGCATGTCGGTCAGTTCGATTTGAATACCTTTGGCACGCGCTTTATCCAGAATGTAATTCGCCCAGTATTCGCCCCACTCGTTCGGCTCACGGGTTTCGTTGTTCATGTTGTACAACACATGATCATACTCCAGTGTATAGGAAAGGATATTGTCAATGAAAGCTTCCTGATAGGGCAGGACCACCTCGTTATGTTCAAGATCGGGAACCGTAGAAAAAAAAGGATGACCTTCGGCGATCTTTTCTTCTCCATCCTCACCCCGGATCTGAATGGTGCGGGAAGCGGGATCGCCATCCACGTAATCAATTTCACCGACCGGGAATCCCGATTCTTCTTCTGAATAATTTATATTATTGGCCGGATTATAGGGATGGCGAATCCAGCCCGCCTGGTCCCGCGTTCGATAGTAGTCGTGCCGTTCCCAGAGTTCAATTTCAAGAATGATATTCCTGTTATAGGTTTCTCTGAGCAGCCGTTCCAGATTTTCCCAGTAGCGTTCATTCCATTCGGTCAGGTCGTATATATTTATCAGGGTATCATCAGTTGCCTCAACAGCTTTGAAAGGCCACAGATCCCGGTGGTCGGGAAAAATCTCTCTTGAAGCCATGGAATTGCGGACGTAATTGCCACCGGCCGTCTCCAGCATTTCAAGTTCTTCGACCATATCCGGGCGCTGAAATATATTGTGGTAATTCGAGGCGCCAAGCAGCATTACCGGCTCTCCGGCGTACTGCCAGTAAAACGGGCTTTCGGCGTATGGTTGGATGCGGTTGTGCTCATTGGCCGGGGTGGCTTCATCTCTTTCGGATTGATTGCAGCTTATTGTGCTGAAAATCAGAGAAAGTGCTGTTATAAGTAATACAGGTAATCGAGCCATAGGTAATGTATTTGATGGTTTTAATGAGTCCGGTATATGGAATACAATTCCGTCTTCATGATACATTTTTAATGCTTTATGTTCCGCATGCATTTTAAAGTATTGGAGACTCCAGTTGACAATATATACCTGAATTTTTGTTGAGAGATAAAAATATTCGTATATCTTATGATCATCAGTCTGAAGATCACAGGAGTGAATGTAATAAGAGTCATGGATTTCAATAACATATCATTCATAAAATCCACAAAACATGAACAGACGAACCTTTATCGGAAAAACAGCTTTGGGGACAGCTGCCCTTGCCGGTCCCTTTCATATTATCACACAAGCCCGTGACCGCAAACTGCGGGTCGGATTGATTGGTGCGGGCTGGTATGGGATGGTCGTTTGCGAGGCGGCACTTGAGGCCGGTGGACTGGAAGTGGTAGCGGTTTGCGATGTGGACAGCGAACACCTTCAGAACAGTGCCGATGAACTGGAAAGACTGCAGGGAAGCCGGCCTCGAACTTTCAAGTATTATCAGGAGCTGCTTGATATGAACGGGCTGGATGCCGTCTTTATCGCCACGCCGCCTCAGTGGCACGCCCTTCAGTTTATCGCTGCCTGCGAAAAGGGGCTGGATATCTTTTGTGAAAAGCCGCTTTCCTATGATCCGATGGAGGGACTGGCGATGGTCGAAGCGGCCGAAAGAGCCGGTAACATAGTAGCGGTCGGATTCCAGCGCCGGCAAAGTGAAGCGTTCCGGTATGCCGAAAACTTTATCAACGAAGGCCGGGCCGGTGATATCCATCAGGTTGTTGCCCAGATCCACTATCAGGCACAGCCGGGTGATACTACCATACAGGATCCACCGGCCTCGCTCGACTGGGACGAGTGGTGCGGTCCGGCACCGAAGCTGGACTACCGGCCCAGTATCGGTCACATGTCCTGGCGGCTTGAAAAAGAGTACGGTAACGGTCACCTGGTGGATTGGGGTATCCATCACATCGACGTTATCCGTCGCATTATGGGAGAGGATATTCCGGCCGAATTTCAGGTCACCGGAGGCACCTATGCTCTGAGGGATAAAATCACCACACCCGATACGCTCACGGCTCATATGGCTTTCGACAAAGCTCCGGTGGTTTGGAGGCATCGGATGTGGGGTACGGGGGAACCGGATCCCGAATTCAACAACGGGATTTTCTTCCACGGTGAACAGGCGACCGTATTCGTGTCCGATAACCAGTTCAGAGCCTGGCCCGCAGGCGATGAAGGTGAGCCCGTTGATCGGGAAATCCCCACCGAAGGCGGCATGCAAGTGCGCCATATGGCCGAATTCATGGATGCCGTAAAACGCAGGGATACTTCTGGTATCAGCAGTACGGTGGACGATGCATTTGCCTCAAGCACCACCGTACAGCTCGCCATGATGGCCTTCGAGTCCGGAAATGTGGTGAAATGGGACCGCCAACGTAAAACTATTGTCGATAATCCGGAAGCCGCGGCACTACTGCGGAGACCCTACAGGGATGGCTGGCAGCATCCGGGGTAAAGCGCGTCATTTCAAGCGGACAACATTCAGGAAAATCTTTTATCAGCCTCTTCCAGAAGGGATTGGGTTGCGCTGGCACCGAGCCTGTCGGCTCCGGCATCACGCACGGCCAGCATTCCGTCCAAAGTGCGTACACCGCCGGCTGCCTTGACTTTTACTCCGGGTCCGGAATGCTTGCGCATGAGCTTCAGATCCTCGATCGTCGCTCCGACATAATGGTATCCGCCTTCCGGTCGCTTGACAAAACCAAACCCGGTAGAGGTTTTTACGTAATCGGCATTGACACGGGTGCAAATTTCACAAAGCCGGATTTTGTCCGCCTCCCCGGTTATATAGTCGTTTTCAAAGATCACCTTTACAATGGCGTTGTTCTGGTGACATACATCCGTTACCGCTTTGATTTCCTGCTCGACATAATCCCAGTCGCCGCCCAGTGCTTTTCCGATATTAATGACCATATCGATTTCCACGGCACCGTCCCGGATTGCCTGCTCGGTTTCGAATACTTTTACCGAAGTGGCGCTGTTTCCGGCAGGGAAACCGACGACGCACCCTACCAGTACCTCAGACCCTACCAGGATTTCAGCGGCTTGTTTCACGGCATAGGGCTTGACACATACCGAGGCCACATTGTATTGATTTGCCAGTCTGCATTCCCGTTCCAGATCCTCATCGGTCAAGGTGGGATGCAGGATCGAATGATCGATCATTTTGGCCAGTTCGGCTACTTCTTTTTTCATAATGCTGTATTGCTTTGATTGGTCAATAATGGATGTTGAATTACATAATCCGGTTGCACTTGCAGGGTGTTGTATTGGGCTGTATTCCACCCGGATTATCTCCCCTCTGTGAAGAAATATCGTTACTATAGACTACATATGCTATTAAAACTTGAGGTGTCTGTTTCGTTCCGCCTGGCAGTGGTGCAGTCGGTTATCAGCTCATGAACGTTCCGGTTTCAGCCAGGAGGCTCCGAGTGCGGCAATGGATGCAGGCAGCGCCCCGACCAATATAGT
This sequence comes from uncultured Chitinophagales bacterium, assembly GCA_964388615.1. Classification (GTDB taxonomy): domain Bacteria; phylum Bacteroidota; class Rhodothermia; order Balneolales; family Natronogracilivirgulaceae; genus SLLW01. The sequence goes on along the minus strand of CAYMBG010000059.1, from coordinate 10,930 downwards.
CACGACATAGACCATCCATACCGCCGGTAACTGAAATAACCCGGAAATCCGGGGCAACAGCACCGCCGAATTGGTCAGGGTGATATAAGACGCAATGAGCAGCCACAGCAAACCGATGGCGGAAAATACGATCAGAAAATTGTGCCAGGGCTGCTTCTGGCTGAAAACTCCGGCTGCAATTCCGATTACCACGACAATCCACCAGGGCAGGATGAGCTGCAACAGAAAGGCGCTGAAAAATACGGCCAGAAACAGGAACAGGGATGAAATACGCACGGGATCGCGTGTCATAATGACTTGATATTTGATTTCAGCTTCGAAGTGGGAGACATCATTGGAAAGAACGAATTCATCTATTCATCTTTGACTGATCAATAACATTATGGTGTGAAGGGCACCAGCGTAAGGGTTGAAGCGGTATGTTCGGGATTTTCCTCAATACTCTTCCAGAAATGGAGGTCGTAAAAGGTGCCGTCGGTCCAGTCGTTTACCGAAACATCATATCCCGGATGACCGGGATTGCCGGATTGTCCGCCCGGATAGTGGCCTCTTGCCCGGATCTCCGGTCCCAGCTCTACAACCATCCGCCAGGAAGGGGCATGGGTCGTGCCTGTTGCGTTGATTGCTTCAGGGGTGCCGCCGGACGGTACATGATCACGGCCAAACCCGTCAAGCATGGCGATATGACCAACGCGCATGTCACGATGCCGGCCGTATTGCCATTGCCCCGGATCATCACCAAAATTCTGTGTAAAATGTGAAAAAGTCTCGTCGAACGACTCCCAAACCGCCTCGTTTACATCCACCGGGAAGACCTCCTGTTCCTCTTCCAGAAGCAGATAGATGGTTGTTCCGGTGGTTGGCCTCCGCAGGTGAAGATTGTACGCATTATAGAAGGGATCCCACAGGTGATCAAGCAGCCGCTCTTTCCAGGCTTTGTAGAAGAGAGCGGAATTGCTTTGTGGAGCAAAGCGGTAGTTCCAGTTCCGGAGCTGTTTTGTTACTGATTCCTGTGCATCTGAGAGCTGTCCCGGGTCAAGCCTTTCAAGCAGAAAAGGCAGCAGCTTTTCTGCGAAAAGGGAAAGGTTGTCCATGAGCATATTTTCGAAAAAATCGGGGGTAATCCGGTCAGCTTCCTCCAGGGTAGTGTTGATTCGAACGCCACGTGAGAAATCGGCGTAGAAGCGACCAAGATAATAGGGGTAATCTCCGGTCACCGGCGCCTGATTGGCCGAGCTGACAAACCCGCGTTCGGGGTTGAAGCTCCTCGGAAGATGCTCAAACGGTACAAAATGGTTCCAGTCATAGGCCGGATCGCGGCCGTTGCTGATATAGGCGCCCTGTCCTTCAAAACGAACCGGAAACCGGCCGATGTGGCCCATGGAGATGTTACCGTCGCGGTCGGCATAGGTGAAATTCTGGGTGATGTTGGTGAAATGCCGAAGCGCTTCCTCGAACTCCTCCTGGCTGGTCCCCCGGTTGTATTTGTAGACCGACAGCAGTACGTTGCCCGGTTGGTGGGCCAGCCACTGCACGGCATGTCCGTTCGGAAAACGATCATCGGCGATGGTCTCATCATGGGGCTGTGTTACCGGTCCGTGATGCGTGTACAGGACGGTGTCGATGACCGGCTCGCCTCCCCGGACCCGGATCTCCTCCGGTCGCCGCACGACCGGTTTCCATACCCCGTCATGAAGATACTCCTGCCGGGTCTCATCACGGAATTGAATTTCATAAACATCCAGGGTGTGGGAACCGGCGTTGGTGATGCCCCAGGCGTAAAACTCATTGAAACCGATGACCACCCCCGGCGCCGCCGGCAGACTGACGCCATAGGTATTCACTTCGGGAGTGTGCAGCTGCACTTCGTACCAGATGGAGGGCAGGTTGACACCAAGATGCGGATCACTGGAAAGCAGTGGATAGCCGCTCTCGGTCTTGCTGCCGTCCACCGCCCACGAGTTGCTGCCGATGCCGGGGTTGTGGGCATTGAGCGGCAGTTCCTCAATGATCTGAGGAACAAAGCCGGGTTCGGGTGAAGGCGGTTCAACCGGCTTAAAATCCCAGGCCTGGTCCGGCGGAATGATGGGATCGATCCAGGGCAGCTCTTCGGGGTAAAGCAGCCGGTAGATCTCTTCATCCAGCAGAGCACGGGCATGGGTCTGTGCCTGAGCCCGTGTGCCTGATGTGAGCGTTTGCGACATGTTCATCAGCAACAGGCCGGAGTGGAGCGGAGTGAACGGTTCGGGTTCGTAATCCAGGATCTTGAATTCCACCGGATAATCTTCCGGAGCAAGCTGATCAATCCAGGCGTTGTAGCCGTCGGCATAGGCCTGGATCATGTTGGCCGTCCGGGGATCATCCATCATTGCTTCGGCATTTGCTTCGGCGCCGTAGACCATACCGAGCCGGCGCTGGGCGCGGTCATAATCCAGGGCCTGCGGACCAATAATTTCCGATATACGGCCTGCCGCGGCGCGTGACTGAAAGTCGATCTGCCAGAGCCGGTCACGCGCCGTCACAAACCCCTGCGCGAAGTAGAGGTCATAGTCATTCTCCGCAAAAATATGAGGCACACCGCGGTCGTCATACCTGACAACCACACCCGATTGAAGCTCTTCCGATGTTATCTCAAGGTCGGGAACACCTGCCGCCTCCATATTCTGCCAGAAGCCGGCAAACGGATTGAAAAAATGGCCGACCGGCGGGATGGTGCCCAGCCGGATGCTCATCGCCCATGTCAGTATCAAAGCGACGGCAATCAGCAGTATTGATCTGTAAAATCGGGTAATCCGTGGAATATCCATAGTAAGCGATGATTTGCCGTTTTGCCGTCTGAAGGAATGCCGTATTTAGAATGACTGGAAAATGTTGTTATTAATGCAACGAATTACGAATATGAATGTAATCAAACCTGACGATACAGCAAAGAGGGTTTGTTGCAGGAGAATCAAATTCAAACCGATAACTTACATAAAAGAATGGTCATGTTTATGGAACAGGGCATGGATGATATCACCAGAAGTAAAGTCAGCAACGGGTATTACTATAAAGCAAGGGAACGATATAGCCGCTTTCGGGAAGAAAATACAGCTGACACAAAACCCTGTAACATGGATAATCGACATAACAGCCGGCATCCGATCGCACTTTGTGCTTTCATTGTCCTGTGTATCACACTTGGAGGCATTATAAAGGAGTCATCCGCCCGGGAATTCGACCGTGCGGCCGTCATGGAGTCGGATCTGATCATCAACACGTTTGCCCGCAATACCGTATCGCTGGACGGCAAGTGGGATATCATCATCGATCCGCAACAGACAGGCTATTATGATTATCATCGGCGCCCCCGGTCCAACGGCTATTTCATGAACCGGCGCAATGAAGAGCCCGGTGATTCCTGGGAATATGATTTTGAGCTCAGTGAACAACTGGACGTGCCGGGCGACTGGAACACGCAGATGGAAGAGTTGAAGTGGTACGAGGGGACGGTATGGTATAAAAAGGATTTCCAATGGGAGCCGGAACAGGATGAAAGAGTGTTTCTTCATTTCGGTGCGGTTAATTACGACGCCCGCGTCTGGGTGAACGGACAGGAGGCGGGCCGTCACATCGGAGGATTTACCCCGTTCAATTTTGAGGTGACCGATTATGTTGAAGACGGCGACAATTTTGTAGTGCTCATGGTCGACAACCGGAGGCACCTCGAGGGAGTGCCGTCGCTCAACTTCGACTGGGCCAACTACGGCGGTATCACCCGTTCGGTTACGCTGATCCGGACCGAATCGTCCTTTATCCAGGACTATTTTGTGCAGCTGGCACCCGGTCAACCGGACAGGATCGAGGGCTGGGTTCGCATTAACGGTCAACCGTATGAACAACAGGTAAGCATCCGCATACCGGAAGCCGGCATCGAAACCCGTGTCCGTACCGACGAGGACGGGTTTGCATACTTTACTATCGATGATGTGGAGCTGGAACGCTGGCACACCGATAATCCGCGTCGCTACAAGGTGGAAATGCTCTCGGAGACCGACCAAATCAGTGAGAAGATCGGTTTCCGGACCATCGAGGTGGACGGCACCGACATTCTGTTGAACGGTGAATCGGTTTTTCTGCGTGGAGTCAATATTCATGAAGAAGCTCCCTTCCGGTCCGGCCGCGCTCACAGCAAAGAGGACGCCCGTATCTTTATGGACTGGGCCGAGGATCTCGGGTGCAATTTTGTGCGCCTGTCGCATTACCCGCACAATGAGCATACCGTCCGGGAAGCTGAAAAGCGCGGAATACTGGTGTGGTCGGAGATGCCGATCTATTGGAGATTGCAATGGGATAACGAAGAGACCCTGGACAATGCCCTGAACCAGCTTTCCGAAATGATTCACCGTGACAAGAACCGCGCCGCGATCGTGCTTTGGTCGATGTCAAACGAGGTTCCTTTCAGTGATGCCCGGATGAATTTCCTTGAGGAGATGATTGATCTGACACACAGTATTGATCCGACCCGTTTGCTGACCGGTGCCCTGCAGGCCCGCGTTCCGGATGGCCGCCCCGACACCTGGCTTATCGATGATCCGGTGGGTGAGCTTCTTGACGTATTGAGTGTCAACCAGTACATCGGATGGTACGGCGGTCCCACCGGTTCAAAAGATCACATTCAATGGGAATCGGTGTATGACAAGCCCCTGATCATGAGTGAGTTTGGCGGCGGAGCCCGTCAGGGATGGTATGCCGGACCGGAACAGCGATGGTCGGAAGAGTTCCTTGCTAATCAGTACGAGACCACCCTGGAGATGCTGGATAATATCGATATTCTGCGCGGTACGGCCCCCTGGATATTGATGGATTTCCGGTCACCACGCCGCCCGCTTCCCCGTGTCAAGGACGGTTTCAATCGAAAGGGACTGATTTCGGACCAGGGCGTCCGGAAGGATGCATTTTATATCATGCAGGAGTACTATCGCCGGAAGCTTCAGGATTGGTGAGAAAACCTCTTGCCGGGGTGAATATCCCGTGTCTGTGGCTTGATGATTATTAAGGCAGTTTTACAGCCGGTTATCTCACCTTGACAAAGACCCATGCGAAAAATCGTTATTGCATATTCATTATTGCTTGCAGCGATGACCGTTGGTTCATGCTCCGACCAGCCGCTCCAGGAGGGGGAAGCGAGCTGGTATGGTCCGGGTTTTGACGGCCAGCGCACCTCCAGCGGTGAAATATACAATCCCGGGGATTCCACGGCAGCGCACCGTACATTGCCTTTTGATACAGTGGTAAGGGTGACCAATCTGGAGAACGAAAAAGAGGTGAATGTCAGGATAAACGACCGTGGTCCTTATGCCGAAGGCCGCATTATCGATCTTTCGAGATCGGCTGCCGAAGCGCTGGATATGATGGATTCAGGCGTCGCTCCGGTACGACTTGAGCTCGTCGAAGCCGGCGGCGACATTCCGGAAGACCTTGATCAGGAGCTGTACACCATTCAGGTCGGCGAATACAGTGCGCCCCTTTATGCCGAAAGACTGGCGGACGATATCGGTGAAAAAGCCCGAATGGAGCAGGTTTTTTTATTCGGACGCACCCGTTACATGGTTTATTTTGGCTATTATGACAGCATAAGCGGTGCACAGAAGGAACTCGAAAAACTGAATAAGGAAGGATATGAGGGATTGGTCAAACAGATCAATTGACTGTTGGCAGGAATAATGCCACATAAGTGTCTCCGCACACGATCCCGACACCTTTTTAAAATTCAAAACCCATAGACCCATCCATTTAAAATGAGGAAATTTCGGAAGTTGATTACATGGGGGATGCCGTTCATTATCCTGATAATGGTTGCAGGATTGATTCTTTCCAGGATTTATCAACCGGAACCATCTCAACAGGAACCGGAAGTCCGGATAACACCCTTTGAAGCCGAAGAACATACAGGAAAGGTTGCAGAGGTATGTGGCACCGTGGAATCCGCCGATTTTATCCCTTCAATCGGAGGTGAGCCCACCTTTCTGAATCTGGGCCGGCCGCACCCGGAACAACCTTTTACGGTCATTATATGGGGAGAAGACCGTTTTCACTGGAGAATCCCCCCCGAGGAATTATATGATGGCCGCTCGATATGTGTTACCGGGCGCATTCAAACGCATGAGGGCGAACCGCAGATCCGCGCACGAAATCCGGAACAAATCCGGTGAAAGCTTGTCGCAGCAACCGGGAGGAACAGGCAGACTAACAAGCGATCGCTTCAACGATGGCATGCAGCCGGCCTTGGTCCTGGCCTAAAGCTCCCGCATTTTTAACATGCGTGATTCCGGGATGTTTCGAATAACAGCCATGACCCATCGCATTTTCGAGCCGGTATAAATTTTGTGTCGTCCTTTTTTCCAGGCTTTATAAATATCCTGACCGGCAACCGGTAAAGGAGTTTCACCAAATTTTGATGCGCGTCCGGATACCATCTTCGTTGGAACAAATCCAGGCAATACGGTAATCACTCGAGCCCCTGATGGATACAGCCGGTGACGCAGCCCGTCCAGGTATACCGTAAGTCCCGCTTTCGAGGCGGCATAAATATAACTACTCTGCCGCCCCCGTTCACCAGCGACCGAACTAAGGCCTATGATAGTTCCTTCGCCTTTTTGTTCGAAATCGGCGGCGATGATTTCCAGAATACTGACGGCTCCCAGCAGATTAGCATTCAGCATCTGACGGGCTTTTTGGAAATCCTTCTGACACTCCTTTTGATTATTTAGAATTCCAAAGGCTTGAATGACCACATCCGGACGCGGGTCCAGATCGTCATAAAACCCTTGGTGTGAATCGTAATCACAGGCATCAAAGGCGACCGTATGGACAGGGATTTTGTATTTTCTTGATAACGCGATCGCTTTGTCATCAAGCTCTTGCATATTCCGGGAGGCCAGAATGATTTCGGCCCTTTCATTTTCGGCAAATTGTTCGGCGGCGGCTATACCAATTTCCGAATTGCCTCCAAGTACCAGTACAACCATATCAGGATTTCAGGTTTTGTGTTGGAAATAGCGTACTAATGGTAAAATACGCTATTAAAAAAACTATTGGAAGCATGTTTGGGGACAGCTGCCTTTGCCGGCCTTATTCCTATTATTACACGTGCCCGTGTTCGCAAACTGCGAGTAGAATTGATTGGTGCAGGATGGTATGGGATGGCTGGCAGCATCCGGGGTAAAGCGCATCATTTCAAATATGCAACAATCAGATTTTTTTTGTTTTATTGCCATCAGAGCAATAGAATCTGCAAATTATTTTTGAAAATACGGGTATATTAAACAAAGAAACGATAACTATGGAACCGTAACACATTGGTATTTGTTGATCGTAGTATAATATTAACCACAAAATCAGAGGGATTATGAATAAATTGAATATGTTGATCAGTGTAATTTTGGGATCTTTTGTCGGAGCACTTTTAGGTGTGTTGTTTGCACCGGACAAAGGAGAAAAGACTCGCAAGCAGATCTCAAAAAAAAGTGACGAATATGCAGACGTCTTGAAAACCGAATTTGACGACTTTGTCAAAAACATGAATAACCGTTACGAATCAGCTCTGAAAGAGACTGAAGATCTTATTGAAAAGGGAAAAGAGAAAAGAGATGACCTGGTTGAAAAAGGCAAAAACAAGACGGATGAATTTAAGAAAGCCATGAAATAATACATAGAACCGAATATTAGGCTTTAAATTTTGGAAAATAGCCGGTATCATCCCTGTTTCTATTGGGTGATGATAACCGGCTTTTTTATATGGATACCTATACGATATACGAGATCATCGGCTACCTGGCTTCGGTATTGATAGCTGTTTCTTTGATGATGAGCGCTATCATCAAGTTGCGGATTATCAACCTGATCGGAGCTGCCTTATTCAGTATGTATGGGATTTTAATTGGAGCCTTGCCGGTGGCTGCCATGAATGGGTTTATTGTGCTTATAAATATTTACTATTTGAGAAAATATCTGAGCGATAAAGAATATTTTAGGCTCTTAAGAGTAAATGGCGAAGGGGAGTATATCAGGGCTTTCATCGATTTTTACCATGACGAAATCATGAAATATCAACCTGATTTCAACCCGGTACTAAGCCCTGATGATGTATGTATCTTTGTTCTCAGGAACATGGTTCCGGCCGGATTGCTGGTGACACGTCCCGCTGGTAATCAAAAAGGTACACATACTGTGGAACTGGATTTTGTGATTCCGAATTACCGGGATTTCAAGGTTGGGAAATACCTGTTTCACGATAGGCGCGATTATTTACGAGAACAGGGTATTCAAAAGATGATCGCTTTTGGTACCACGCCAGCACACCGAAAATATCTGGAAAGAGCGGGCTTTCATCAGGTTGAGAATCGGGAAACACAATTTGAATGGAGCCTATGATCCGGCCAGACGGTCATATCCATAAAATAAATAGATCGTTGTCAGGAACAGGGATATGATGACAACGCTTATTCCTATAATAAAAAAGCCGGTTTGAATGGAAGTGATGTTGACCAGTGGCTGGGTCAGGATAGGCGAGAGGAACTGCCCGAGGAAAATAGCGGACGTCAGTGTCCCGGAAAGCCTTCCTCTTAGATGACGCGGCGCCTCGGATAGCAACCATACATTACTGTTGGGCATAAGTAAACCTGAGCCGATACCTCCAATGATTAGTCCGATAAATATGTCCGGGTAGCCGGTTGCGTGTGATATCAGCATATATCCGGCTCCTAACAAAAAGAAACAGAATAGGTAGATGGAAAAATGAGAAGAGCGGGAAAGGATCCATTGATAATTCAGGGCAACCAGGGCACCCATCAAAACAAATGAAGAGAGAGCCAGACCAATGCCGGTGTTGCTGACATCACCCATGCTGTCTATAAGAAAGGGGATATACACCGGGATCATGTAAAACATGGCCATTCCAGCAAAAGCCGAAAAAATAATCAGTCCAATTACACGGAGCGGCATTGACGAGAAGCTGTGTGATGATGGTTTTACGGAAGCTCTTTCTGTTTTTTTCGGCTCGGTAATGATAAAAATGATGGCGGGTGACAATACAAGCGCGGACGTGTAGATCAAAAATGGCGCCCGCCAGCTTACATCAGCCAGAGCCCCACCCGCTGAGATAAAGATCACCCCTCCAAAGGCCATAAATGCACTCTGGAGTCCCATGATGTGTTGGCGCTCGCTGCCTTCGTAATAGTCCCCTATCAGAGTGACACAGACGGTCATGATGCCTGCAACTGATATTCCCAAAATTGCCCGGCTTACCAGTATTGCCGTTAAAGAGTCCAGCCAGGCACCGGCTGAACCGGCAATTCCATATACGAGGGTAGCGGTAACCAGAATTTTTTTACGGCCAAATTTATCCACCAGATAACCGCATAAAGTAGAAGATAATACGATAAAAAGAGCCGGCATCGTCAAAACGAGGCGGGTGAGCAGCTCGGCGTTCGGAGTGTCTGCAAACACCTCGCTCATTAGAGGCAAAACAGGTCCGATGGTTGCACCCGACATGACGGTCAGGGTACTTGTGAATAGTATGAGTACTTTTTTTGCGATATCAGGGGATATTTAGGGTCGAAAAATTATCATGAAGAATGGTCACCAGAAATAGCATCAAAAAGATATTATAAGGGGTTATATATGGATGTAATAATCTCTATATTCATATAAATTTTGTCTATCTGATGGCCGGGCATCCATTAACGCCGGAGTGTTTACAATGGTAGACATCTAAAATATGGATCTAAAAATAGCATATTAACACCCAAGGAACCATGAATTTTCAGCAGTTAACCTATATTATCGCCATTGACCGATTCCGTCATTTTGCAAGGGCGGCTGAACAGTGCCAGGTTACACAACCTACCTTAAGTACCATGGTCAATCGTCTGGAAGAGGAGGTCGGTGTCAAAATATTCGATCGTAGCAGATCGCCGGTAATGCCGACCGAAACAGGCAAACTGCTCATCGCGCAGGCGCATCGGATCAAAGAGGAGGTTGAGCATATGCATCGCCTGGCCGGGGAAATGTCGGATCAGGTGGAAGGAGAACTTCGACTTGGAGTGATTCCAACGGTGGCACCTTATTTGCTTCCTCTTTTTCTTCAGGATCTGCTGGAACGATACCAGAAATTGAAGGTGACTATTAACGAGTTGACCACCAATGATATCATTACGCAACTAAAGACCAATATGATTGATGCTGGTATCCTCGCCACACCGCTTGGGATCGAGTCCATTCGGGAAATACCACTTTATAATGAACCTTTTGTTGTTTACCGTGGAAAAGGCCTGCCGGAAGCGAAAGAGGGAGAGGTTACGCCGGATGACCTGGATTTGGATCAACTTTGGCTGATGGAGGAGGGGCACTGCCTCAGAAGCCAGATCGCCAGGCTTTGTGAGCTAAAGAAGATGAAGTCACCCAAAACCAATCTCGTTTATGAGGCAGGAAGTATCGACTCTCTGAAACGTCTGGTCGATGCCAATCACGGCATTACCATCTTGCCCGATCTTGCTATCAAAGATTTCTGCGAAGATGAATTGAAGCACATTCAGTATTTTAAAGAACCGATACCGGCACGCCAGATCAGTATTGTGACCTACCGGCATCATCTTAAAGAGCGCATTGTGGATGTATTGAAAGAAGAAATTCAAAAGAAAGTCCAGCCTCTCATTGATGAAAACAAAAAACTTGAAATTCTTGAAATATCATAATCTGGTTATGATTGGTATTGTGAGAAACAAGGTAAAGTGATATCTTTGCTCACCGAACTGCAATGCATCGTAGATGAACGAGCAAGGCGGGTCAGAAAAGGGGGCCGTTTGATAACAGGTTTCAAGCGTGCATGCGTAATTCCGGGTTCTTAGCTCAGTTGGTTAGAGCGCTACGTTGACATCGTAGAGGTCGG
>CAYMBG010000058.1:12493-16543 GCA_964388615.1 uncultured Chitinophagales bacterium | reverse complement strand
ACCCGTGCGGAAAGCGGATTTTATGACGGAACCAAGTTTCATCGTGTTATCCCGGGATTCATGATTCAGGGAGGCGATCCCAATTCCAGGGAGGATGACCGCCGCCTCTACGGGCAGGGCGGACCCGTCGTTGCCATTCCGCACGAATTCAACGACACACGCCATGAACCGGGAATACTGTCCATGGCGCGGGTTTCCGACAAAAGCCGGGGTGCCGGCTCCCAGTTTTTCATCATGCACGGAGCCAATCCCGGGCTCGATAATGAGTATACGGCTTTCGGAGAAGTGACATCCGGGATGGACGTGGTTGATGCCATTGCCAATGTGCAGACAAGCAGCCAGTACCGTGACCAGCCGGAAGAGCATGTTGTTATTGAACGGGTTGAGGTATTCAGGTAACTTGGCGAAGGACAACCGTCAGGGCCGGCTATGGCCGGACCCGGGCATTCCATCAGATGCCGTGCCATGAAAACGAGGGCCATTTTGCTACTATCCCTGATCATTCCACTCTGGGTATCATCAGGCTGCCGCGCCGATACGGATCCGCTCCCCGATGATTTTGACCTGCAGGGACACCGGGGGGCGATGGGACTCAAACCGGAGAATACCATTCCGGGTTTTCTGAAAGCGATGGATCTCGGTGTAACCACCATAGAATTTGACCTCGCGGTTTCCAGGGACCTCAAAGCGGTTATATCCCACGAGCCCTGGTTCCGGTCGGACATCTGCCTTCAGCCCGATGGCAGCCGCATCCGCAAATTCCGGGAACGCTCGTACCGGATTTTTGAATACGATTATGAAAAGATCGCTCAGTTTGACTGCGGTTCTTTGCGGCATCCGGATCATCCGGAGCAGAAAACGCTCTCTGCGCCAAAACCCCTGATGAAAGATGCGATTCTCGAAATGGAGGCGCATGCCCGTGGACAGGACAGACAACCCGTCCGGTACAACATCGAATTAAAAACCCATAAGGCATGGGATGAAAGTCTCACCCCGGCGCCGGATGGGTTTGCAAAAATTGTGTATGACGAGCTGCAGTCACTCAGTGACTCCCTCGGCAATGATCTGATGGACCGCGTAAATATCCAGTCATTTGACCCGAGGCCATTGCATGCCATGCGGGAGATCGATGCCGGGGTTCCGATAGCCATCCTGACGTACAAAAGAGGTACCGTTGACGATCACCTCGCCTATTTTGACGGACTGGAACCGGAAATTTATTCTCCGAATTACGGCTTGCTGACCCCCTCACATGTTGAAAGGGCGCATGAGCTGGGCATGACGGTGTTACCGTGGACCGTCAACACGGAAGCCGACATGAAAACAATGGTTTCCATGGGCGTGGACGGGCTTATCACCGATTACCCCGACCGTTTTATATCGCTCTATCCAGACTTTGCAGACTGAAAAGTCTGTGTTGCGATATATCCTCAGAAAGGTCTCAGGATGCTGCCTTACGGGCATCGATAAATGATTTGACGCCGAGTGCTATGTAGCCAATCAGCAACAGGGCCATAAGAGCACGGGCAATCGCCGCAAGCTCATTGACTTCCTGATTACCGCCCAACCAGGAGATGACGTCAAATATTCCGGAAAATGATCCGAACAGTCCGATAAGAGCTACAAGCAGAGCAATATGCATGACATGCTTGCGCCATGCTTCTTTTTGGGCCAGCCGTCCCAGTATGATGAATGCGATGCCGAAAAAGGCGGGAATCATTGCGGTAATGCTGACTGCGCCGGACGCTATATAACCGATAATTCCGATAAGTATCAGGATGATTCCGAGAATTCTGGTATAGTGAGGCATGAACTAAGATATTTCAGGTTTAGAGTTTGCAGAAATTGAAAATCAGTCCCACCAGTCTCCATCCGCATCCGGGACAATCTGACCGGTGGGTGTAATTTTTTCACCTTCCCTGGGTGGTGTTGTAGGAAAATCTGAAATCGGAATGGCCGGATCACGGTCATGGGGAACATAGTGGCTGTGATTGCCGTGCGGCACTTCACGGTAGGGTTTGGAGTCAAAAAAACCCATCGAGTCGGCAATTACCAGGCCGGCCAGGACCAAAGCAAAGGCTATGAAAATAGTTCGTATTCGTTTTCTGTTCATTTTAATGTGTTCCCTTTAAACTAGCAGCTAACTGCTGATCACACTGTTGATTTGCCCGGCTGCCAACGCATATGGCATCTCGCTACCCGATTAATGGCAAACACTAAATATAACAGCCTTTGGAAACAGTTAACAGACAAATCACGTCATCCGTTTTGAATTTATGGGTTTAAGGCCGCATGAACAAAAGGTCACGAAGTGAAATGTCATGACGGTATTTATTCATGTGCCTGTGCGTCCGGGCGCCAGCCCGTTCATGATCATTTCAGCATTGCAAAGATCAGGACAGCAGGAAAGACGGGTATCAGTACTCCGCCGTATATTCCGGTTGCTCAAGCCCTGCATGTTCCAGATAAAACGCTTCCAGCGCATCACGATACTCGGAAAACTGTGGCAGATCATTATGGCCTCCGTTTGAAATGTTTATCAGTTTTTTTTGTTCCGAAACAGAAGTATCATACAGTGACTCTGCCATTCTGAACGGCGTTATGGGATCGTTTTCGCTGCCAATAAGCAGCAGCGGATGTGATATGCGTGCCACCCGATCCAGATTATCGTGCTCCCTGATCGATTCAGCCACATCAAAACGCACAAGTGGCCGGAACAATCTGGGAACCAGGCCGCTCGTCCAGTCATCGGTGCTCGAAATCGGACTCTCGAGAACGTATCCATCCACCGACTCTCTGCCGGCAAGCCATCCAGCCAGAAGTGAGCCCATGGAGTGCCCGTGTATGTAAACCGGCAGTTTTCCGGCTTCTTCGTGCTGATCAACAAAGTTGTAAGCAGCCTGTGCATCTTTCTTTATGCCTGCTATGCTTGGTTCACCGCTGCTCATTCCGTAACCGCGATAATCAAACAGAAGAAGGTTTACCGGCAAGGACGAATATGTTTCAATCAAATACCGGGATTTCACCATCAAAAAACCGTTGCCGCCCATAAAAATCACGTTTGCCTGAGCGTCCTCGTGCTGAATAAACCAGCTGTCAAGCTCTTCCCCGTCCTCTGTCTCAATAGTGTGCTGATAAAGCCGGTAACCGGGGATGTCAAATTCGGCCGGTGTGATTGTGCGGTGAGCGTCAAAAGCGTCTTTTTCCTTGATTTCTATCGTAGTGCACCCGTTGATAAGGACAGTTAGTGCCGGAAGAAAAAAAATAAGCAGCACTGATCGCATCGGATTAAAAACAGTTTTAAGCATGCATGTATGAGACTGGTTCAACCGGAGTAACGAATTCTGAACTTCTTATGTGTTTTCCGGAATGAAATGATAACCTATTCTCACCATAAAACGTTCTGACAAACTATCTGCTGCAGACACAATATTTGATTTGTAACCGGTGTGCCTCATATTACAAAAAAAGCCTGCAAGCCCGGTCAGATACCGGGTTGCAAGCCTTTCTCATTTATTGACAGGAAGTCTGCCTGTCGGCTGTCCGCTAAAGATTGGGATTACTGTTGCGTTCGCTTTGAGGAATCGGCAGACAGGTGAGATCACCATACGGAAGGTTTTGGAACGGATCATCGCCGGAAGGGAAAAGATCAATGCCATAGAGATTTTTATACCTGCGCAAATCACCAAACCTTTTCCCGGTGAGATAGAAGTCACGGGCACGTTGTTCACGCAGTTCAGCCATCAGTTCATCACCTGTAAGATCAACAGAATCATGACCGGCAAACTCACGCCGTTCATTCACAAGATCCAGAGTATAATCTGAAGCACCACGCGCCTCGGCGATGATATACCGTGCTTCCAAAGCAGACGCAAACCGGACATCAGTGCTTCTTTGAAACTCCATCGCTTCTTCCGCGACCCAATCACTGAAACTGTACGGCTGGTAAGGTATATACATCATGGTACCCTCTACCAGTGACGTCAGCTTTTCAGCTGTGTGCGGAACACGGATGTCATTCAGGTTTTGAAATGGTTCTCCCGGACTCAG
>CAYMBG010000058.1:10371-12393 GCA_964388615.1 uncultured Chitinophagales bacterium | reverse complement strand
GCCTCTTCAAATCGCTCAATTGCGATTCGGAATAATTCATCAGATGAATAGGCCGCGCTGACATTCACAGGAGCCTCACAAAATGTTTCAGCCATCATGACATAGGAGTAACCTCCATAAGCCAGTGCTTTAACGGTATTCACCCTGGAATAAGCCTCATCACCGTACATCACTTCAAACCGGGATACAGCATCATCAGCCGAAGCACGACTGCGCTGCCAGAAAGAATATATGTTGGATACATATACATTGCTTTCATCAGCTGTGCGAAGCACCATAGGTATGGTCTGAGCAAACGTATGATCCAGCAGAAGTTCATCCGCAACCGTTCCGGTCCATTGCGAAGTGTAAGAATGGGTATACTGAAATTCTCCAATCACTCCATTAATAAGCGATTGTTCCAGGTTGACATTTGTCAGCTCATCCTCTTCGATAGCCCCCGGATTGGATACATCCAGAATATCATCACAAGCTGCCGCAGTGATGAGCAGTACGGCCATAAAACCGTGTAAAAGATGTTTTTTAAATGGTAGCATAATGTTCAAAGTATGGTGTTAAAAAAACTGTTGACCAGCCGTGATCAGAAATCAATGCTGAGCGAGCCTGTGATACGACGGAAGTTGGGAGCCGTCCACGAGTCCACGCGGCTGAAAGAGGCATCTCCATGGAAGTTTACCTCGGGATCATGTCCCCCGTAGCGGGTCCACAGTACGGCAAGATTATGTCCCGTTACAGAAAGTGTTGCACGATTCAGACCAATCTGATCTACAAAAGAAACCGGCAGGGTATAACTCAATGATACATCGCGCAGTTTGATAAAATCAGCAGGCTGAACATGGTGATACGTTTGCCCCCATAGTGCTCTTGCGGCTACTTCATCCGGGTCAGCCTCAGGATTAACCGTCTCCCAGCTTATGCGGGCACGATCACGGCGCATGTCCTTCACGTTGAACTGATAATGGCCTCCCTGGTAGTCCACAAGTGCGAAGAAGCGAAATCCGCCGAGGAAATTGATCTCTGCCGAATATTTAAGCTCACGGGTCGGAAGTGACGGGCCCTTGTAAATATCTTCAGATTCAAGCCTCATGACCCCATCTTCATCCCTGGATGCTCTTTGAGCCCAGAATGCACCAAGAGGTTTGCCTTCTTCATATCTCTGTACCGGATGATAGATACCGAAAATCTGTGAATCCCGGCCATCACCAAAGGAAACCAGCTCATTGCTGTTGGTCGAGAATGTGAAGGTATTCCGCCAGTTAACAGAGTTGCGTGCAACAGGCACAAAGCTCAGCACTGCTTCTATACCGGTATTCTTGATTTCACCAAGGTTTTCGAGCGTACTTCCGGAAAAGCCGGTTGAAGGTGCGACGCTGACACTCATAATCGCATCACGGGTGACCGTATTGTAATAGGTAACCTCGAGCCCCAGCCGGTCCATGAACATGGAAAGGTCAAAACCCAGCTCAAGTTCAGAAGATCTTTCAGCCACCAGGTCCGGATTTCCAAATGTTGCATACCGGATAGCAGGTTCAGCGGAACCATCTTCCATAGTGCGCACACTGGTCGTATAAGTACGTGAAGCTGCATAGGTTCCGGGTGCGTTACCAGCTTGTCCCCATGCTGCGCGAAGCCTGAATTCATCAACGAAGCGATAGTTGAAAAATGGTGCTTCGGACATAACATATGACAGCGACGTTTTCGGATAGAACACACGGTTTATTTCTGAACCAAAGACAGAGTTGTTATCCATTCGTACGGCCGCTGTTGCAAACAGTCTGTCTTCCCATCCGATCTGCTCCTGTACGTAGACACCAAAAGAGCGTGATTCAGAGAATGACTGGGAGCCGAATGTGGTAGCAGCATTTCCAACCAGTCGTGCCGCTTCCGATCCGAGCCCTTCACCCGTAGCCGTGGCACTGCGCCCGTCAACCGCCTCAAACTGGAAACCAAAGGAAAAATCCGACCGGATCTGTTCATTTAAATCAAACTGCAGTGATCCGCCATAGTCGATGGTATAAACAT
>CAYMBG010000058.1:1563-10271 GCA_964388615.1 uncultured Chitinophagales bacterium | reverse complement strand
ATCTGTTCATTTAAATCAAACTGCAGTGATCCGCCATAGTCGATGGTATAAACATCTGTTTTGGGTGTTGCTATGCTGACATATCCATCTGCGACATTGACACCGAAAGGTGCCAGGCCTGTCTGGTCAGGTGTGTAGAACAGCTCGGCTTGCCTGGTATTGCTGTCAATTCCAACCCTCAGCCGGTTGGTAAACCAATCCAAAGGCCGGTAATTGATGGTTGAGCTTATGCTGAACCGGTCGGAACGGGTCTGATTGTTGTAAGTATTGGCATATTCGGGAGCAATAGTAAAGAACCCTACATCCCCTGCACCGGTATACTGGCGCCCGGGTACAGCGAGCCAGGAACTGATTATCAGACCATAGGCAATGTTATCATTCAATGGCAGCCTGACATGGTTGTTCGAGTATCCGGCATTTACAGAAAAGTCGAGTTGTTCTGATGGGAAAAACCGGAAGTTACCTCTTACCGAAGATCTGTTGGAATAGTTGTTGTAAAAAACGCCATCTTCTTCGTCCCTGGATCCGGATACAAAAAAGGAGTACTGTTGACCGCCACCTCTGACAGAAAGAGAGTATTGATTCAGCACTCCGGTTCTGAGGGCATCGGAGTTTTCGCTCATCGGAATATGCTCAAAAAACTCACCAGCCTGCATGCCTACCATACCGGGCCAGTTATCAGGGGCATCAAGACGTTCCTCGGTTACAAGAGAGTAATTCGTTGGACGCCAAGACTCAGGCCAGGATGTCCCCCCTCTTTCCACACGCGCACTCCAGTTGATGTTGGGTTCGCCCATACTTCCCTGTTTGGTTGTGATATTAATCACACCGCTGGCGGCATTCGCACCATAAATTGTTGCAGCGGCAGGTCCTTTTATGACTTCAATCGAAGCAATATCATTGGGGTTGATGGCATCAAGCGCAGAGGTATTTTGTCCGTAGACATTGAAATTACCCTGACCACCTGTCTGGATACGTACACCATCAACATAGAATATCGGCTGGACGGAAGCCTGCATGGAACCGGCACCCCTGATCCGGATATTGGCAGCCGTTCCGGCAGTACCTGATCCGGGAACAAGAGTCATACCCGGAACCTTCGCCTGCAAAAGTTCTGTGACGGTGTTGTTGGATACACGCTCCATGATATCACTGGCATCGACTCTGCTTATGGAGTTTCCAACCGCCCGTCGTCGTGTATCACCGGCTGTTCCAGTTATGACCACTTCATCCATATTCAGCTGAGATTGCGCAAGATCAATATCTACATTCAGCACCTCGCCCGCCGTCACCTCTACACTCAATGTCTTTGCCTGGTATCCCAGATAACGCACCTCAAGCGTTTGAGCGCCGGCCGGAACATTTGTAATAGTGTAATCACCTTCCAGACCTGTAGCAGCTCCAATATTTTCGCCGCGTACCAGTACATTGGCGCCAACAAGTCCGTCACCTGTAGCTGCATCTTTAACGGTACCGGTTATTTCTCCTGTTTGTGCCTGTCCCATGGCAGGCAGCAAGGCAAGAAAAAAACAAATATACAGTAGTTTTTTATAGCTCATGTTTTTGCTTTGTTTTGGTTATTGGTGGAATGCATTCGGCATGAAAAGACAATTCTCACCATCTTCACCATCAACCGGATGCATATAATGTGCGCATCATTTGAATATTTTTACAAATAACCCAGGAAGCGCTTTTCTAATAATTTGAGCCGGTTCAGCAGCATCTTCTTGTATATCCCTGTAAACCCATGTGAAGACCCCTAAATCCCGATTCGTCCTTTAAAATGGGATAATTTAAAACCGAAGTCAATACAATTATTAAACATATTTAACTTTTGTTAAGCCAATATCCCCCAATCCTGATTATTAATTGTAATATTTAATATTTACCTCACATCTTATTTACATTCACATGCAAGCCTCTTGCTGCTTTCAGGAACTTTTTACCGGCAATCCGGATTACTACTGGGTAGATTTAATCTAATCGCTGCAAGACAATGAATTAGGTATCAGCAGCCTCCAACGTCGTTCCAATGTCGCCCCGAAAATCACGCCCATTCAGAAGCCGTTCAACTGGTTTGTTATCAAGATGCATATGTCATCTTGACTGTACTTGCTGCGTGCATTTTTCCGCCTTGGTTTTTAACAAATCGTCAGCTGCAGTTACATTACTTACATTATTCCTGCTTCTCATCCCGCATTTTGCCCTCGCCGGTTTCTCCTCTGCGGGTGTCGACACCACCTCAGAAGAGGGGCGCGGCGCCATAAAAGGCACGGTCACCGATGCCAGCGACGGATCTCCCCTTGAATTTGCAAATGTACTGGTTGAGGACACCGATTTCGGAACCAGTACAAACGAAGACGGATACTTTGAACTGAGGAACGTACCTCCCGGCCGCTACAACCTTCGTTTCACATATGTTGGCTATAAAAGCCGCACCGTTTACGAGATCCATGTCAGAAGAAACCGGGATATCCGCGTGGATGTGGAGCTGGAACCGGATGCAGCACAGCTGGGTGAAATTGTAATCCGCCCCTCACCTTTCAACCGGACCGAGGAAAGCCCGATATCCAAGCGCACTATCGGCACATCGGAAATTGAACGTGCACCCGGAGGCAACCGCGACATCTCCCGCGTGGTTCAGTCACTGCCGGGTGTGGCCAGCGGCATCGGCGGCTTCCGCAATGACCTGATTGTCCGCGGAGGAGCGCCCGGTGAAAACACATTCTATCTGGATGGCATCGAAGTTCCGACTATCAACCATTTTACCACACAAGGCGCATCCGGCGGACCCGTAGGGATGATCAACGTCGACCTCATCCGGGAAGTTGATTTCTATACCGGAGCTTTCCCCGCCAGCCGCGGAAACGCACTCAGCTCCATCATGGAACTGCGTCAGCGAAGCGGGGGTGACAGATACGGGTTAACTGCAACCGTAGGAGCAAGCGATATCGGACTTACCGCCGAAGGTCCGATCGGTGATGATGCCGATTTCATTTTTTCATACCGGCGTTCGTACCTGCAGTTTCTTTTCGAGCTGCTCGATCTGCCTTTCCTGCCAATCTACACCGATATACAGTTCCGTTTCCGCTACCAGCCCGCATCCAACCATGAATTTACGTTTATCGGACTTGGCGCCATTGACGACTTTTCGCTGAACACCGATGCCAATGAAACCGAACAGCAGCAGTACATCCTCGCCAATCTGCCGGTCAATGAGCAATGGAACTACACCAGAGGACTGCGGTACCGGAATACCGGTGAGAATCGCATCACAACGGTGGTTCTCAGCCGGAACAAGCTGAACAACCGCGCCTTCAAGTACGAGGATAACGATGACAGCGATCCAGAAAACCTCATTCTTGATTACACCTCCGTTGAAACAGAAAACAAAGCCCGGGTCGAAAACGAACTGGAGCTCGGCTCCTACCGGCTCAACGTCGGAGCAAACTACGAACACTCCATATACACAACAGACACCTTCAACTTTGTATCTATTCCCGGTGAGGATGGCCTTGAAACCATAGATTTTGATTCCGAGCTGCGCCTGAATCAATGGGGTCTGTTTGCCCAGCTCAGCTCCAATTATTTCGGGCGGCGACTCTCGCTGTCAGCCGGTTTCCGCATGGATGCCACCGACTACTCCGGTGCCACAAATAATCTGATCGATCAGTTTTCGCCCCGTTTTTCCCTCTCCTGGTATCTGACCAGCAACTTCAGCTTCAATGCCAATACCGGTATCTATTATCAGCTTCCGCCCTATACGGTGCTTGGATACCGTGACGGCGACGGAAACCTGGTCAACCGGGACAATGGCGTCACTTACATCCGGTCCAACCACTATGTCGCCGGATTCGAGTATCTGGCCACAGAAAGTCTGATTTTTACACTCGAAGGATTCTTCAAACAGTACCGGGACTACCCGTTTCTCACACGTCAGGGAGTCTCGCTGGCGAATCTGGGGAGTGACTTCGGAGTTATTGGCAATGAACCGGCGGAATCCACTTCTGAAGGCCGCTCCTACGGTATCGAGTTTCTGGCACAGCAAAAACTTTTCCGGAATTTCTACGGGATTTTCTCATACACCCTCTTCTGGAGCGAATTCAAAGACCTTCAGGGCAATTACACACCCTCAGCCTGGGACAACCGACACCTTATTTCACTGACTGCAGGATACCAGTTTTCGGGCGGATGGGATATCGGTCTTCGCTGGCAGCTGCTTGGCGGAGCACCCTACACGCCATATGACTATGAACGCTCATCCCGAAAGGAAGTCTGGGATGTCAACAGCCAGGGACTTCCCGATTACACCCGTCTGAATGAAGAGCGGCTTTCGGTTTTCCATCAGCTGGATATCCGTGTCGACAGACGATTCTACTTCGACCGGTTCAATCTTTCCCTCTATCTGGATGTCCAGAATGTGTACGCATTCCAGACTGAACTGCAGCCGTTCCTTAATGTGCGGAGGGACGGAGACGGACGTCCGCAACCACTTACCTCTCCGGACGATGCAACCCGGTTCAATCCACGGGAAGGACAGGATTACTATAACACGTATCTGCTTGACAACAACTCAGGAGAAGTTCTGCCTACCATAGGTATTATTTTCGAGTGGTAACGGTGATTCGGGGCTGATGGGCTGATCTAATGAGCTGATGGTCCCAGCAGTCTTCGGGCTGTCACGCCCGCCGGCAGCGGGGTATGATATAACGGCATTTCTCCTGAGAGGATACTATATTGTGCGCAAAAAAAAAACGATGGCATATACTCACACCTACGACATCCCCTATTTTCTCGTCGACCGCCACAGAAAACTCCGCGTTACGGCACTGATGCAGTTCCTGGAAGACATGGCGATCCGCCACAGCGAAGTCTGCGGCGTCGGACTCGATCATTACGAAGAAAACCAGGTGGCATGGGTGCTTGCCAAATGGGATATCACCATTCACAGCTATCCGGGATTCAATCAGCAGGTTCATGTCACAACACAGCCGGTCTCCTTCCGGAATTTTTTCGGTTTTCGCCAGTACAAAATGAAGGACGACAACGGGACACTCCTTGCCGAGGCCAGCAGCCTCTGGATTTTTATCGATCTGAAGAAAAAAAAGCCGGTCCGTGTATCTGAAGAAATGATCAATGCATTCGGCCTGACGCCGGACCAGAACAAGCCGCTTCCCATCAAGGCCCCGGAGGCACCGGAAAAAAAGCAATATGAAAGCCGTTTTGCCATTCGCCCCGGCGACATAGACACAAACAAGCATGCCAACAACATCCGGTTTGTCGAGTGGGCGCTGAACACCCTTCCGCCCGAGCTGATCGACGGCAAAAGGGCCACCCGTGTAATGGTAGATTACCGCAAGGAGCTTCTTTACGGTGAGGAAGTATTTTCTTTTGCCGATTTTTTTGAAGACAAATCGGGTTATATTTCAAATCATCTCATTTCCAACGGTCAGAAAAATGCCTGCCTTCTGACATTCATGTGGAAAGAGACATAATTACAGGGACTTGATTCACCGAATAAACTGCCGCGTTTATCTCATGACTACAAAATTATTATTCCGCAAAATCACTTTTGCGCTTGTTTTCATATTTATAAGCTTCAGCCACATCAGCTCATGTGCCGTTTTCGCTCCGGAAGACGGTGTCCGTCAAAACAGTACCAGCGGTGCCGGCGACCGGCCGGGCCGGGAAACATCACAATCGCCGGATACAGCTCCATCCATCCCGGATTACACCGAATCTCTTGAGAAAAAAGACGGATTTTTCCCCTTGTATCTGGATGAGGGCTCGGGCTCACTGTACATGGAGATTCCGGCTGAACGGCTGGGCCGGGAGTTTCTCTACCTGAACAGCATGGCAACCGGCGGCGGCATGAACGGCCCCCGCCTCGACCGGGCCCAGATAGGAAATGAGCACATCGCACGATTTCAGCGGACCGGATCCGGGATCAGCCTTGTTCTGTCCAACACGCAGTTTGTGTCAACCGATCCCGGTCAGCCGCAGCTGGCCCGGTCTGTCGAAGAGTCATTTCCCGTATCCATTGTCGGATCTTTCGACATCGTCGCCGAAACAGAGGGAAACTATCTCATCGATGCCACATCCTATTTCCTCCGGGATACCTTTGATGTCCGGCGGCTTTTCCGCGCCAGGAACCTCGGAAACTTCAGCGTGGAGACCTCCAGAAGCCACATCCACCCGGCCGGAACAGATGCGTTTCCGGAGAATACCGAAGTGCAGGCTGCGATCACATACACCGCCAGTGACCCGGCATGGCGCCTTCGCAGGCATGCGCCGGACGGACGCTCCGTGACCATGCGCCAGCACCACTCATTCGTGAAACTGCCGGATGACAACTTCCGTCCGCGTGAATATGACCCCCGGGGTGGCTATCTCAACATCTCTTTTTATGACTACTCCAAGGGGTTTGATGAAGATCTGATCACCCGTTATGCCGTCCGCCACCGGCTGGAGAAAAAGGATCCCGAAGCCGAACTCTCAGAGCCTGTTGAGCCGATCGTCTACTACCTGGATCCCGCCATTCCGGAGCCCTACCGCACCGCTTTCCGTGACGGGATGGAGTGGTTCAACGGAGTTTTTGAAGAGGCTGGGTTTATCAATGCATTTGAACTCAGGGATATGCCCGAAGACATGAATCCGATGGATGCCCGCTACAATGTAGTCATGTGGGTACATCGTTCCGAAGCAGGTGCCTCTATCGGACCGACATTCCGTGATCCCCGCACCGGAGAAATCATCAAGGCGGCAGTGCGGATGGATTCGCACCGGTCCCTGGTCAATTACAATCAGTATGCCGGATTGATCCCTGCACTGGATGCCATGGAGCCGTTTGGTTCTATGGACAGTGAGGGTGCAATGGAATGGATGGCCGGACTGGATTCCGAGGTGGACGCCGAAGAGTTCGTAATGGCCAGAAGGCGTCAGCATGCTGCCCACGAGCTTGGCCACACATTGGGACTGGCTCACAACTTTGCCGCCGAAAGCATGGGACGGGCATCCGTGATGGATTACCCCGCTGCAAAAATACGTTTGCGCGATGGCAAACTTGACCTGAGCCGTGCCTATGAACCCGGACCCGGTGCTTTTGACACCCTTTCGATCCGTTGGGGATACACACAATTTGACCCTGATGAAGAGAAGGAGGGTCTGGAAACCATCATTCAGGAAGGACTGGACAAAGACCTGTATCATATCAGTGCACCGCACACCCGCCCGTTCGGATCCTATCCGAAAGTACATGCCTGGACCAGGGCTGAAGATCCGTTCAGGGAGCTTGAGGAGGCCATGGAAGTGCGGAGTTTTTTAATGGAGCATTTCGATGAGCGGGCCGTTCGGGATGGGGAACCCTATTCCCTTTTGCGTGAACGGTTTGCACCTGTCTATGTCCACCACCGGTTTATCCTCTCATCGATGATTAAACACATTGGGGGGATGGAGTTTCGTTACGCTCTGCGGGGAGACGGACAAGAACCGACGAGGCTGATTCCGGCGGAAAAACAACGAAAAGCGCTGCAGGCAATTCTCGAAACGCTTCATCCCGACGAGCTTGCCGTTCCGGAGCGTATCATGAAACTGATGGCCCCCTCTCCGTGGGGATTCAATCATGATGAGCGGTCGTTTACAACACCGGCAAGTCCGGCCGCAGACCAGCTTGAATACGTACGTGCACTCACATCCCGCATATTTTCGGAAATCCTGCTGCCGCAACGCACGGCACGTGTTGTTTCATTTCATGACAGGAATCCCGAAATGCCTGCTCTCGAGGAGGTTCTTGTGACGCTGTATGATCATCTTTTCGAATTTGAGTCCGGTTTTGACAAGGCCGGTCGGCCCGCAATACTTCGCGCAACGCAGCGGATGTATATTGAGGAACTGATGAGTTCCGCAAAAAATGAAAATTCGGTATCCGAGGCCAGGGCTGCGACGACCTGGATGCTTCGCATGATTGCCGGACATCTGGATGAAAAACTGGAAGGGCTGCAAACCGCGTCCGGGGAACGGGATTTCAAAAATTATACAGATATCGCCCAATATTCTCAAATGAAAGAGGATATCAGGCGATTTCTGCAGGACGGAACATTCGACCCTTCGGTTCGTCCTGCTCCGCCCATGCCGGACATGTTTCCGCTTGGGGGATAATTGACTCAGTTGTTATCAATAATTTCGCAAACGCACAGAATTGGGTGACTCCGGCATCATCAACAATCATAATATTAAATGAGATACGATGATTCCGAGCGCCAGACACCAAACATAGTAGGAAAAAAAACGGAATTTTGCCTTATAAAGCATATGAACAACGAGATACAGGGCTGCAATACCGACAAGCGCTGATACAATAAATCCGGTTGCAAGAGCTGGAAATCCAATTGTAATTTTGCTCCCATAACCAACAACCTCCATAGCCTGCAGTAAGGTTGCCCCAAGGATTGTTGGAAATGCGATAAAGAAACTGTATTCAGCAGCCCACCGTCTTTTTAGTCCCGCAAAAAGTGCAAATGCTATAGTCAGTCCACTGCGGCTGAATCCGGGTATCAAAGCTAACCCCTGGCCAACTCCTATTACAAGTGCAACACCAAAGCCAATTTCACGTAGTCCAATTTTTCGTTCAGGCAGAATGTCTGTCCACCACAAAAGCAGCCCAGTAATCACAAGCGTCAAACTCATCAATAGTGGGTGCGCAAATACAT
>CAYMBG010000058.1:0-1463 GCA_964388615.1 uncultured Chitinophagales bacterium | reverse complement strand
AGCAGCCCAGTAATCACAAGCGTCAAACTCATCAATAGTGGGTGCGCAAATACATTTTCAAACTGCGACTTCATCGGATAGCCAATTATGCCGGTAACTGCCACAGAAAAGAGTCCCAAGAGAGAGAGTTTAACGAAAAGCAGATCTTTTGAAGATGGTTTCATTCTTAGTGTTGCAAGAAAACCATTTATTGCATCTCTCAAAAATTTCGCCAGGCTATTCCGAAACACAACAGCAATAGAAACGAGTGTCCCAACATGCACAATAAGATCAAACAGGATCATTTCAGCGGAATCCGGCGATGGCATATCCTGACCGGTCCATATAAAAAAGTGCTGTGCCAGAGCCAGATGACTTGTTGAACTAACCGGAAAAAACATGAAAATCCCTTGAACAATACCAAGGACAATAGCGACCCAAAGTACCATGATGCTTACATTTTATCAGAAAAAATAAAAAATGCCGACAATCCCGACGGTCCAGCAGTAGTAAGCAAAGTAATGAAACTTCTCTTTTTTAAGCAGTATAATGAGATATTTAAGAGCAAAATATCCTGAAACAAAGGAAGTCAGGTATCCTGCAAACAGACTGATAACAGCAGTCATTTCAATTCCGGTTTCTGCAATTTCTATCATTTCGAGCAACATGGCACCAGCGAGTACCGGAAGCACCATTAAAAATGAAAAATTGGCCGCCTTTTGCCTGCTCATTCCACTAAATAAACTCACTGATATGGTAGACCCTGAGCGGCTGATTCCAGGAAGAATGGCAAAAGCCTGAGCTACTCCGACCAGTATGCCTCGTTTTACATCCACATCTTTCTCAGGATTGCCCACAAACTTTGTTGAAAACAAAAGCGTACCGGTTACCAGTAGCATGCAAGAAACAAAAAAGGGATTTAGAAAAATCGCCTCAATATTTTCTTTCATGGTAAAGCCAACAAGTCCGGCAGGTATCATACTCAACAGGATTATATAGCTCAGTTGTGTGTTGCCATCGCTTATAAATCGCTTGCTTCGTATCCCGGAGGGTGAAAAACTCTTGAAAATATCAGTGAGTATTTCCCATATTTTTTTGCGGAAATAAACCACAATGCTGCAGAAGGATCCAAAATGCACGACAATTTCGAATGTAATGCCGGGCTCAAGATCCCTTCCAAGTAAAGCTCTGCCCAGAGCAAGATGACCGGAACTGCTGACCGGCAAAAATTCCGTAATACCTTGCAGTAGTCCAAGCAATATTGCCTGAATAATATCCATATCGACCGATTTTTTGCACCAATTTTCCACCTGATTTAGAAAGGAATCTTTCAGGCGCTGTCATCAACATCATCATGAAAACAAAGCATGCCAGAAACCATACCTTGAGAACCGTCAAATATATCGATTTCAGTGGGTATAAAAAACTTTGGATCAACAGCTATACCATTACTCCACTTTTTCGTACCGCACTGTTCGTGTGTA
>CAYMBG010000057.1:0-16560 GCA_964388615.1 uncultured Chitinophagales bacterium | reverse complement strand
TAAGCGGAAAATGACTGTTTTCCTGCTCTTGATCACGGCTCCGTGACCGTCATGAAAAAAAATATCATGCACCGTTGTTATATTCTGCTAATTCTTCTCCTTTTGCCTTTGGCATTATTGGGCCGGGATTATGACATTGACCAGATCGATATTCAAGCTGAAATCACCCCTGATGGCACAATCCGGTATGTCGAAGATCGCACATATCATTTCGAAGGAGAGTACAGCTATGTCTATTATACACTCAACCTGGAAGGCTTCGAAGCCATTGAACGCATCCGTGTCCGTGAAGACGGCCGGGCACTGACCAACAACAACAGCGAGCAACCCGGCACCTTCAAGGTAGAACAAAGTGATGAGGAGCTGCGAATTACATGGTTTATCCAGACCCGGGAAATCTCCAAACACCGCTATACCATTCAATATGACCTGATCGATGCTTTGGTCATTGGCCCTGAATACACCGAATGGTTCTGGCACTTTCTGTCAGACCGGCTGGATCGCGCGCCCCGGAACGTCCAAATCCGCATCTCCCTGCCAGAGCATGTCAACGATGACCAATGGCATATTTGGTATCGTGATACACCCGATCATGTGACAAGCAGAACCGATGGGAGGTTACTGTTTCTGGAGGGTGATCATTTTGAAACTTCAGATGTCATCCGGCCACGGATCCTGTTCCCAAGCAGTGTCCTTGCCTCCGCCGGTGTAACCGATCGGAGGCTGACCTTGTCACGGGTCAGGGAGGAGGAAGAAGCATGGCTGGAAGCACGCAAACGAGAGAAACAGCTCCGAATGGTCGGCATTGGACTCATGGCCGTGCTGATTCCTGCTTCCCTTCTACTTTATCTCTGGTTCTTTCGACGATACGGACGACGTCATAAACCAAAAAACATATCGCGGCAGCCCCGCTACACTTTACCCACCGGACATCCTCCCGCCCTGGTGCGAATGCTCATGCTGGGACCCTTGCACAACCGGCCTGACCAACTTGGCCTGGGAATCACCCTGTTCGACCTGGCCCGGCGTGGTTATTTCCGGATTGTTGAAAAAAAAGGGGAAAAAAGTTTCTTGAGCACAGAAACACCTGCCTACCACTTGGAAAAGACCGGCAAGAAACCTGGTGAAGACCTCGAAAACTGGGAACAGGATCTCATTGAAAAGACCCAACAACGAATTGGGGAAGGTGTAACAGTCCTGGATAAAATTCTGGATTTATCCGACAAAAAGGGACGCCGATGGTGGCGAAGTTGGAGTAAAGATTTTAAATCCGCTCTTGACAAACATGGCTGGTTTGATCTGGTGTCCAAACGAGCCATGACTTTCCACATCCTTGCACAACTACCGATTTTGGCCGCCATGATCGGGATCATTATACTGGCCGGCGCAACAGGCGGAATCGGGTTTATTTTCACATTGATGATGATGATCTTGAGCATGACACTGCCCAGACGCACTTCAGAGGGCGCTCATTTGTACGCAGAGTGGAAAAATTACCGTAAAGCCCTTAAAAGAGGACCGAATACATCATTTGACCAGAATGAGATGGGCCGACACTTTGTCTATGCGATAGCACTTGGGCTGACTAAAAAACAACTGGAGAAACGGCTCACCAACCTGCCTGCCGACAGTTCGATCTTTCTCTGGGTGGCACCGCTGTCAATGGGATCAAGCCCGGCAGACATCGCCGCAGGTCTTAGTACCCTGGCTTCCAGTGGCACCAGCAGTTTCAGCGGTGTGTCCGGTGTCGGCGGTGCAAGCGCGGGTTCTGCAGGCGGTGGATCCGGCGGAGGCGCCGGTTAATCACCTCTATTCCTTTATCTGACCGTCTCCGGTAACCACATATTTGTAGGTTGTCAACTCCTCTAATGCCACAGGGCCCCGGGCATGCAATCGATCGGTACTAATGCCAATCTCTGCCCCCATTCCAAATTCGGCTCCGTCGGTAAAACGGGTTGACGCGTTAATATATACCGCTGCTGAATCCACCATGCGCCCGAAACGTTCCTGCCGCTCCCGGCTTTCGGTCACAATCGCATCCGAATGTCCCGATCCATATCGATTGATATGTTCGATCGCTTCTTCAATATCATCAACCACACGCACCGATAATATCATATCCAGGTATTCGGTGTACCAATCTTCCTCCGTTGCCGGTTTCATGTCGGGCACCCATGACCGTGCCCGCTCATCACCGCGCAATTCAACACCACGCTCTTGCAGAATCCTCGCCATTTGTGGAAGCCAGGAATCAACAATATCCGCATGTACCAACAGTGTTTCCGCCGCATTACAAACCCCGGGTCGCTGACATTTAGCATTTTCGGTGATCGACCACGCTTTCCCGGCATCGGTGTCTGCGTCAACATAGACATGACAAACCCCTTCGTAGTGCTTGAGAACAGGTACCGTCGCATTTTCAGCGATTGCGCGAATCAGCCCCTGGCCACCCCGGGGTATAATCACATCCACGTATTCATCCATGGTGATTAGCCCGGTAACCGCATCGCGGTCCCGCACCGGTACCAACTGAACAGCATGGCCGGGAAGCTTGGTAGCTGCTCCGCCCTCCTGAAGCGCATGAGCAATAGCCTGGTTGCTGCGCAAAGCTTCTGAACCGCCTCTTAAAATGATCGCGTTGGAAGCTTTGAGGCAAAGGGCCGCCGCATCACCGGTTACATTAGGACGCGATTCGTAAATCATGCCGATTACCCCGATGGGAACAGCTTTCTTCTCAAGGAAAAGGCCGTTTTCTTTTTTCCAGGATTTCAGGACTCGTCCGACGGGATCGGGAAGCTTTGCAATATTCCGGAAACCTTCAATCATGGCCGCCATTCGTTGATCATTCAACAATAACCGATCCACCATGGCCTCCGATAACCCATTCTCCTTAGCCTCAGCGACATCCAGTGCGTTTTGCTCCTGAATATCGCTTTTGCGACGCTCTAATGCGTCCGCCATTGCATTGAGCGCGTCATTTTTTTGAGCGGCATCCAGCCCCATCAACTCTCTGGAAGCCTGACGCGCCTGGCGTCCCATTTCCAACATCTGCTGTTTTACGGATTCACTCATATGATCTCGTACCATGTTCTATTGTTTTATTACTGTACAAAATTTCTCCTTCATCCATTCATGATAACCCGGCCCTGTCATCCATAATCTGTTTCAGACCTTCCGCATTTTTGCACCTTTAGCGGCAATAAAATCCATCAGCTCACAAGCACCATATTATCACGGTGAATCACTTCCTTGAAATGCCGCTCTCCCAGCACAAAAGGGATGTCAGCTGAGCGCAATCCTTTAATCCGCTCAATATCACTACGATTGTAGGCAGTGAGTCCTCTTGCCAGGGTTTTACCATTCCTGTCACGGATGTTAACCAGTGCACCGGCCCTAAACCGTCCCTCTGTCCGTACTACTCCTACCGGCAACAAACTGTGACCCTGATCTAAAATGGCACTGGAAGCCCCCTCATCCACATAAAGCGAACCTTGCGGCCGGTGAAAAAAGGCGATCCACTTTTTGCGGGCATTCAGTTTTCGCTGATTCGAGGTGCCGGTAATCAGCGTACCAACATCTTCACTGTCCAAAATCCTGCGAAGCACCTGATCCTGATTACCGTTCGCAATAACCACGGGTGTTCCGCCCCTTATCGCACGATCCGCCGATTGCAATTTAGAGCCCATGCCGCCGGATGACCAACTGCTCCCCTTCCCCTGGGCCATGGACAGTGTCTCATCTGTGATATCATCCAACTGTGGTATCCGCTCCAAAAGCCGGCCGTTCTCACTATGGTACAATCCATCGGATGTCGTCAAAAGAATGAGAAGATCGGCATCAATCAACGTGGAGGCCATAGCGGCCAGTAAGTCATTATCACCAAACCGAATCTCGTCCACCGCGACAACATCATTTTCATTGATCACCGGTATAATACGGTTACGCAGCATAGCCATAATGGTGTTGCGCGCATTCAAATGACGGGAACGATCATTCAGATCAGCATGGGTTAGTAAAACCTGTCCGATCCGACACCCATGACGAGCCAGTTGCCCCGAATACAGATTAAGCAACACTCCCTGGCCAATAGCCGCAGCCATCTGCAAATCCGGAAGATTGACCGGCCGCTGAGGCCACCCCAGTGATTCCACCCCGGCGGCAATAGCCCCGGAGGAAACAAAAATCACCTCGTAGTTACGGCGATGCAAATCTGCGATTTGATCGACCAGGCCGGATATTTTTACAGGATCAGGCCTTCCATGCTGGTCAACCAGCACTCGGCTCCCTGCTTTGATCACCAGCCGGCGCACATCTTTCGGCAGGCCCTCTCTTATTGCCCCTTGCGCTTCACGCTTGCTCCGCCCGGATTTTGGCTTTTTATTGAGATCGGATGATTGCAAATTGTTTTCGTACAAATACAGTTAAAAAAGCAGCTGTTAAGTTACTCCTCAATCGATCACAATATACCACTTTTTTACGGAAGGCTTAAAACCTATTAAGGCTTAAAACCTATTAAAGTGTTGCCAGGATAAAATAGATTGATTTTGACATGGTTACCGTAGATCTTTGTTTATGTTACTGAATGTTATAAAAACGTAACACGTAACATCAGGTGTTGTTGGAATCAGAACTCTTTATTTTAGGAATACTCAAATATAATAATCTATATACTTATAATCAAATATAACCTGTATGGCTATACACGAATTTGCCGGCAAGAAAGCGCCTTATCAGATCCTTGATAATATTCCCCGACTCATTGCAGCTTATTACACTCTTCAACCAGATACCACCGATCCGCTGCAAAAAGTACAATTCGGCACTTCAGGTCACCGCGGGACTTCTATCAAACACACATTCAACGAACCACACATTCTGGCGATCAGCCAGGCATTAGCCAATTACCGCCGGGAAGCAGGAATCAAGGGCTACCTCTACATCGGAATGGACACCCATGCCCTCTCCGAGCCGGCAATAATGACCGCCATTGAAGTATTCGCAGCTAACGGAATCCCGGTAAGATATCAGAAAGATTTCGGCTACACCCCCACGCCGGCCATCTCCCATGCCATACTTGGCGACAACCTGTCGCGTGGCCAACAACAAAGTGACGGCGTGGTAATCACCCCATCACACAATCCACCAACCGATGGCGGGTTTAAATACAATCCACCCACCGGCGGACCTGCCGGTACCGATATCACCAAAAAAATTCAGGATGATGCCAATCGCATACTCAGCGAGGGACTCGCATCCGTAAAACGCATCCCCTTTGAAGAAGCCCTGAAAAAAGATCACATAGAAGCTTTTGACATGATGATGCCCTATATCGAGGAGCTGGACAAGGTGGTGGATATGGAAGCCATCCGCGATTCCGGCCTCCGTATAGGGGTGGATCCCATGGGCGGATCCGGTATTGCTTACTGGGAGCCGATTGCCCGGAAATATGACCTGAATATCGAGGTCGTTAACCCGGACGTGGATCCCCGTTTTGCATTTATGACGGTGGATAAAGACGGTAAAATTCGCATGGATTGTTCTTCACCCTACGCCATGGCAAGCCTGATCGGTCTCAAAGAGCGGTTTGACATCTCTTTCGGCAATGATCCCGACTATGACCGCCACGGTATTGTAACCCGTAGTGCAGGATTGATGAACCCCAACCATTATCTGGCCGTTGCCATCAACTATCTGTTTACAAACCGTCCGGAATGGCGACAGAATGCCGCAATCGGTAAAACCCTGGTTTCCAGCAGCATGATTGACCGGGTGGCCAAATCCCTGGATCGCCCATTGGCCGAGGTCCCTGTGGGCTTCAAATGGTTTGTGAATGGCCTGCTGGACGGATCTTACGGTTTCGGTGGAGAAGAAAGCGCCGGCGCTTCTTTTCTTCGTTTTGACGGCACGCCATGGTCAACAGACAAAGATGGAATCATTCTTAATCTGTTAGCTGCCGAGATCACAGCCAAAACCGGTAAAGATCCTGCTGAACACTATCACGACCTGGAGAAAAAATTTGGCAGTCCTGTCTATGAACGGATCGATGCTCCCGCCACTCCGGAGGAAAAAAATATACTATCAAACCTTTCACCTGCACAAATAAAAGCCGAAAACATGGCTGGTGAGCCGATCCTGAAAAAACTAACTCGTGCACCCGGTAATGACGCTCCCATCGGTGGCCTGAAAGTGGAAACTGAAAACGGCTGGTTCGCCGCACGTCCATCCGGCACAGAAGACATCTACAAAGTTTATGCGGAAAGTTTCCGTGATAAGGACCACCTCAAACAAATTCAGGAAGAGGCCGTGGCCATTGTTAAAGATGCTCTTTCGGATTGAACACCCGGATGCTTGTACCCCAATAAACGAAGTGCATTGAGTACCACCACGAGTGTCGATCCCTCATGAAACAAAACGGCTATGCCCATCCCGGCATAGCCGAAAATCACAAACGGGACCAGCAGAGCGATCACACCCAGGCTAATAAAAATATTTTGACGAATTATCTGGCGGGTTCGGCGGCTGAGACCGACCGCCTCCGGCAGCTTTGCAAGATCATCGGCCATCAGGGCCACATCAGCGGTCTCCAAAGCCACATCAGAACCGGCGGCCCCCATGGCAATACCAACGGTGGCATTTGCCATTGCCGGTGCATCATTGACACCATCACCAACCATCGCCACCTCTTTCTCCTCTTCCATCAGTTTACGGATCGCTTTTACCTTATCCTCGGGAAGCAAATCCCCCCATGCCTCATCCACCTTAATAGATAAACCGATGGAATCAGCTACACGCTGATGATCCCCGGAAAGCATCACCAGCCTGCTTAACCCCAAATCCCGCAGGTTTTTGATCACATCGGAGGCACCCGGTCGAGGTGTATCCATAAAACCGATAAGACCGATGAAGCTGTTTTCCTGTTTCACAAGAATGGTTGTACGTCCCTTTTCATACAGTAATTGCAAATGCTCCATTATTTCTGACGGCAACTCCTTATTGAATAACTTGGGCTGGCCAACAGCTATGCTCTTTCCTTCCACCTGACCTGTTATACCTTTGCCCGATACCATTTTAACTTTCGTGGCCTCCGGAACAGCAGCATTATCCATCCAGTTGGAGGCACCTCTGACTATGGCTCGTGCAAGTGGATGATCGCTTCTTTTTTCTATAGCAACCACCCGACTCATCAATGCACTTTTATCAATGCCATTGAAAGGGATCACATCTGTGATACGTGGCTTGCCTTCAGTGAGCGTTCCGGTTTTGTCAAATGCCATTGCTTTTAATCCGCCCAACTGCTCTAATGGACGGCCCCCTTTGACCAACACACCGAGTTTTGCAGCCCGGGCGACACCGCTCAAAATGGCACTGGGGGTGGATATCGCCAGTGCACAAGGACTGGCTGCAACCAATACGGCCATCGCGCGGTAAAACGAATCGGCAAATGGCTCATCAATCACCAGCCATGCGAAGTGCAGCATAGCTACAAAAAGCAGTATCACCGGCACATAATAACGCTCAAACTTATCAGCAAAACGCTGCGTAGGGGATTTATGCGTTTCCGCCTCGTTAACCATCCGAATGACACGAGCCAGCGTACTATCTTCGGCCCGACTCGTAACCTCTACTTCCATGACGGCATCGCCGTTTATGGTTCCCGCAAAAATTCGATTTTCAGGGGAGATACCAGGGATATCGGCACGCGATTGCACCGAAGACGCAACAGGCTCTTTGTCCACGGGAATACTTTCTCCGGTTATCGGCGACTGGTCAACACTGCTTCTGCCACGAGTCACAAAACCATCCGAAGGAAACCGTTCTCCGGGCCGCACAATAATCACATCTTCCGGCTTCAGCTCTTCGACATCCACGGTAACCTCCTCTCCGTTTCGCCGTACTACCGCTTCTGTAGGTGCAATTTCGGAAAGTGCCTGAATAGCCTTGCGTGCACGTCCCATGGCATAGCGCTCAAGGGCATGCCCCAAACTAAAAAGAAAAAGTAATAGCGCTCCCTCGGCCCAGGCACCCAATATCGCAGCTCCGGTAGCAGCTACCAACATCAGAAAATCGATATCGAACTGCCTTCGGCGCAAACTCCGGATCATATCAAAAAAGGCAAAATACCCGCCAAAAAAGTATGCTACCAAATAAACCGGAATGGGCCTGGCCATCTCTGGAGACATCAAATCATGAAGCCATCCGCCGGTCAGGAACACTCCGCACAGTATGGCAAAAACCAGCTCCCTGTGTTCAACTATTTTTTTCCACATCCACATCGTACTTACACCCGTGCACTTTCCATCAAATGACCAACACTTATTCAACAACTATATTAACACCAACCAAATATATCTGATTTGATCAGCATAATTTCTAACAATCATTATTTAAATATAATCTACATCCAGACAATCAAGGGGCATACGTCATAAATCATTTTTTTTAGCTATATCCCTGAATCACTATATTTACTCCGACATTCCAAGTTCTCTGGTCTGTATTTTTTTTACATTATATTACAAGTATTCAGCCACATTGCGCCTGCAAGCAATCCTTACCCAGCAAAACCATGCAAAAAAGCCTGATATTTACCGTAGACGACATGCCAAAGAATCTGCAATTAATGGAGATTATTCTGCAGAACAAGGGATACGATGTCGCCCAGGCATCTAACGGGCGTGAGGCTTTGGAAAAGCTAAAAAATATGAAGCCAGATCTGATTCTTCTGGATATTATGATGCCTGAAATGGATGGATTTGAGACTTGCGAAACCATAAAGTCTGATGAAAAACTGGCAGATATCCCTGTCATTTTTCTGACCGGGAAAAGTGACCCGCAGGATGTCGTGAATGGCCTGAAGCTCGGGGCCGTAGACTATATCGCCAAACCTTTCAACACCACCGAGCTGCTGCTGCGGGTGGAAACACAGGTAGAATTAAAAAAATCACGGGATCAGCTAAAAGAAAAAAATCAGGAGCTACAGCAGCTTAATACCAGCAAGGATAAATTTTTTTCGATTATCTCCCATGACTTAAAAAGTCCATTCCAGGGGCTGATTGGTTTAACAGAACTTCTGCAGGAGGATATCGAGGAGATGTCAAAAGAGGAAATCCTGAAATTCTCAAGTATGATTCACGAGTCATCGCGTAATCTGCTGAATTTGCTGGAAAACCTGCTGGAATGGTCGGTTCTCGAACGAGACAAACACACTTTTCAGGGTCAGCAAACCGATTTACACCAACTCATAGACAAAAACACTCAGCTTTTTGAGGCCAACGCTGGAAAGAAGGATATCATACTGGAAAATAACGTTAACAAGCCTGTTAATGCATGGTGCGATCGCAATATGATCGACACAGTCATTCGGAATCTGATCTCCAATGCACTGAAGTACACCCCGGTTGGTGGAAAAATCACGCTCGAAGCTAACTCCGATGACACGCATGCCACCATACGTATCATCGACACCGGTGTTGGTATGGATCAAGATACACAGAAAAGCCTCTTTCAGATGGAAAACATGAAATCCCAACCCGGAACAAAAAATGAAAAAGGAACGGGGCTCGGATTACTCATTTGTAAAGAACTTATCGAAAAAAACAGCGGAGATATCTCCGTGGAAAGCACACCGGGAGAAGGCTCTGTATTTTCCATCCACTTGCCCCTGAATGCCGTTGATGATTCTAATGCCCCCGCTGAGCAAACCGATAACCACGGTCAATAGGAAAACCTGCAAGCTATGCCAATGCCTGATAAATTGACAAAAATATTCGAAAGCAACGAATCATGGGCCGATAAAATGGTCGATAAGGATCCGGACTTCTTTCAACGCCACACCAAAGGCCAAAAGCCGGAATATTTATGGATCGGATGCTCCGACAGCCGGGTACCCGTTCGACAAATGACCGATACCGGACCAGGTGATATGTTTGTACACCTTAACATCGCCAACACTTTTCACCACCACGATTTAAACGCCCTTTCGGTACTCCACTATGCTGTTGATGTCCTCGAAGTCAGGCAGATCATTGTCTGCGGACATTATGCCTGTGGAGGTGTGATGGCCGCCCTGGAGCAAGTTGACCATGGCCTCGTCGATCATTGGATCAGGCCGATAAAGCAACTCTATGAGGAACATAAGTCCCGGCTCAACACCCTCCCAAAAGAAGAAATGGTGAACCAGGTATGCGAGTGGCATGCACGCCGGCAGGCTTTCAATGTGGCACAAACTTCCATTGTGCAAAGGGCCTGGCAAAAAAAGCAAGAACTAACCGTTCACGCCATCATCTATAACCTGGAAAACGGACTGCTGAATGATCTTGATTGTCATATAACAGGCCCCGAAGATATTCCGGAGATCTATCACATTCAATAATTTTTTCTCTTGCATCCTATTCAGGATTTCTCTATCTCTTTTTTTTAGCTTACTCAAGCTCCCACCACTAATAATTCCATAAGATTTTCAGTTTCAATTATGAGTGACAACAACCAGCAGGGCCTGCTTGGCAGGTTTTTGGATATCATAGAACGGGCCGGAAACAAATTACCTGATCCTGCCATCCTTTTCTTTTTGCTGATGATCTTTGTGTGGATTTTGTCCGCCATCCTGTCTCCATTTGACTTTGGCGAAACAGATCCCCGAACCGGCGAAACATTGCATGTCGTGAATTTGCTCACGGGCACTCAGATGGCTGCCTTTCTGGCCAACATGACGGAAACTTTCATCACATTTGCCCCTCTTGGAGTAGTTTTGTTGGCTATGCTGGGTGTTGGCGCCGCCGAACACTCCGGATACATCAACGCAGGCCTGAAATATATCCTCGGTGTCACACCGAAGAGTATGCTCACTCCAATGCTGATCATGGTCTCTATCGTCAGTCACACTGCCGCTGATGCCGGTTATGTACTGGTGATCCCGCTTGGCGGAGTCATTTTTTACGCAGCGGGCAGACATCCGCTCGCTGGTATTGCTGCGGCATTTGCCGGTGTCTCCGGCGGATTCAGTGCTAATTTTATCCCCTCCGGCATCGATCCGCTGCTTCAGGGCTTTACCCAATCAGCAGCACAAATCATTCAGCCGGATATGCTCATCAATCCACTGAATAATTACTTCTTTACCGCCATCTCCAGTATCCTCATCATCTCTGTGGGCTGGTGGATCACCGACCGCATCGTGGAACCCAGGCTTGCCAAGACCGAAATTGATGGCGATAAAGACGATCTTCCCCAAATGGAACGTCTTCAAAAGCATGAAATCAAAGCTTTCTGGGTTGCAACACTGGTAATGATTGCCGGCATCATCGCACTTTTTGCATGGACCATTCCTGCTGAATCCCCAATGCGTTCGCCCGACGGGCAAGTCACCGCATTTGATGCCCCTATCATGCAATCGATTGTTCCTTTGATCTTTCTTTTGTTTATCATACCGGGTGTGATATACGGGTTTTTATCAGGCACCTTCAAAGGCTCCAAGGACATGGTGGCCAGCATGAGTAAAGCGATGAGCAGTATGTCCTATTACATTGTAATGGCTTTTTTCTGTGCACTTTTTATCGATGCTTTTGGTAATTCCAATATCGGCACCCTCATTGCACTCAAAGGCGCCGGAATTCTGCAAAGCCTGGCCATGCCTGGCCCATTAACTATCGTGGGTATCATCATCCTGACCGCAGTTGTGAATCTCCTGGTTGGTTCCGCCTCCGCTAAATGGGCGCTGATCAGCCCGATTTTCGTACCCATGCTGATGGGTATCGGGATCTCACCGGACCTCACACAGGCGGCGTACCGCGTTGGTGATTCTGTATCAAACATCATTACACCACTGTTACCGTACTTTCCGTTGGTAGTCGTTTTCTGTCAGCGTTATGTGAAAAACACCGGAATCGGAACCCTGGTATCCATGATGCTTCCCTATTTCTTTATCTTCTTGATTGTCTGGTCAATCTTCCTCCTTCTGTACTGGTTTATAGGTATCCCGTTGGGCTTGCAAGCTTCCTACACATTCCCGTAAAACAGTACAAGAAAAAACAAGGAGATCCGGATTATTAAAAACATGAAGCAGCTTCAACCCTTTGCACCTATGACACTCTAAAGCGCAACCTCTTTTAACATGAATGGATCGGGGTATGATAAACAGAAAAATTATTCCGCTTTTTTTGCTTATTTCAATAACAGGAACACTTCTGGTTTCATGTGGGAACAGTGAAGAGCTGGAGCGACTGCATCGTGTCAATGCCGATTTGAGAAGTCAAAACCGGGATATGCAACAGGAAATCACCTCTTTACAGCATAACATGGAAAAATTTGAAACCATTGAGCAACAATTGAACTTTCTGGCAAACCAGATGCAGGATGTAAAAGCGCAGATCATCACCAACCAGGGAGATATCGAACTGGAATTCCTGCCGGATCTCGCACCTATTCATGTATTCAACTTTGTTACCAGGGCAGAGAGCGGTTATTATGACCGCACCAAATTTCACCGTGTTATTCCCGGCTTTATGATACAGGCAGGTGATCCGAATTCCCGTGGCGACAACCGCAGATCCTATGGCAGCGGGGGACCCCTTGTTTCTATACCTCATGAGTTCAATCAAACAGCGCATGAACCGGGCGTGCTTTCCATGGCTCGTGTTGCCGACAAACAGGCCGGTGCCGGAAGCCAGTTTTTTATCATGCATGGCCGAAACCCCGGACTGGACGGTGAGTACACTGCTTTCGGACGTGTTACACAGGGTATGGATGTCGTCAATAGCATTGCAAGCACGGATATCAGCTCCGAATACCGGGATCAGCCGGCTGATGACGTGGTCATCGAACAAATTCGTGTCTTCCGCTGATACAAACCCACCCGAAATAACCTGAATCTTATGATCAAGCGGCTACTTAAATTGGCCCTTTCGATCGGACTTCTACTTCCGGTTTTTTTAAATTGGAGCTGCGGTTCCCGCAAATCGACGGTACCCGAGAACTTCGACCTTCAGGGTCACCGTGGAGCCATGGGATTAAAGCCTGAAAATACCATACCCGGCTTCATCAAGGCCGCGGAACTGGGTGTTAACACCATTGAATTCGATCTCGCCGTCTCCGAAGATCAAAAACTTGTCGTGTCCCATGATCCCTGGTTCCGATCTGATATCTGCCTGCAACCTGACCAATCCCCTATCCCAGGGCAGCAGGAACGAGCCTTTCGCCTCTACGAAATGCCCTATTCCGAAATAAAGCGATTCGACTGTGGATCGCTTCAAAACCCATCCCATCCCGGACAAAAGACGCTGCCGGCAAAAAAACCACTTATGACAGATGCTATCACTGCTGTCGACAAACATGTAGCGCCTCTTGATAGAAAACCCGTCCGGTACAACATCGAAATTAAATCCAACCCCGCCTGGGACCAATCACTTACACCGGATCCCGAGACATTTGCAAAACTGCTGCTTCAAGAATTGTCGCAGCTCCAGAAAACACTGGATGAAAATATTTTTAAGCGGGTTAATATCCAGTCTTTCGATCCACGCCCCTTGAGAGCATTTCGTGAAATCGCGCCCAACATCCCGATCGCCATTTTAACCTATGAGGTTGGCAGTGTGGATGAACACATCGAAAATTTCGGTTTTCTTCCTGAAATTTATTCGCCTAATTATGGCATCCTGACCCCGGAACACATCGAAAGATGCCGGGAACTGGGGATTAGAATCATACCATGGACTGTCAACCGACCCGAAGATATCAGTAATATGGTCGAACTTGGTGTTTCCGGCCTGATCACCGACTACCCGAATCGTTTTTTCCAATTGTACAAAAGAGAGGAAGGTTAGTACCCTCAAAAAATCACAGACAGCGATATTTACTTTCTATCTGTCAGGCGGGGTTGCGGCGAGCATCAATAAAAGATCTGACCGATAAGCCTATATACCCGATACACAGCAACGCCATAAGTGAACGGGCAATAGCGGCAATCGCATTGACATCACCCCCGGCCATCAGACTTACCAGGTCCATTAAGCCTGTAAACGACCCAATTAAACCTACAAGAGCCAGTAAGACTGCGACGTGCATGACATGCTTACGAAGGGACTCTCTGGCTGCCAGTCTGCCTAAGATTATAAACAGGATTCCGAATATAGCTGGTATCAAAGCCGTGATACTAACAGCTCCAGACCCCAAATATCCTGCGATTCCAATCACAGTAAGTATGATTCCAAATGTTCTGGTGATACTGGGCATATTTTAAAGAATTAGACGGTTTTCGTTGCAGCAGAACTGTTCACAGATGTGCAACACAGATGTGCAACGCAGTTTTTGATTTGTACTCATGTCGATCGACTGGCAAAATAACGACACCAAGGCCTCATAACGTTCTGTACCGCTTTAAAAAAAAATCATCCCGGAAAAAGGCGTCATTTATTATTCCTCAACAGGAACAATCTGACCGGTTGAGGTAATACGCTCACCCTCTCTTGGAGGTCTTGTAGGAAAGTCACTTATGGGGATATCGGGATCACGGTCATCCGGAACATAATGACTATGGTTTCCGTGCGGAACTTCCCGATAGGGCTTTGAGTCGAAAACCCCGAGTGAATCGGCAACAACCACAACAGCCAGCAAGGAAGCAAGCGCAAGAAAAAGTATGCGGATTTTTTTTCTTCTGGTCATCTCAAAGGGATTTCGGAGGTAACAGTCATCATCATATCATGCCTAATATAAGAATAATCAGTGATTTTTACTTTTTTGTAGCTACCAATAAGACGATCAGAAAAATCTAATTAGCCGCCGGGAACGAATTACACCGACAATTAACTTTCTTACTGGGAGACAATTCTTTGCCCGTCTGGCAGACGATACCCGGCAGATTAAAGCGTATATTCAAAAACATCAATGCGCCTTG
This sequence comes from uncultured Chitinophagales bacterium, assembly GCA_964388615.1. Lineage (GTDB taxonomy): Bacteria > Bacteroidota > Rhodothermia > Balneolales > Natronogracilivirgulaceae > SLLW01. Next base: position 1,676 of record CAYMBG010000057.1, on the reverse strand, counting down.
CAAAAGCACCCATTAGTAATAAGATCAAAATGTTAATATGAATTCCAGCGGCACATTCATCCTGCTCACAGTTATAGCGACCTTTACCCTGGTGAATGCGGCTCTGCCCGCAGATGCATTCGGTAAACCTTTATCACGCAATTCACCGGACATCTCAACCTCCCCGGCAGTTGATACAACCTCTCAGGAGGGTCGTGGTATCATCCGTGGTACTATCCGTGACGCTTCCGACGGCTCACCCCTCGAATTTGCCAATGTACTGGTTGAAGACACTAACTTCGGCACAAGTGCTGATATTGATGGTGCGTTTGAGCTTCGCAATGTACCTCCGGGAAGATATAATTTGAGATTTAGCTACGTTGGATATCAATCTTTTACCGTTTATGAAGTGCATGTCAGACGTAATCGCGATATTCGGATGGATGTTGAACTTGAGCCCGATGCAGCTGAACTGGATGAGATCGTTATACGCCCTTCACCTTTCAACCGCACGGATGAGAGTCCTGTTTCCATGCGCACAGTAAGTACTTCAGAAATCGAGCGTGCGCCCGGAGGCAACCGCGATATCTCTCGCGTGGTACAATCTTTGCCGGGTGTAGCTTCGGGAGTGGAAGGATTCCGGAACGACTTGATTGTTCGCGGTGGCGCCCCTGGTGAAAACAGTTTTTATCTGGATGATATCGAGATCCCCACCATCAACCACTTCACCACCCAGGGAGCCTCCGGTGGACCAGTAGGTCTCATAAACGTAGATTTCATCCGGGAAGTCGATTTTTACACCGGCGCTTTTCCCGCCAGTCGCGGCAATGCCCTCAGCTCGGTAATGCAACTGCGTCAACGCAGCGGAGCTGAAAATTACGGGTTTACGGCAACGATCGGTGCAAGCGACCTGGGACTGACCGCCGAGGGCCCCCTGGGCGACAACGCCAATTTCATTTTGTCCGTCAGACGTTCCTACCTGCAGTTTCTTTTTGAAATCCTTGAACTTCCCTTCCTGCCCATCTATAACGATATGCAGTTCCGTTTCCGCTATCAACCATCATCAAACCATGAATTTACTTTGATCGGACTCGGTGCTGTTGATGATTTTTCATTGAATACCAGCGCCAACAACACGGAACAACAGCGATACATTCTCGGCTACCTCCCCGTGAACGAACAATGGAACTATGCCGGAGGTCTGCGTTACCGAAATTTCGGTGACAACAGAACCACCACGGTCGTTGTAAGCCGGAACAAGCTGAATAACAGCGCCATTAAATACGAAGATAACGACGCCAGTTCGCGGGATAACCTGATCCTGGATTATGCATCAACTGAGACCGAAAACAAAATACGCGTGGAAAATGAGTACAGAGGGGACTCATATCGTGTTGATTTCGGTGGAAACTATGAACATGCGATATACACCATCGATACATTTGACCGGGTTTCGATTCCAGGAGAGGAAGCGGTTCGAATCATCGATTTTGATTCCGAACTAACACTGAACCAATGGGGTGTATATGGGCAGGCCAGCTCTCGTTTTTTCGGACGCCGCCTGTCCGTGTCAGCTGGATTGCGGATGGATGCGTCCGATTACTCTGCCAATACCAACAATCCACTAAAGCAGTTATCACCACGCTTTTCACTCTCATGGTATCTAACCGGCAATTTTAGTTTCAATGCTAATACCG
>CAYMBG010000056.1:0-16817 GCA_964388615.1 uncultured Chitinophagales bacterium | reverse complement strand
ATTTTGCCCTTTTTTGTTAATACCAAAGATACGGAGATTTTTCAATGTGTGACAACTGCACTTTCAGTATATTTGTCTCGGGAATGAACCGGAACAACGCTTCCACTACTTTGTTTTCGATCACTTTTTTAACAAAATCATCACATGATCGCACTTTCTCTGCTTGCAGCAACCGTTGTTATTACCATGATTGCCTGGTTTGTTATTCCATCCTGGCAATACAAAGGCATGCTTAGGCCTTACGAAGCCTGGAGGCAGGGGAAATGGTACCAGCTTGTTACTTCAGGGTTTCTGCATGCCGATGGCGGACACCTGCTTTTGAATATGTTTGTGTTTTTTTTCTTTGGACCGGTTTTAAATCAAACCATTGGTGATGGCTTGTTCCTGGGACTCTATATGACCGCCCTGATCGCGTCAAGCCTGCCTACACTTGTCCAGGAGCGTAATAATCCCCGTTATGCAAGCCTGGGAGCTTCCGGCGCCGTGGAAGCGGTGCTTTTTGGCTATATTGTGATGTACCCGTTGAACAAGATCTACATTATCTTTATTCCGATCGGTATTCCGGCGATCATTTTTGGAGGTTTATTCCTGGTTTACAGCTATTACGAGGCGCAAAAAAAACGGGATAACGTTAATCATATGGCTCATATAGCCGGTGCGGTTTACGGTGTTATCTATGTATTGCTTTTGGTACCCGACTCATTTTCTCGTTTTCTGGGCCATTTTGGCTTTTAGGGATCTTGTACACTTTTTGTGCGAATAAAACAACCGTGTTATATGCTATAGCCAGGTCAGAACGTTCGGGTCGTGTTGAGATAGGCGAATAGAAATTTTTTGAGAATAACAGGGCGGGCACGGAACCCACCCTGCGCTAATCTTACAAATTTAACCGTTCGTCTGTCGAAATTCCTGCATAAATGAAACCAACGCCTCTACACTTTCTTTCGGACAAGCGTTATAGATACTGGCACGAACGCCACCTACACTACGGTGACCTTTTAGTCCGCTCATTCCGGCTTCTTTGGATTGCTCGAGAAAGGCTTTCTCCAATTCCTCGTTCTGCAATCGGAATGTGACATTCATCAAAGATCGTGACGATTTTTCGGCAGTACCGTGATAAAAGTCATCACGATCAATTTCGTTATACAAAATGCCCGCTTTTTCCCGGTTTAGTTTGTCGATTGCTTCCAATCCACCTTTGTTTTCGATCCACTCCATGACATAGTTGAAGATATAGACACCAAAAACAGGTGGGGTGTTATAGAGCGTGCCTACCTGAGTGGGATAGGATAGCATACTGGATACATTTTCCCTGCGTGCCTTCTCAAGAAAATCTTTTTTTAGCACAACAATGGTTAGTCCCGCTGGTCCGGCATTTTTTTGTGCTCCGGAGTATAACACTCCATACCGTTTGATATCGAGTGGACGAGATAAGAAATCCGACGAAGCATCGCAGACAAGTGGTAGCTGATCAGATGCCGGTTCTTGAGGAAACTGTGTTCCGTAGATCGTGTTATTAGAGGTGAAATGCGCATATTCACCCTCTCCCGAGAAAGTAAGTTCTTTGTCATCCGGAATGCGATTGAAATTGGTTTCTTCCGAACTGAAAGCCGTATGTACTTTTCCAAACAGCTTGGCTTCCTTCATCGCTTTTTTGGACCAGCTACCGGTGTTGATGTAGTCAGCCGTTTTATCAACCATGAAATTATAGGGGACCATCATAAACTGGAGACTGGCTCCACCCTGATAGAACAGGATTTCGAAATCGTCGCCGAGTCCGAGTAGTTTGGTGAGGCGCTCTCTTGCCAGTTGATCGACTTCTGTATATTCCGGACCTCGGTGACTCATTTCAATGAGGGAGGAGCCGGCGCCACGATAGTCGACAAATTCTTTTTGTGCTTTTTCCAAGACTTCAAGTGGAAGCGCGGCCGGACCGGCACTGAAATTATGAGCTCTTTTTAGGGTCATAATAGATAGGATTAAATTATTATTTGCAATATTATCGCGATCATATTAAAAAGTATGAACCAGCAAGCCTGATCGCAGCTTTGGTTCAAACCACGTAGATTTTGGTGGCATTAACTGATGATTGTCAGCAACAGACATCAGTTCTTCTACACTGGTGGGATACATGCTGATGGCAAGTTCGGCTTTTCCCTGGTCAACAATACGTTCCAGCTCTTCGGTACCCCGGATTCCCCCGACGAATGAGAGATTCGGATCGGTTCGCTGGTTTTCAATTCCAAGGAGCGGAAGCAATATGTGCTTGTGTAATCTGGAAACATCAAGCTGATCAACTATCTCACCGGAGGATTCTTCGGGAAGGTGGATACCGTACCACTTCCCGTCTATATAAAGACTGATACGTCCCCGTCTCTCAGGGGCTGGATTTGCCGGATACTCCAGGTTGAATGATTGCTGAATTTTTTCCAGAAAATCGGTGGGTGCATTTTTCACCACCCGGTTATATGGAAGTATACGCATCTCATCCATGGGGATGATTACAGCCGGGAAAAATTCGAATTCATCCTGCCCATAATCTCCCTCCCGGAGCTTTTCCGCAACCCTTGAAGCACTTTTGCAACGATGATGGCCATCGGCAACATAGAGAGATTCAATTGATGAAAAAGCTTCAATGAAAGGTTTGGGATCCGGGATCTGCCAAACACGGTGTATTACATTATCCGAAGCAGTGAAGGCATATATCGGATCATACGCTGATAGCACCTTGTTGGTAAGCCAGGTAATCTGCTCGTCGGTTTTGTAGGTGAGCATTACCGGTTCGGCATGTGCACGCTGAGTCAGAATGTGCCGGGTCCGGTCATCTTCTTTGTCCGGCCGTGTAAGTTCGTGCTTTAGTATGCGGTTTTCATCGTAGTCTTTAACCGATACCCCGGCAAAAATACCTGTTTGGGTATGGGTACCCATCTGCTGTTGATAAAGGTATAATTGAGGTGTTGAATCTTGTATGAGAACCTCGTTTTTTTGCATATTATGCAGGTTATCTGCACCGGTATCATAAACGATATCCGAGTAGAGGTCGGTCCCTTCTGGTAAGTCAATTTCCGGACGGATAACATGAAGAAAACTGTCAGCCCGACCTTCTGCCAATTGTTTTGCTTCCGATGTATCTATCACATCGTATGGGACACAGGCAATTTGTTCAACACGACCGGGAGCAGGACGCCAGGCCTTGAACGGCTTAATCGTAATCATATTTAAAGAACAAGGTGAGTAGGTTAATAATATCAATATTCATACTTTTTGCTCGGAAGCCCAAGATACAAAATAGATTGCCAATGTGAAGGGCGCTGTCTGTATGATAGCGCTTTTAATTTTTAAAATGTCCACTTAATTAAGGAGAATAAACATGTCGGAGAAAGTTAGTCCGGAACAACAGGATCAGGTTTTATTTATGATGTTGGTTCAGCAACATCAGCAAATCGGGATGATGGGACTGGGCGAGCAGGAAAATCCCACCACCGGAAAGAAGGAAAAAGACCTGAAAGCTGTAAAATACGCGGTTGATACCCTGAATATGCTCGAAAAATATACCGCCGGAAACCTGACCGAGGAGATGTCGAAATATTTGTCTGCAACATTACAATCACTTAAAGAGAAGTATGCTGAGAACAGCAGGGATGAAGAAGAATAACCAGGAGCTTACATGCAACAGCTAATACCTGTCAAAGCAGCCGGTGGTGTTGTTTACTGCAATAAGGAAAACCAGATTTTCTTGCTTGTAATTTTGCGCAAGCAGGTTTGGGATCTTCCAAAGGGAAAGGTCGAACCTGATGAAACATTGGAACAAGCAGCTATCAGGGAGGTGGAGGAGGAAACCGGCTGCCTTGGTACCGTAATTACACACAACCTGGGCAAGACGCTGCATGAATACGAACAGGAAGAGGACCGTTACCAAAAAACAACCTGGTGGTTTGGTATGCAGTGCAATGTGGCTCATTTAGAGCCGCAGATAGAGGAGGATATCCAGAGTGTTCAATGGATGACACCTGGAGAAGCCCTGGAGAATCTCTATTACGACAACCTAAAAGAGGTAGTATCTCGTTTTTGTTCGGAGATGAATATTGACAACTAACGGTCAGTTGTCTTGCAGCCGGAACATGATAGGCAGTTGAAACTGAACCCGAACGGGTCGGCCTCTTTGCCTTCCAATGGTCCACTCAACAGAGCGTATCGCTGCAATAGCTTCTTCATCACATCCACCGCCGATGCCGCGAACTACCTGAGGGTCTTGCACCTCCCCATTTTCATCAACGATAAATTGAATAATGACACGTCCCTCAATGCCGGATCTTCTGGCAGCATCGGGATAACTGATATTGTCGTAAATGGCCTGCATTCCCCCTACCGGTTCCGGCATGTCTTCAACCACCTGAAATAGCTCAGGTTCATCATCCATATCATCTTCGGGCGGAGGTGGCGGGGGCGGCATATCCATGGGTGCATCCATGTCCAGATCTGCATCCAGATCAAAATATTGATCTTCAATGATTTCGTCGTCAGGTACCGGCTCTGGTTGCGGTGGTCTGGGAGGAGGCGGCGGAGTTACTTCCTGTTCGGTTTGAATGATTTCCTCCATCTCAATGACTTCCTGCTCTTGTTCGATGACTTCGAAGTCACCCCCCATATCTAAATTAACCCGGAAAATGGTTATGAAGATCAATAGCGTGCAAATGACACCCACCTGGATGTTAATTACATAACTTTTTCTGAGATCAACGGACGGCTTTTTTCTTTCTAATGCAGACATTAAGCTTTTTATATATGTCGATTTTATGCCAGCTTCAAATTAAAGAATAAATTTAATTTGAAGCAAATGACCTTTTTGTTGCCTAAACGGTAAACACTAAAACTAAAAAAAGAAGGAATTATTTTAGTTTTTCCTTTTTAAATATTGTCTCAAGGGCGATAAAATCAAATAGGCAACAATACAACCCAATGTATTAGCAGTGAAATCACCCCAGCTTGCAGTTCGGTTTCCAGGTAAAAGGTGCTGCATGATCTCAATGCTTCCACCAAAAAGGATCCCCGCTAACATTAGTAAAAACAGGTTGGCATCGGTTTTTCTTTTGTAGGCAATAATGTATAGTCCGAGGAAGAAGGTCCATCCTCCGAACATTGCAAAATGCCCGATTTTGTCAAATGAGAACAATCTGGAATCCGGGATAGAATCGGCGGGTAAAAGCGTAAGTGCCAGCATAAGCAATGTCCAGAGTATGAAAACGGGTGGAATAGCTTTTCTGATGACAGGATATCGTTGAAGTATCTCGCTCATGTGAAGTCTGAAGGTTCGGGGAACAGGGTGTGTCCTGCAACAAGTTTGGACATTTTTTGATAACCGAATACCAGTCCGTGTTCAGCGCTTTGCAGTGGTTTTTTCGATCTCGCGAAGAAAGCGGCAACCTGGCCGGCAAGTATATCTCCGAAGCCGGCTCGGGCAAATAGGGTTGCGTCATAACCTGATATCAGGGTTTGCCGGTCTTTGGCGCTGTGGACAAACACGGGGGTTCCTTTGCTGATCAAGGTGCATCCAAGTTCGTTTGCCAATGCAACAGTTTGCTCAAGTCGTTCAGCATCATCGGAGGCTTGGTGTGATGTAAGCCTGGATAGTTCCCCCGGATGAGGCGTCAGGATGACACTTTCAGGATCTTCCCGTTTCCTGATGCACTCCGTATCGCCTGCCAGTGCTTGTAACCCATCGGCATCTACGATAAGAGGCCCCTGACTCCTGCGGATCACGGTTCGCACGAATGCCATGGTTTCTTCTTTTCTGCCAATACCCGGACCAATGATGGTGACACCTTTTTTACTGGAAATATGATTTAGAACAGCTTCGGAATCCTGGTCGGAGAAAAATTCAGCTCCTTCCCGCCCCAGCGGTACTTTTATCAGTTCAGGTGCTTGTACATCCATTGCTTGCAGCCATTTGGACGGATGGATCAACGTAACGGCACCCATTCCCAAAGACCAGGCAGCCTTTGCAGAGTAGAGCGGGGCGCCTGTGAGTCCGGGTGCACCCCCTATAACATGTACCACTCCGTTGCTGTACTTGTGCAGATCCCGGTTAGCGGTATGTGGTATCGGGATGGTATTATCGGAGGATCGCAAAGCGGGTGGAGCCAGTAGCTTTTGACCGTCCAGGGATTCATCCATCAATCGGATCGAGATTTTATTCATATAAATATCTGGAAATGGAAGATGAAGAAGCCGGCGATTTCCACAGTGTGCCGGTCCGTTTCCGATATAACACCCGAGTTTGCGGATACCGAATTGCAGAGTCATATGAGCTTTAACAGCCTGACCAAGAACGGTCCCGCTGTCGCAGTGGATTCCGGATGGCAGGTCAAGGGCAATTACCGGTTTACCAGAGTGATTAATCTGGTAAACCACTTCACTAATGGGAGATCGGACCGGTTTTTGGAGTCCGGTTCCGAAAATGCCATCAATAATCAGGTCGGCGGGCCATGAGCCGTCCCATTTGTTCCAAATGGGTATTTCAAGGTTCATGGCGGCTGCAAGGTGCTGCAGTCGCCGGTAATTGCGCTCAGCATCTTCGGATAGCCCGTCAGTGCCTAATACGGGGTAAATAGCGATATGAAAACCTTCGTTGAGCAATATCCTTCCAATGACCAACGCGTCTCCGGCATTGTTTCCTTTTCCGCAAACCAGAAGAATTCGACTTCCGGACGGATTTTCTGCGCGGATAATGTCGGCTGCTCGATTTCCTGCAATCTCCATCAAAGTCTGCCCGGGTATACCAAGGTCCTCAATGGTCATTCGATCTGCTTCCTGACTCTGTCCGGAAGTTGCGAGCAGTAGGTCACGGTATGCTTTCGGTTTTCTCATTACAGATGACGGCACCTGTTTTATGTTTTAATAGGAGCGTGCGAATAAGACAGGGTAAGGCGATTCTTTACCCGTTACGATACATTTGCCTGGATCTTTTACAGGTTCTAATGGAAGACAACGAATCGTTGCCTTGGTTTCGTTTTTTATTTTTTCTTCAGTATCCATGGTTCGGTCCCAATGGGCATACACGAAACCACCCTTTGAGTTCAGTATCTCTTTAAACTCCTCATAACTCGATGCTGTGTGAGTTTGCTCTTTGGTTCGTTCGGAAGCCGCTTTGAAAAGATCATTTTGAATGGTTTCCAGAATGTCCGTGATGCGGTGCTCTAATCCTTCCCGTTCCACAATCTCCTTGTCCAGGGTATCACGTCTGGCAAGTTCCACTTTGTTATTGGCAACATCACGCGGACCAATGGCAATGCGTAATGGGGTTCCTTCAACTTCATGCTGCGCGAACTTCCATCCCGGTTTGTATTGATCACGATCATCAAAACGAACCCGGATACCGGATTTTTTAAGACCTTCGAATAAGGTGCTTGCGTATTCGGTTACATTCGACTTTTCCTCATCATTACGCCAGATTGGAACGATGACCACTTGTGTGGGTGCAAGCCTGGGAGGTAGCACCAATCCGTTATCATCGGAATGAGTCATAATCATACCCCCGATCAATCGGGTAGATACACCCCAGCTGGTAGCCCATACCAGTTTTTCCTTCCCATCGGTGTCCTGGAAACGTACATCAAATGCTTTTGCGAAATTTTGACCAAGAAAATGCGAGGTTCCGGCCTGAAGGGCTTTCCCGTCTTGCATCATAGCTTCTATGCAATAAGTATCAACGGCACCGGCAAATCGTTCGGATTCGGTTTTTACACCCGTTTCAACCGGCATGGCCATGTATTCCTGAGCAAATACACGATACACTTCAAGCATACGGAAAGCTTCCTCCCGTGCTTCCTCTTCAGTGGCATGTGCGGTATGCCCTTCCTGCCACAGGAATTCCATTGTGCGCAGAAAAAGCCGGGTACGCATCTCCCAACGCACAACATTGGCCCACTGATTGATCAGTATCGGCAGATCACGATAAGACTGGATCCAGTCACGATAAGTGTCCCAAATGATGGTCTCGGAAGTGGGACGTACAACCAGCTCTTCTTCCAGTTTCGAAGCCGGATCAACGGACACGCCGTCATCGGTGTTGATAAGCCGGCTGTGAGTAACCACGGCACACTCTTTGGCAAAGCCTTCTACATGCTCCGCTTCTCTTGATAAAAAAGATTTTGGGATAAATAACGGAAAGTAGGCATTTCGATGTCCGGTTTCCTTGAACATTTCATCAAGCCGGCGTTGCATGTTTTCCCATAATTCATATCCGTTGGGTTTGATGACCATGCATCCCCTCACCGGAGAATGGGTTGCCAACTGCGCTTCACGCACAACATCAAGATACCACTGGGAATAGTCTTTGGATCGTTCCGTAATTTTCTTAGCCATTATATTTTATAGAAATAAATCGATGATTTGAATTGCAAAATTCAATTGTAAAGATTAATAAAAATACAGTATTCCGACTCCATATTCATCAGCCAAATTAGTTTTGAGGGGATATTTTTTTATGTGGCACGTTTTCTGTGCCTGTAATTTTTTTTATATTAAGGGTCTGGCAATTATTGGCGTGGTAGCTCAGTTGGTTAGAGCGTCGGATTCATAACCCGGAGGTCGGCGGTTCAATTCCGCCCCACGCTACTCAGTTTGGGAACCCTGTTGCATCAACCCCCTTGAGCTTCAGGGTTTTTTTATGTGTTGGAGAAAAAAGGACTAAAGCGATTGTATATCAATCTTCGTACATTTATAATCTTTTAGATGAAAGAAGGTTTTTGACTAAATATTTATCGAAACAGGACATGACATTACTAAGAACACATACATGTGGCGAATTAACTCTGGGATGCACTGGTGAAACGGTAACGTTGAACGGCTGGGTGGATACCCGCAGGGACCTGGGTGGTGTAATTTTTATTGATTTACGCGATCGGTTTGGAATGACTCAGGTGGTTTTCTCGCCTCAGGATGACCAAAAAGCTCATGAACTGGCGGATCAGCTCCGGCCGGAGTTTGTTATTGGAGTTGAAGGAGTGGTTCAAAAGCGTGATCCGGAAAATATCAATCCCAATATGAAAACCGGAGAGATCGAGTTGCGGGTAAAAAAACTGCTGATTTATTCCCGGTCGGAAACTCCTCCTTTTGAAATCGATGACGATATCAAAACCAATGAAGACCTGCGATTGAAATATCGATATCTGGATTTGAGACGGCCTGCCATGCAGCGAAACTTAATGCTTCGTTCGGCTATTTATAAAAGTACGCGTGATTATTTTCATGAGCATGATTTTGCCGAGATCGAAACACCGTTTTTAATGCGAAGTACTCCCGAAGGAGCCCGTGATTATCTGGTGCCCAGTCGGGTGAATCCGGGTAAGTTTTTTGCCCTTCCGCAAAGTCCGCAGACATATAAGCAGATCCTTATGGTTTCCGGAATGGACCGGTATTTCCAGATCGTCAAATGTTTTCGTGATGAAGACTTGCGTGCCGATCGCCAGCCTGAGTTTACCCAGATTGATGTTGAAATGTCTTTTGTTGATGAAGAGGGCATCTACCGAATGGGCGAGGGCTTGATGCAGCGAATACTCAAGGAAACGAAGGGCGTGGATGTGAAGACCCCTTTCCCCAGAATGAGCTACCAGGATGCGTTAACCACCTATGGAAGCGATAAGCCGGATACCCGTTTCGGTATGAAATTCGTTGACTTTTCAGAGATTGTAAAAAAATCCGGTTTCCGTGTCTTTTCAAAGACAGTGGCCGATGGCGGAGCCGTAATAGGGTTTGTGGTTCCCGGCAAGGGCTCACTTGGACGTGGTGTCATGGATCGCCTGACCAAACGGGCTCAGGATGAGCTCGGAGCAGGTGGCCTTATTTATATTAAGAACAATAAGGAAGAGGTTTATTCCAGTGTTAGTAAGTTTGTTGATGAACAAACCACAAATGCCATGGTGGAGGAAAGCGGAGCAGATAAGGGCGATCTTATTCTGATTCTGGCAGGACCAAAAACATCGGTTTACGATCAGCTTGGGGATTTGAGGCTGATGATTGCCCGTGAATATGACATGATTGATACCACAAGCTATAACTTGCTCTGGGTAACGGATTTCCCTCTGTTGGAGTTTGATGAGGAAGACGGTCGGTTTTATGCTATGCACCATCCGTTTACGTCACCTCATGAAGAGGACATGAAGCTACTGGAATCTGAGCCTGAAAAGGTCAGGGCCCGGGCATATGACCTGGTCATGAATGGTAGTGAAATCGGTGGGGGATCTATTCGTATCCATGATACCGAGGTGCAATCACAGATGTTTAGAGCGCTCGGAATTGGACAGGAAGAGGCCAGGGAAAAATTTGGTTTTCTGTTGGATGCTTTTAAATACGGCGCCCCACCTCATGGTGGCATTGCATTGGGACTCGACCGGGTAGCTATGTTACTCGCTGGTGCTAATAGCCTGCGCGAGGTTATCGCGTTTCCAAAAAACCAACGTGCCTTCAGCCTGATGGATAACTGTCCGAATGAAGTCGATCCAAAGCAGCTTGAAGAGTTGCACATACGTCTTGCCCCTATTCCTGAGAAGTAAGTCGTTACCTGTCGCCCAATAGTTTTTTGTATTTAACCCCGCTCTTGTAAACCCGGTTAATACCGTTGAATGCGGCAATGCGATACGCTTCTGAATAAGTTGGGTAATTGTGCACCGTGTCAAGGAAATATCGGATATCTCCATGATAATGCAATACAGCCTGACCGATATGGATCAAATCGCAGGCGCCTTCGCCTACGATATGTACGCCCAGTAAGCGAAGTGAATGGGTTTCGAAAATCAGTTTCAACATACCCGCCGGCTCCTTGGCAATATTTGCTTTGGTCAGGTTCCGGTAATAGGCCCGGCCAATGGTGATATCTCTGCTTTGATCCCGTGCTTCACGCTCCGTGTATCCGATGCTCGCTATTTCCGGGATACTGTAAATGCCGAAAGGGATACTTTTATCCATTTCAAGTCCGGATGCCCCGAACATGTTACAGGAGGCTATTCTGCCCTGGGAAAAAGAAGCCGATGCCAGTCCGGGGTGACCAATTGCATCACCGGCTGCAAAGATGGAGTCTGTTTTTGTTTTGTAGTGCTGGTCAACCTCAATGAAGCCCGCATCGTCCACCGTGACCTCTACATTCTCCAATCCAATATTGCTGGTGTTCGGTTCTCGTTCACCGAAATAGAGTACCTGCTCCGTTTCTATAACATGCAAATCACCGGTTTCCTTATCCTCAAATTTTATTTCAGTGCAGTTGCGTAGTGGATTGGGCCCGATTTCATGAATTTTGGAGTGATTGAAAACACTGATGCGCATCTCTTTCAAAATGGTTTCAACCTCCTGCTTTATTTCACGATCAAGAAATACCAAATAGTCGTCTTGCTCATTTAGAAGCGTGATATTGGTTCCCAAGGCGGCAAAAATAGTTGCAAATTCGATTGCCTGGACATTGGTGCCCACGATCACTAAACGTTTTGGGATATAGGCCAGATCAAGTATGGATCGGTTGTCAAGGATCGTTTTGTGATCTATTTCGAAATCCCTGGGAGGTACCGTGCGGCCACCTGTGGAGATGAGTATGTAATTGCCGGTATAATGCTCAACACTGCCATCCTCTTTTTTGACTTCAACGGTATGAGGATCAATGATCTTTCCGAAACCGAGCGCGGTTTCTACCTCGTTTTTAATCAGGTTATCCTTGATTTGACTGTTTTCTGTCGCAAGAACCCTGTCCTTGTATTTCAAGACATCCCGCATTTTGAAACGCTCGTAGGGTTTTATCTTGTCGCTGTTATCAAAAAGGGTATTATATTTGTATATGTTATGGGCCGTTTCGCGGAGTGCCTTGCTGGGAACGGTACCGGTATTGATCCAGGTCCCCCCTAAATAGTGTTCGTTCGCCTCAATTATTAAGGCTTTTTTGTCAAATTTGGCGGTTTGCATGGCACAAGAAAAACCCGCAGGGCCGCTACCGAGGATGATTACATCATAATCTCTACTCATGACGGAAAGCGTTTGGTGCTTGAAAATTTATGTTCTAAGCCAAAGATAGCAGAATAAAACGGAGTTCGGCAGAGAAATTATTTATGATTTTAAAATGTTACAGTAATGACATCAATCAAAAAAATTGAAATAAATTAATCTACTCACTACAAAAATATAGAGGTTATTTATGGCTTTCACACTTCCTGAACTTCCATACGCATATGATGCACTTGAGCCGCATATTGATGCCCGGACGATGGAAATTCATCATACAAAACACCATCAAACCTATGTGAATAAGGCCATTGACGCTTTGAAGGGACACCCTCTGGCTGATCGGCCGGTTGAAGAGGTTTTGAAAAATATCGACAGTGTAAGCAGCGATATCAAACAAGCAGTGATCAATAATGCCGGTGGACATGCCAACCACTCGCTGTTTTGGGAGATCATGGGACCGAACGCTGGTGGAGAGCCTGTTGGATCGGTTGCAGAGGCGATTAACGCCACATTCGGCTCTTTTGATACATTCAAAGAGAAATTTGCCAATGCCGGAGTAACCCGGTTCGGATCCGGATGGGCTTGGTTGGTTGTAAATGCCGGCGGCAAGCTTGAGGTTACGTCCACACTGAATCAGGACAGTCCGCTTATGAAAGGCCAGCAACCTGTTCTCGGTCTCGATGTTTGGGAACATGCCTACTATCTGAATTATCAGAATCGACGCCCCGATTACATTGCGGCTTTCTGGAATGTCGTGAATTGGGATAAAGTTGAGGAGAATTACAAAAGCGCCACAAGCTAATAAGCTGTATTTAACTACTCATCCGCAGCCTCCTGTCAGGCTGCGCGATGAAGTGGTTTTGATAAAATGGGATTAGATTTCAGGAGATGATAATGTCAACTGAATCCACTCGCTGAACGTATCTCCTAATTGCCTGTTTAGTAATTCGACCTGATTCGATCGTTCGTCATCTGAAGTGTCCTGTGATCTGCCGGAGGCGCTTTGACTATTGATCAGTGGTGCCTGCATGGAACTTTCCATGTCTAAAAGCCTTACCGGATCGATCTCGAACCCCAACTCTATTTGTTCACCAAGTTCAACATCCGGCGAAAACTGTGTTCTGGAGGTGACTTGAAGCGGGATGGCGAAGGCGACTCTTCCTCTTTCTTCGTTTTCTTCCATCTGCAGTTGAAGATTTTGTGCTTGTAGCTGGGTAAGCGGTACCGGAACAGGTCTCATATCATCCCTGCGGCTTCTTCTCTGAATGAGCAAGCCACGCTCGGCGATGTTGTTTCTTGCCGTTTCCATGATGGATTCATTTCCAGGCATATTTTCCCAATTAGGTTCTTCAAGATAGCCTTTGCGTGCACCTGGATAATCGCCCAGTTCATAGAAAAGACCAGTGGGATAGGTGATACCGAAAGAACGGCTAAAGCCTTCTTTATCGTCAACATACACTGTGAAGCCAAAATCCTGCGCATTTTGATAGAGTCGTGCGCTGATGAAATCAACCATGACGTACAGATGGTTTTCATCATGGGTTACGAACAGAGCTATTTGCCCAAGGTTGTGTCTTTCAGTGTTTTCCATTTGTGAGATGAGATCCACGGAGGAAGGGGGAGGAGTTTCACTGAACTGACTGGTGATTTTTGGTGTTGTTGAGCAGTAACAAAGGAAGAGTGCGCTTGCAATGATTGTTGCCTGTTTTGTGAAAAGCTTCATTATAAAAGAAAGTTTTTTTGTTCTTCGTGCCGGTTGCTGATAAAGTGACCACAGAATGAAGCGTGTCACAACACGGCTGAATCGAAAGTATAATAATTCAAGTTTCTCAACGATAATCCAAATTATAACGCAAAAATAAATAGATTATGCAATTCGGATATGGAATGGGACCGGATACCTCCTGGATGCGAACGGAGCTGACGGATTTGGGCATTAAAGAGCTGGTTACACCAGAGGATGTTGACGGTGTATTCAATGATTCTGAAGGGACGGTGCTTTTGGTAATTAACAGTGTATGTGGTTGCGCTGCAGGTAATGCGCGACCGGGAGTTAAGCTTGCTATGCAGCATGGTAAAAAGCCGGATAATTTTTTCACGGTTTTTGCCGGTCAGGATAAAGAAGCCACAGCGCGTGCCAGGGAATATTTCAGTGAATTTCCTCCCTCATCCCCTGCGTTTGCTTTTTTTAAGGATGGTGAAATAAAAGCGATGATTCCGCGGCACCGGATTGAGGGGCGAACGGCTCAGGAAGTCGCGGATGATCTGGTTATGATCTTCGATACCTTTTGCTGAGTTCCGCCAGGCAGGATCAAGGTTGAATAACATTCAAATTTGTGCCTGCCCTAAATGACAGTGAATTGATGAAATCTCTCGCACGCGGCACGTTAGTGAAGTCAATTCCGGATAGGGAATGGTTGTGCCCCATGTACCGATTATGTTAACTGATGACACTGTTTTTCCGTAAAACTTTCGCCCGGTCAAGCATATCCAGGAAAAGAGATATCCTTTTGTTGACTCTGAGCTCAGTTTTTATCGCGGCTCTGATTATGGGGAACATTGTGGGTACAACGAAGTTTATCCAGTTATTTTCATTCGATTTGCCTGATTGGCTGTTGCCCTTTGTCCCGGAGTTGGTACGTGAAGGGGATCATTACGCTATGGTCATTCCGGTAGGCTTGGTCGCATTTCCAGCAACTTTCTTTGTCACAGATCTTATATCGGAGCTTTTCGGAAAGAAAAAAGCACAACTGTTGGTATTGCTGGGATTCGCTATGAATGTATTTATGCTTACAGTGATGACGATCAGCTACTATATGCCGGATGCCGGAGGTGTGAGTGCCGGAACCTCCTTGTTTGATGGGGTGTATGGATTTATGGTGGGAAATACCATTGGTAGTATGTTAGCCTATCTTGT
Organism: uncultured Chitinophagales bacterium; assembly: GCA_964388615.1. Taxonomy (GTDB): domain Bacteria; phylum Bacteroidota; class Rhodothermia; order Balneolales; family Natronogracilivirgulaceae; genus SLLW01. The sequence continues at coordinate 1,915 of CAYMBG010000056.1, read as the reverse complement.
AGCACAAACCGTGGATGTCCAGCTTTTTCATTTCTGGAAACGGATGACAAGGGGTAGGCATTTGTGGTTGCGCAATAATGCGTCCACTATGGTAAGCCAGCTTGTCGATTCTATCGCCATTCTGAGTATTCTGTATTTATCCGGTAATCTTGGAGAAAATATTACCGGATTAGGGGCTTTGGCCATATTAATATTGAATTCTTACCTGTTTAAATTTTTATCTGCACTTATTGATACCCCCTTGTGCTATCTTGCTGTATACTATTTCAAGGATTATTATGAGGATCCGGAGGGGTACAGGCTCCCTGATGGCGACAAGGGAATTGCTTAATGTCCCGAGGAAAAAGTTTGTCAAGGATTTACTATTTCCTTCCGGAGACAGGTCGCCGCTTCGATGCGCCCAGGGGTAATCCGTTTTCTTGAAAGTAATGGCTTACTCCCTTCTGCTGATTTCAAAATTTAAGATTGAAACAAAGTTTTGAAATGCCTATCGTGTTTCGACGAAATATCGGTGTTTTAAATCAGTGGAGTATAGGATGACAAATTCATTTTGGCGTGAGGTTATAGACCATATACCGGGTTTGGTGATGTTATTCCGGGTGGATGAAAATGAGGATGCTCATTTGATATTTGTGAATTCGGAAGTCCGGAATATATTGGGTTATACCCCGGAGGAATATGTTCTTGCGTCGGAGTCTGCAGACTCTGCCGTCAAGTCGGAAATATCGTTGCTGGTTGAAAAAATAGCTGAGTTGAGTCATGATGGCGTAAGTGATGCAGAACCGATATGTCGGCTTCATTCAAAGCGTGCTGCCGAATATTCGTTTTCTTTTGAATTTAGAATCTTCAGTGTGAAATCGAGTCCCTTGCCCTTTATTGCGGTTTCTCTGGAGCCATCCAGGCAAAAAGCTAAAACAGAAGAAAAGCGGGGTGTGGACCAGGTTGGTGACGTCGCTGAAGAGGGGGATGTTTTTTTTGTTAATGAATCTCCATTAATGAAGTCATTGATGCGCAAAGTAGACCTGGTGACGGATCAGCAGGTTCACTTGCTGTTTCGGGGAGAGTACGGTACCGGTAAGCGCACTCTTGCGGCGCAGGTCCTGCATGCTGAGAAGTTTGGTGGAGCAGAAACATTGATCTGGGATATTCCGGCCATGTCTGCCTCCCGGCAAGATGAAGCGGTGGAAAAACTGTGCGGGGATTCCACGAAGTATGCTGCCAATCCAGGCAAACTGGCACTATTAATGATAGAAGTCAGTAAACTAAACCTGAGAAATCAGCACAAGCTACTTGAATGGTTACGCGGTTGTTCGGATTCCGGAAGGTCTATCAGGATACTGGCAACTACTCAAACGCTTCTGGAAGAGCAGATGAATAGGGGGAAATTCTCCATGGAGCTTTACTACTACCTGGGTTTTGATTCCATTCTATTGCCGCCGATATCTCAAAGGAAGGAGGATATCCGGGCGCTGGTTGACAAGTGGATTCCCAATGCAGCAAAAGCACTGGGAATCGGGGAGATCCATGTTGATGATCAGGTAAAAGAGCGTTTGTTGAGTCTGGAGTGGCCTCAAAATTTTCATGATCTGTACAAAGTTTTGAGGAGGTCGCTGTTGTATTCGGAAAAGGGGGCGTTTCGACTGTCTCTGGATTCTGTTGATGGCGAAAAAGGAAACAAGATGAAAAGCAAGGAGGTTGATTCCGATCTCAGCGAAGTTATACCATTTGACGAAATGAGTCGCCGGTACCTTCAACAGGTTCTGAATAAAACAGAAGGGAAGATATACGGCCAAGGGGGTGCTGCTCAATTGCTGGATATGAAGCCCACAACGCTGCAAAGCAAACTTAAAAAGCTGGGTGTCAGGTAACGATAAAAAGTGCGGATTTTTTTTAGAATAAAAGGATTGACAATAGG
>CAYMBG010000055.1:3589-17123 GCA_964388615.1 uncultured Chitinophagales bacterium | reverse complement strand
GAATACCCGTTTCTAAGCACAAAAAGATGCTATTTTGAAAAGCATATGCGAGGATGTGTTGCGTTTGTTATTTCATGTGCTTAATAGTTATGATTCATATGGACAGATGGAGCAATGAGTGAGAACCTTTTCCAAAATGCCAGAAACAATCTCAAGACCTATTGGGGATTCGAAGATTTTCGTCCGGGCCAGGGTGAGGTTGTCCGTTCGGTTCTTGCCGGAAACGACACATTGGTTTTGTTTCCAACAGGAGGAGGGAAGTCACTTTGCTATCAGGTGCCGGCCACGGTATTAAACGGCATGACGGTGGTGATTTCACCACTTGTAGCGTTGATGCAGGATCAGGTATATCAGCTAAAGGAGCGTGGAATACCCGCTACTTTTGTGAATAGCACGATATCACGCAGGGAAGTCGAACAAAGACTGATCAATGCACGTAACGGAATGTATCGTTTGCTGTACTGTGCACCAGAGCGACTGGAAACAACCATTTGGCAGAATATGCTGTCGGAGTTGTCGATCTCCATGATTGCCGTTGACGAGGCTCATTGTATATCCGAATGGGGACATGATTTCAGGCCGGTTTACCGAAAAATCCCGGAGATGCTGGGATCCGTACGTCAGGATATACGATGGCTGGCACTCACCGCCACCGCCACACCGGAAGTGCGCAAGGATATCGTCGAAGCACTTGAACTGAAGGATCCGGAGATTATTTCCCGGGGTTTTGACCGGCCTAATTTACAATGGTGGGTTATTGAGGAAGAGCAGAAAAAAAAGCGCCTTAAAGAGATCATAAAACGGGCCTCCGGAAGCGGATTAATCTATGCCGGTACCAGGGCCGCTTGTGAAGAGCTGGCTCAATGGCTAACAAAAACGGGGGTACCGACCCGGGCTTATCACGCCGGTTTAACCCCCGAGGAGCGCGAAGATATCCAAACACGCTGGATAGACGGGCGACTCCCATTGGTTGTGGCTACGAATGCTTTTGGCATGGGTATCGACAAGGCGGATTGCCGTTTTGTGATTCATTACGATATGTCCGGTTCCATTGAGGCTTATTATCAGGAGGCGGGAAGGGCCGGACGAGATGGAGAACAAAGTTATCCCATTCTGCTAACCAGACCAGCGGACAAAAAAGCGGCCCGAAAGGCTATCACAGATTCCTGGCCGGATCGCCATCAATTGAAAAATATCTATAACGCCTTGTGTGACCACTGGGACTTGGCAGCCGGTTCTGTTATGGATGAAGTACGTGATATTGATCTTGAAGAAGTGCAAAAACGCGCCGGTGAATCACGCAGGTTGACAATGGGCGGAATCCGCGTTTTGGATCGTATGGGCGTATTGAAACTTGCAGAAATCACGGAGCCACAAGTGGGAATTCAATTTATATCCTCTCGTGATGGATTGGAGGACCGGATGGCACGGATGGAAAAAATCAGGAAACGGGAATTCACCGATCAACTTTCCAGACTCCTGGGACCGGATGTACATGCACAAATGATATTTAAGGAATTAAGGCATTTATGCACACGTATGCAGCTTTCTTCGGTTATGCTGGAAAACGGACTTAAAGTCCTGGCAGCGGAGGGCATTCTGAAGTATTCAATGATTTTTGATCAGCCCATGGCTAAAATTTTGGAGGGGCGATACAGACGTTTTCCATTTACAGATGCGGAGATCATGCGGCATCGCGAGCGCTTACTGCAGAAACTTGACTACATGATTGGTTATGTGCAAACCCAAAGTTGCCGTAGCCGCTATATGCGCGTCTATTTCGGGGAAACCAACGTGCCTGAATACTGTGGTAAATGTGACAATTGCCGAAAAAAACAGAAAGATGGGATCCGCGTGAAGCCGGAAGACATCCATACGGTTCGCTCCCTGCTAAAAGAAGAATCCATGGCGTTTGATACTTTGAAAAGCCACACAAAATGGAAGTCCCTTCGGCTCAAAAATGTTTTGTCATTTATGATGAGAGAAGAAGAGGTGAGTGAAGTCAGAGATCAAGGAACCTTCTACTCCATACGTTGATTAAGCGTGTCAACCGTTGATTCTTCAAACTCCACCTCATAATCGATAAGATCATAGTCCAGATCGGTGAGCTGTTGCCTCGCTTTACTTAGGCGTTCTTGTTGTGCCTCGACATCCTCCAGGTAGTATTCATGACTCTGGTAGAATTGCTCAGGTGTAATTCCGTAACGGTCCATTATCTTTTCCTGTCCCTCTTGGTACATTTTCTCATCATCGTGAATATCTTTCAGGGCTGCAATAAGATGCATCTCTGTAAGTATTTGGATGTACTCCTCCTCTTCGATCAGATCATCTGGAGTGGTGGAATCGCACCCTGCCAGGAGCACAACGAAGACAATAAACAATACTGTGGTCAGCCCAAAGGCCGATTGATGATATCCCTGCCGGCACAGATGTTTTGCCGGAATGTTCAATGGTGGCATAGTGCATTATTTGTAGTTATTCCCTGAAAATATCACCATCAACATTCCGGTTCAAATCTGCTTTTATGCGGGCTTCCTTGGAACCAGGGGACGCATGGTGATTTCATCGATAAGGAAATTGTCAGGTGTTTCCAGAAGATAGACGACGGTATCGGCAACATCACTACCCTGCATCATATTGGGGTGGTTGTGATCTGAAAATTCGGTTGCTATCGAGCCGGGGTAGATACAGGTGACTTTGATCAAGTCGTTGCGCAACTCTTTCATAAGTGCTTCACTGAAACCGCGCAAACCGAATTTGGTAGCATTATAACCGGATATATTGGGATTGCCGAGAAGTCCGGCTACAGAGGCGATGTTGATAATATGGTTGGTATTTTTATCCTTTTTCATCAAAGGCACAATGAGACGTGTCAGGCGAAAGACAGAGGTCAGATTGGTTTGGATCATCGTATCCCAATCTTCTGGCGAAAGCTCATCAACTCCCCCGAATATTCCAAGTCCGGCGTTATTGATCAGGATATCAGGCTTGGGTTTTTCTTCGTTAGACCCCGCAGTAAATGTATCTTGAACCCAATCTTCAACCTTTTGATGATCATTGACATCCAACGTTACCGGTACAAAAAGATCACCGAGATCTGATTGCAGTTTTTCCAGACGCTCCGTGCGTCTGGCGATGCCGTAAACACGACAGCCTTTTTGAGTCAGCGCTTTGCTGAATTCCGCACCGATACCACTACTGGCGCCTGTTATAATTGCGTTTTTTCTCTCAAGTTGCATAAATATGATTTGGTTTTGTTCTTGTTGGTATCCATATATATAAGGTTAGTACCCTTGAAAATCGTTCACAGAAATGTTTTATCTATCGATTTGATGGCCATTCGCCGGAAATAGATAAAGCGAATGTTTGTTCCATAATCCCTTGAGTAGGGTTCGGCCGGATGCTATCTTTCCTTTTATATCATGTAGGATCAGTAATCAACGCAATTACTACATGGAACAGTTATAAGGATGTCTCATTCGCCTCAATTGATACGAGTTTATTAAATGCAACAAATCCTGTATTTGGATGTGGGAAACAGCCGGATAAAAGCGGCCGGTATCCAGGATGGCCGCTGGAAGCAAATTGCGGTTTTTTCTGTTCATGAACCTGATCTGGCAACAAAACTTGATCAAGTCAGTTTCGGGTATGAGAAGTTGATAGTGGCATCTGTTAGAAAGGGTCTTCAACCAGCAGATTTGCAGGGCATGGTTTCTGTTCCAGTGACCGGAATTTCCAAAGAGGATATACCTGCAGGCCGTATTCGTTACAAGTCACTTCAGACCTTTGGTATCGACCGCTTCCTGGCTTGTCTTGGTGCATGGAGTTTGGATGTGCGTGATCTGGCTTATACAAAAGACCGGGCTGGAGATACCACTGGAAAGTCCCCAAATAAACGAATGCCGGTTATTGTATCTGATGCTGGAACAGCATGCACCATCGATGTAATGGATGCTGAGGGGGTTTATATCGGAGGGGTTATCATGCCGGGTTTGCACATGATGATACAGATGCTTGCAGAAAAGGCCGATGGTTTGTACGATGTTTCACCGGAGATTCCGGTTCGTTGGCCACCCGATACTACGGAAGCCGCATTACAGGCGGGTACAGCAGGTAGTTTCGTGATGGCATGGGAGGCACATGTTCAAAAGCATCTGAAACACTATCCGGGCGCTTCTGTCTGGATAACAGGAGGAGATGCATCCTTTCTGGAAGAATGCATCTCCTTTACCGTCCAAAAAGATCCGGCACTGGTGTTTGAAGGCATGCGGTGTTTTACAACCGGTTTTCAGTGAAAGCTGGTTACCGGGCCCTTTTTGACGCGGGTGCGTTTATTCCAGCCGAAATGTAATTGGCAGGGAGTAGATCACCGATACCGCCTCCCCATCTTGTTTACCGGGGGTGAACTCCACATTCTGAACCGCATCGATAGCAGCTTCGCCACAGCCGGCACCGATATCCCTGAGAATTTCCGGATTGTGAATGTTACCATTTTGATCAACGACAAACTGGATGACTACCCGTCCTTCAATTTCGGCTCTGATGGCGCTTTGGGGATACTCGAGATGTTGGTAAAGTTCTTCGATGCCTCCAACGATTTCCGGCATCTGTTCAACTACACGATGTACCTCATCCGGTGCTGTTTCGGCAGCTAAAGCTGCTTTTATTTCCGAATGGGCGCTGTTTACGGACAAACTACCTGATAATAAGATGATAAATAATGATAAAAATAGCGTTGAGCTTATGTTTTGATGGTTACTGCAACTGGAAGGTGATAGGCAGTGAGTAAAGAACAGAGACGGCCTGTCCATCCTGTCTGCCTGGCGTAAATTCAACTTTTTGGACGGCTTCAATAGCAGCTTCGCCACATCCTGCACCGATATCCCTGAGAATTTCCGGGTTGTGGACCTGACCGTTTTCGTCAATGACAAATTGCAGTATCACGCGTCCTTCAATTCCGCCACGTACGGCACGGTCGGGGTAGGTCAGGTGACTGTAAAGTTCCTCGATGCCACCGACAATCTCAGGCATTTCATCGACAAACCGGTGTACATCGTCATCATCGGGTCCTGGTGACCAGCTCGCACCGGCTTCAGCCTGAATAGCGCTGTTGCCAAACAAGCCTGTCAAAAGTAACAAGGTTATAAAGATGAAACCTTTCGACATGCCGGTAGTTTCTGGGGTACTGGATATCTTTTTACGCATAGTATTGGCCAAAATGGTTTTATGATGTAACTATACTTGATTGTGGGCTGCTTTGCAGGGTTAAAACTCATCCAGATCGTCCTGGTCCATTGGAAGTAACTCCCGGGCCTTGCTCTTCTTGTTCTTATTTTGACGATCGTTGCCGTTATTGTTTGACTGATACGCACTTTGCTCTACAGTGTCATAGTGCTCGTCATCGTCACTCAATCCATTACCAGGGTACTCCTGTGATGAATCGAAATCTTCCATATCGCTTTCAGTGCTGGTGCCGACTATTGAAACCAGATCTTGTACCATCATTTTCAGTTCGGTGGCCTGGGAGGTAAGTTCTTCAGCGGCACTGGCTGATTCCTCGGATCCCGAGGCATTTCGCTGTACCACTTTGTCCATCTCTGACATGACGGAGTTCAGCTCGGATATGCCACTGGTCTGCTCCTGAGCAGCCGCAGATATTTCAACTACAAGCGTACTTACATTGGTGACACTGTCTTTAATTTCATGAAGGTCTTCCGAAACTTCATGAGCCAGTGAAGCACCACGCTCTGTATTGGTTTGTGATTTCTCAATTAACTCAGCCGTGCTTCGTGCTGCTTCCGCGCTACGTTGCGCCAGGTTTCTGACTTCTTCAGCCACAACTGCGAATCCTTTACCTGCTTCTCCCGCGCGGGCTGCCTCAACAGCTGCGTTAAGAGCCAAAAGGTTTGTCTGAAAGGCGATGTTATCAATTGTTTTGATAATCTTGGAGGTCTCCTCCGAAGAGTTTTTAATCTCCTCCATGGCACTGGACATTCGTTCCATAACCTCAACACCACGATTTACAATGGGCTCTGTTTCGTTCATCGCTTTTTCAGCCTGACTGGCATTGTCACTTGTTTGCTTCGTCTGAGCTAATATTTGTTCCAGAGAAGAAGAGGTCTCCTGAAGGCTTGCCGCCTGTTGACTGGAGCTTTCCGACAGCTCCTGGCTGGAGCTTAAAAGTTGGATGGAAGAAGAGTTAACCTGCTCTGAACCACTATTGAGACCATCAATAACCTTGTTTAATGTTTTGTTTACAGAGCGGCTGGTTCCGAGTCCTATTACTAAAGCCCCGATCACGCAAGAGATGGCGCCGATTCCAAGAATCCAGCTGAATAAGTTAACGGTGCTATGAGTCCGATCCCCCTGTTCGAAAACCGCCTGCTGCACGGTCTCACTTAACATGGCGGTTTGGTTTTGAATAGCGTTGTAGGCATTCATGCGAGTGTCATCGGCTTCATTGAAACCCTCCCGGGCATTTATCATCGCCCGAATGACCTCTACGTTATCATTGAGTGTCGCCATTGCAATACTCAAAAACATTTGTGCTTCACCGCCGGTAGCCCTGTTGGTCAGCTGACCCATTTCATTGCGCAGGTCATTGAATGATCCCTGAAGGTCTCTTAATGAAGAATCGTCATTGACCGCTTCTGATTGCCATAGTTCTTTGTTAAGTGCAATCAAACGTTCCATTATCTCCTGCCCGTCCGTTAATTGGCCAAATTGTTCCCGTAAGGCCGCGGCCCCTGCAGAACCGAATTGCCCATCTATCGTGGATCTTTGCGAATGAATGTAATCGTCCATGCTTTCGACGAAGTCAACAAAAGAGGCGTCAACCATCCGTCTGTAATTCAACAAATTGTCACCCGCTTCAAGTGAACTTTGAATAGCCCCTTCATAATCGGCAAGTGCAACTTCGATGGCCTGCAGATTCTCCTGCAATTCATCATTACTGTTAGCGGCAGCAAGTTCAAATGCTCTGGAAAGCTCGCCGCGTACTTCATCCAACTCCTGACGAGCCTGTTCCAAGCTTTCGACATCGTAATTTGTCTTGTACTCCAGCATTTGAAAACCGGCTTCCTGGATGTTATTTTCAATGTTTTCCAGTAATGCCCACTCGGTAATGTTTTCATTTATGAGGGTATCGGAATAGCCATTAATGATTCTCAGAGCTACAATTGCCAAAATTCCCAGCAGGAGTGTTATTCCGGCTACTCCGGAGGAGGATGCCAGAATTTTCTTACCGACAGTCCATCGATTGTTGGTAAGATCATCCGTGTCTGTTTCGTCACGTTTTGACTGCTTTTTTGTAAATCTCATTGTGATTATAATTTAAAGAGGTTATCCGGTACCAACGGCAGTTGTGGTTTTAAATAACTTTACAAGGACTGTTAAAATGTTGATAATCAATATTTAAGATGGTGACATAATTTCTTCGGGACGACGTGGCATTACCGCATCCTTTCCTTGATTATCGAATAGTGTTAGAAATTCTTAAATTTTTTTTGATAAAATCGGAGACGTATTTCGAGAGGGGTATGGTAGCGTCCGGGAAGGGGTGAATATCAGGGCGGCCGTCCAGGAACGGATGGGCGATATGATCCGGGCTCGGGTTAGTAGAGAGGATGAGCAGAAAGATGAATAAAAAGGCACGAAAAAGCCCGTGACCTAATCATTGTACTTCCGGATTTTGTCGAAAATCAGGGCATTGACCATTTCGAGGGCAATCTGATTTTCCCCGCCGTGTGGAATAATGATATCGGCATACCGCTTGGTGGGTTCTACAAACTCCAGGTGCATGGGCCGTACAAATTTTTCGTATTGGTCCAAAACGCCCTCAATGGAGCGCCCGCGTTCGCAAATATCCCTTCTGAGGCGACGTAAAAGCCGAACATCATCATCGGTATCCACAAAAACCTTGATATTCATCAGCTTTTGCAACTCTTTTTCATAAAAAATGAGAATACCATCAACCAGAATAATCTTTTTGGGTGTGATGGTGAGTACTTCCTCTTTTCGTATGTGATTGGTGAAATCGTATATCGGACAGTCAATACGGTATCCCGAACTAAGCGCTTTAATATGTCGGATCAGGAGTTCTGTTTCCAGGGAGGCCGGGTGGTCAAAGTTTTGTTTGGATCGTTCTTCAAAGGCAAGATGCTTGAGGTCACGATAGTACGCATCATGGGCGATCAATGAGAGATTTTCCTCACCGATGGTTCGGACGATATGTTGGATGACCGTTGTTTTTCCTGAGCCGCTGCCGCCGGCAACACCGATGATAAGTGGTTTTTTCATTGACTAATTAACAGGTTGTGATATCAGCGGCTCTCCCGGTTCCGACTTCGTTCAAGCCGTTCATTGTAATCTCTGATTGATCGGAAAATAGCCGAAGCCATTATGCTTTGGCCATATTCACTGTTCAGGAACTGTTCTTCTTGCGGATTAGTGATATAGCCGAGTTCTACCAGCACAGCCGGCATGGATGCATGGTAAAGTACAATAAAACCCGCCTGTTTAACACCTCTGGAGCGGCGCATTGCCCTTTCAGAAAATTGTTGATCCATTTTACCGGCGAGCATTTCACTGCTTGCCATAAAACCGATGTTGGAAAGTTCGTACACCGCCAGTTGTTCCGGGGTCAACTCTTCCGACCGTTCTTGTTCGTCCTCAAACCTTATGGCGTTGTTTTCTTTTTTCATCACTTCAAAAGCGGCCTGACTCCGATGCATTCCCAAAAAATAAACTTCGGTACCATGAGCGTGACGATTCTCATTGGCATTGGCATGTATCGATAAAAACAAATCCGCTTCTGCCTGATTGGCAATTTGCCCTCTTTCCTGGAGCGGAATAAATTGATCATCTTCTCGTGTATAGATCACCTCAATATCCGGGAGGTATTCTTCTATGTATCCACCCACTTTCAGCGCCACAGTCAATGCGATCTCTTTTTCATGAGTCCCGCGATGTCCTATTGCGCCCGGGTCACGACCGCCATGGCCCGCATCAATGATAATCCGGTTCACTTGCAGAAAAGGTTCCGCCATTTCTGGGTCTGCCGTAAAAATATCCTGGTCAAAACCCGGTAATTGTTGATCATCCGGCTCGTCCCAGTCATTGATCACCAGTTCCGGGTCGGTATCCACGTCATCCATAAGATCATCCCAGAAAATGGGGTAGAGGCCGTCGGTCAGAACTTCCAGGTCATTTTGAGATGCCTCGGTGAGTCCGACAAGCAGGTCCCGCCGGTTGGCATCAAGATAGGCATCGGCAATCATATAGATCCCTTCATGCAGATAGATGTCAGCTCCGATACCTCCCTGGATATCCTGATAGAAGAAACTATCGAATGCTTCTTCATTATTATTTTGGGTGTTAATACGATCTGTGACAATCCCGTCTTTATACAGAGCCAGTTGTATTAACTTGGGATTAGGTTGCCAAATATGAAATGAATCAGGGCGGCTGGTCATTTGAAAACGAACGACATAACCCAATCCATCAGAGCGTTCTGTGGTGAAAACCGATTCAAGGGGGGACTTCGCGGATGATTCTTGATTAGGGGTAAGCGCCCCGCTGATCAGAAATAGTGCCGCGACCAGAAAAGATAGTGGTAGCATTCTGTCTATGGTCCGGTTTCGGGATCGTGCTGAAATAGTTAATCGTGGACGCATTGTTTTTCTGGTTTGCCGTAAAATACGGCATTTCCGGCTATTCTGGCAAACAAATAGTTAAAAAATGGTATAATGTGATACCAATACTGACCGAAATATTGAACGAGTGTTTTTGCCCGTATTGAGGAATTTCCAGCAAGTGGTCAGCTTCTTCCAGCAGATATTGGTCTATTCCGGTAACTTCATTGCCAAAAAGCAGGCAAAGACGCGTTTTTCGATCTGGTTGAAAGGCTGAAAGTAATTTGCTTTGGTGGGTCTGTTCAAGGCCTGCCAGGGTATAATCGTTATTTCGGCACCATTCCAGGGCTTTTAAGGCGTCCGGTTTATGTATCCAGGATACATTTTCTTCGGCACCCAATGCGGTTTTGGATATTTCAGGCCGGGGAGGGACAGGAGTGTATCCGGAAAGAAGCAAGGAGTTTATTCCAAATGCATCAGCGGTTCGAAACGCGGAGCCTACATTGTGCATACTGCGAATGTTATGGAGCCAGAGCACCAGGTTCGACATCAGTTCCGGGACCGACCTGTCAAGGTTGGAATTGTGGATTTCCCTGGTATTTTTTTTTTGTACGGACGGGGACATGAAACCACAGGCCTCTGCTCTGTTTTTTTTGAATAATAAATACTATTATGGATAAGTTAATGGAAGCAATCCTTGAGCTTTCGAGAGAAAATACCAATTTATAGGGCCCGTCGCACCATCGTCTTGAATCGTTGCACGGGTCTTTTTTTTATTACAGGAACCCCAAAATACAAAAGGAAAGAGAAACAATCGTGAAATACAATTACTTGTCCCGAGAGGGCTACGATAAATTGAAAAATGAACTGCGGGATTTGGTAACAAGGGGCAGAAAGGAGATTGCTCAACAGATCGACGAGGCACGTTCACACGGTGATTTGAGTGAAAATGCCGAGTATGATGCCGCAAAAGAAGCACAGGCCAAAATGGAGTCTCGCATCTCCGAGCTTGAGGGTATCATGGCCAACTCCAGGGTGTTGGATGATAAAAACATTGATGATTCCAAAGTTTACGTATTGTCTACCGTTACGATTTTGAACAAGAAAACGGGCAAGGAGATGCAGTACACTTTGGTTTCCAAGGATGAGGCGGATTTCGAAAAAGGTAAAATCTCTTTGGATTCACCGATCGGCAAGGCCTTAATGGGTAAAGCGGTAGGAGAAACCGTCAATGTCAAAGTTCCGGCCGGTAATCTTGAGCTGGAGATCAAGAATATTGAAAGAAGTTGAGCGTTTTTTTGTAAAGCGACATGAGCTTATTCATCAACAACAGCCTTTTTAAAACCCTTAGGCTTTTTTTAATTCGATAAAACGACAAGAGGAAAAAAACTATGAAAATTGCTGTAATCGGAACAGGGTATGTAGGATTGGTGACCGGAACATGTTTTGCCGACTCCGGAAACAACGTGATTTGTGTGGACAATAACCCCGAAAAGCTGAAAATGTTGAAAGAGGGTAAAATTCCTATCTACGAACCCGGATTAGAGACTATGTTTAGCCGGGCAATTCGGGAAAAAAGAATGACATTTACCGATGACCTTGCTGAAGCAGTAACTTCCTCTGAAATTCTGTTTCTTTGCCTGCCAACTCCGCCCGGTGCTGATGGACAAGCGGATCTGAGTGCTGTTGTTTCGGTTTCGGAACAGATTGGTGGATTGATGAATGACTTTAAGATTATAGTCAATAAAAGTACGGTCCCCGTTGGAACCGCTGACAAAGTCAGAATGACCATAGAAGCCCATACAAGCATCCCTTTTGAAGTGGTTTCCAATCCGGAGTTTTTAAGAGAGGGGGCTGCTGTGAATGATTTCCAGAAACCCGAGCGTGTTGTAATCGGTACTTCCAGTGAACGGGCTGCTGAGGCGATGAAAGAACTGTACGAGCCATTTGTTCGCAGCGGGAATCCCATTATCATAATGGATGAGCGCAGTTCCGAAATGACCAAATATGCGGCAAATGGTTTTTTGGCGACCAAGATCACATTCATGAATGAAATTGCCAATTTATGTGAACGGGTAGGTGCGAATGTGGACCATGTGCGACGCGGTATCGGAACAGACTCTCGAATTGGGAAAAGATTCCTGTTTGCTGGAATAGGATTTGGTGGCAGTTGTTTTCCAAAGGATGTTCAGGCACTTCATTATGCAGCGAAAACTCATGATTATGATTTTAAGCTGCTTCAAGCAGTTAAGGAGGTTAACGACAATCAAAAACTTTCCATAGTTGAGAAGATCAAGTCGTTCTATAATGGCAATGTGAAAGGTCGAACATTTGGAGTATGGGGTCTCACTTTCAAACCTGAGACCGATGATGTACGGGAGGCACCGGCTATCTATATTATTCAGGCGTTGATCGCATTGGGAGCTCATGTAAAAGCTTACGATCCGGAAGCCCGCAAAACTTTTCCCGCAGCCGTAGGGGAGGAGGTAAACTCACAGATACATTATGCCAACAACCAGCAGGAAGCTTTGGAAGATGTAGATGCGCTCATCATTAGTACGGAATGGAACGAGTTTCGGAGACCCGATTTCAATAATTTCAAAAAGCTCATGAAAGAGCCGGTGATATTTGACGGGCGTAACCTGTATGACCTGGAAAAAATGTCTGATCTTAATATCACGTATTTCAGTGTTGGACGGCGTGGCGTGAATGTCAACCGGAGTATTATCGATGCCTGAAAAAGTACTGATTACCGGAGGCGCCGGTTTTATCGGTTCCCATTTGTGTAAACGCTTTTTGGACGAGGGGTACGAGGTTGTCGCTGTCGACAACCTCTCCACGGGCAACATGGAAAATATCTCTGATTTTTTTGGTCACGACCGCTTTCGGTTTATTAAATACGATGTGACCCAGTATCTCTATGTACCCGGGAAAGTGGATTTGATTTTACATTTTGCTTCTCCCGCATCGCCCGTTGATTACCTTGAATTGCCGATTCAAACTTTAAAAGTGGGATCGCTTGGAACTCACAAGGCTCTTGGAATGGCAAGGAGCAAGGGTTCTCGTTTCTTACTGGCTTCTACCAGTGAGGTTTATGGGGATCCGCTGGAGCATCCGCAAAAGGAATCCTATCTTGGCAATGTGGATCCGGTCGGGTTGCGCGGAGTTTATGATGAGGCCAAAAGGTTTGCCGAGGCCTTGGTCATGGCCTATCACCGGAGTCATGGCATTCCCACTCATATTGCACGTATTTTCAATACCTATGGTCCACTGATGCGGATGCATGATGGCCGTGTATTGCCCAATTTTTTCACACAGGCACTTCGTGGTGAGCCACTTACCGTTTACGGAGATGGTTCGCAGACACGCTCGTTTTGTTACATCGATGACCTGGTGGAGGGTATTTTCCGTTTGTGTCAGACCGATTATTCCGACCCTGTCAATCTCGGTAACCCGGATGAGGTCTCCATGGTTGAACTGGCAAAGCAAGTTATCGCCTGTACGGGTAGCAAAAGTTCTATTACCTGCCGGGAGCTCCCTGCAGGTGATCCACATGTACGGAAACCGGATATCACACGCGCCCGGGAAGTCATGGACTGGCACCCTGTAACAGACCGTGACACCGGCCTGTCACACACACTTGACTACTTTCGGGAATACATGAACAAGTAAGCGTGATAATTGAGTTTGAAAAATTAACATTTTACTGGTCACTGACACGGAATTGAATCTCTTCTAACAGGTTTCCATCTCTGTCTACCAGTTGTACACGCCAGGAGCCCGGTTGTAATCCAATAGAGGAGTAGGTCCGCCAATGAGGCGACACCCCGATCTTTGAGTTCATTTCAAAAAAAAGCTCATTTTCGTGATACCATCTAAAGAAAACATCCTGCATTTCGCTG
>CAYMBG010000055.1:0-3489 GCA_964388615.1 uncultured Chitinophagales bacterium | reverse complement strand
CTGCTTCTTTTTCCGGCAAGCACCCGATATATTTCGTTATCTTGAAGC
The DNA here is from genome assembly GCA_964388615.1 of uncultured Chitinophagales bacterium. Lineage (GTDB taxonomy): Bacteria > Bacteroidota > Rhodothermia > Balneolales > Natronogracilivirgulaceae > SLLW01. The sequence goes on along the minus strand of CAYMBG010000055.1, from coordinate 3,441 downwards.
GGAATCGCTTAACTCTATTATGAAACGAACATTTAGCTGATAGGTATGAAACCACCGAAAAGATGTCTGCTGTTCATTTTGCTTTTATGTAGCCCGGGGCTTGCTGGTCATTCCTATGCCCAGCTTTTGTCGACGGAATCTTATGAGATACATGCGGCGCCGAATTTGTGGTATAACACGGTTGACGGGCTTCTGGTAGGTGTCCGGTTCCGCGGTGAAGATCCCCGGACTTTTCTGGACGGGCCTCATCGCTTGAATGCAGGCCTCAGTCTGGCAACACGTTTTCCCGGAACAGCTGTCGGTTATCATATCTCCTATACCCATCCCATCGAGGCGATATCCCGTACAAACAGTGAGGGTGCGATCCATCTGTTCAGCAGTGTAAGGGTGGGAATGCATCACCACAGGGCTGGTATCCAAAAGCGTTGGCAACCCGGCTTTGATGAGTTGATTTCAACAGAACTCCACGTCCATGCCGGTTTTTACAAGCGTTTCAATGAAGATTATCTCATTTATGACGAGCTTTGGCAGAGTGATCCGGTGTTATATTGGGACGCCCTTTTGCGTAAACGCGACAGGAATACCCTGGGGCGCTGGACTATGAAACTGTCCGGAATAGCCGGACTTCCACTGCAGACAGATGATCTGTTTTTAAACTATGCCGGCCGGCCTTCCGATCGTCCGGAGGCTTTGGGTCTTGATGGACTCTTTGGCCAGTTACAGGTCGAGTTACTACAGCAGATGCAACTTCCCGGGTCTTTCTATGCGAGAACCCGGTTTTTTGGCGGTACGTCGACAAAGGCAGTACCCGGGGAACACCGTTATTTGAGTTCTCAGTCAAAACCGTTTCAAAGGATGGATTCACGCTCTACACGTGCAAGAGGTACCATCCCCCAAAGCTGGATGGAGTCCGGGAATATCCATTTGCCCGGCGGACCCGGTCTCCGTGGATATACCTTTCAGACCAGTGATCAACTCGAAGCAGGTTTCATGCCGTGGTTGCAGCATGCCCTGTCGGCCAGTTTGGATATTTATTACCCCAATCCAGTTGATACATATTTCTCGAAAATACCCTATCTTGGAGATCTGTTGAGATTGGAATCCTATCTGTTTTCGGATGCAGGTGTCTTTTACGACCACTCCGATTGGCAGAAATTGTTGATGAATGCCGGTCCGGGATTCATGCTTTCATTGAATATTCCCGACTATTTGGGTCAGAATCGCGGTTTTTTTATTCGATACGAACTCCCGCTGTGGATATCGGATGTTAACGATGAAGATGACAACTTTGAAATCCGGCATTTACTGGGCATCGGAGCCCAATATCAATTTTGAAATAGTGATAATCAGCAGCAATATTCGGCAAGGCAACTGCCATTTTATGTTCTCTTGAATAATCCAAATAATAAGTAATTATGTTAGTACTGGTAATCAACTGTGGCAGCTCTTCTGTCAAATATCAGTTGATAGAAACGAAGAGCGAGGAATACATCTGTACCGGAGGGGTGGAACGCATCGGTGCTGTTACCGCGATTGTAAAACATGAGATCAAAGATCGTAAACCAGTAAAAGAAACGACGGTTATAGAGGACCATACCCAGGCTTTGAAAGCCATTATGGATTTTATCCTTGACAAAGAGAACAATCTTTTGGAATCCAGGGGCGATATCAAGGCTGTTGGTCATCGTGTAGTTCATGGAGGAGAATCGTTTAAAGAATCGGTTCTGATTGATGATTCCGTGATTGAAGCCATTGAACAGGCGATCGATCTTGCCCCATTGCATAACCCGCCTAATCTGAAGGGTATAGAAGCCGCGCGTCAGAACCTGCCCGATATTCCACATGTCGCGGTATTTGACACGGCATTTCATCAGACACTGGCTCCGGAAGCGTATCTGTATGCGATACCAAACCGGATGTACCGGAGGTATCGCATTCGTAAATACGGTTTTCACGGAACCTCTCACTATTTTGTGAGTCGACGCTATTATCGTCACACCGGAAAAGGCCCGAAAGGCACCAAACTTATTACCTGTCACCTGGGCAATGGCTCTTCCATTGCAGCCATAAAGGACGGGCACTCGGTGGATACCAGCATGGGTTTTACGCCACTTTCGGGTTTAATAATGGGTACACGCTCCGGAGATATCGATCCATCCATCCTGTTTTATCTGGTGGAGAAAGAGGAACTATCCCTCAATAGCTTACATGGATTATTAAATCGTCACAGTGGTTTATTGGGCATGAGCGGTTATGCAGCTGATATGCGTGATCTGATTGAAGAGGCGAACGATGGTGACAGGAGGTGTAAACAGGCTGTGGAATCATTCTGTTATCGCATCAGACAGTTTACCGGTTCCTATTTTGCGGTGATGAATGGATGTGATGCCATTATTTTTACAGCCGGTATTGGTGAAAATTCCCCGGATGTCAGGGAGCGGGCACTCAGTAATATGGAGTCCATGGGAGTTGTACTAGACCCCGATCGTAATCGCGATCCCGATCTAAGTGGCGAAAGAAAAATAAGCGCAGACAACTCCAAGGTAGATGTCTACGTTATCCCTACCAATGAGGAACTGGTGATAGCCATAGATGCTGCAAAAATTGCTACTGCATCCAAGCAGTCACCCTGGATTTAATTCTGAGACATGTCGTTGTTACGAGTCCTTTTGATAGGTCTGGTCCTCTCAGGTTCGGGGTGTACGACTGCATCATGGGTGGTGGAGGAAGATCCCGTTCCAGATCCCTCCTCAGAAGTCGTCTTGTCGGATTCCTTGTTTTTCCAGCCGGAGTTCAGGCCCACCCCTCAAAACCCGCTGTTGTCGTTACAATTGATCAACTTCAGGGAGCTTTCCTACAATGAACATCTGGTTTCAAAAAGATACATCCAACGCTATCGGCCCCGCTATGGCTATCTTGTACTCGGAATGGCAGGGATGAGTGCAGGACTTTACCTTGCCAATATTTCCGATTTAGGTGGAGATGAACTTGGCAGTCGTGATCGGGCATTGCTGAATCTGGGTGCGGTGAGCCTGGGAGCGGCTTCTTATCTGACCATGAAACCTGCTGGTGACCCCAGGCCTGCTGGTGAGGAGCGCATGCTTCAAAAAAGCGGAACGACAATTGTCGAAGACCGCAATGTCATTGAACAACCTTCAGACACCACCGCATCACTCACGGTGACCAGAGGGGATACGGTTTTGGTTGAAGAGCAAAAAATCCTGTTTGACAATGCGCACCTGGTTGTTGATCTCATTCAGGTAACGGGTATCAGAACGCTGGATATTGATGATACGACACCGTGGCATGTCGAAATTGACTACAACGGCACTTATTACCGTGAATCTTTTTCTGTTGATGACTTAATGCAGGAATTCGTGGAAGTCACCGAGAACAATGTCCCTGTACGAACAGCACCCGCCATCCTGGTTAATAATATTA
>CAYMBG010000054.1:11161-17132 GCA_964388615.1 uncultured Chitinophagales bacterium | reverse complement strand
AATCAGCGGCCCGTTTGTCGTAGCCGTTATCATCACGTGAGGCTATGGATTCAATCTCATCTTCAAAAAAGGCTTTATCGGCCGGTTCCATGATATCCACCACATTGAAGGCATGGGCACGGATCGATTCCATCGGACCGAACGGTTCAAAACCTTCCGTTTGCAGTATCTCTTGCAACGTTTGTTTGGCTTCCTGTCGGTATCCGGAAAAATAGAGCGCCTCGGCGGCGGCAATTCGCACATCCCATGAAGGGTCTTCGAGTCTGTCACGAAGCAGGCTGCGGAGCTCAGCCGCCGTTTCTCCCACTATACGGGCACCAACCGCACCCCAGTACCGGACCACAGGATCATCATCTTGTAAGGCCTTTTCAAGTTCTGCAAGATGGCCGGGATCACCCATAGTTGCCAGTTCCGCAATCTCCATAATCCTGTCGATCTCATATCGGTCACCCGTATAATACTCATAGCCAATGCGATCACCCAGCTCTCCGAGATATGCCCCTTCGGGAATAAAGTTCTTGTCGTTGATTCGCAGCATCCACTCCTGGTTTGCCTGGCGCATTTCTTCAAGCACCTCCCTGTACTCGGGGTCGTGAGCCAGATTATCCACATTGTGCGGGTCGGCATGGATGTCATACAGCTCTTCGGCCGGTTTGGATTCCCAGAATCGCGATTCGTACTCATCGGTCTCCCCGTTCACATAAGCCTGTTCCCAGGAGCCCATGGATTCGGCCCGCCACAGATAATTCAGCCGCTGACCCCAGGGCCGGTGCGGCATATAATTGCGGATATACCGGAAGTTTTTATCGCGCACGGTGCGTGAAAAATCATAACGCTCATCCATTCGTCCCCGGAAACCGTAGGCATATTCCTGCTCCACATCGGAATCAGGTCCCATGAACGGACTACCCTGAAAATGATCCGGGATCTCGATTCCTGCCACATTCAAGGCCGTCGGACCAAGATCCAGCAGTGAGATTACCCGGTCGGTGCGGCTGCCGGGCTCGCCGGAAGCCAGATGCCGGTATTGTTCCGGGACATAAACGATAAACGGCACATGCAGTCCCGATTCGAAGGTAAATCGTTTGCTCCGGCCAAGCACACCGCCATGATCGCTAAAGTAGAAGATGATGGTGTTCTCCAGCAGTCCGTCGCGCTCCATGTTCGCCAGCATCTCCCCCATTTCATCATCCATCATGCTCATGCAATCGTAGTACCGCGCCCAGTCGGCCAGCATTTCGGGGGTGTCGGGATGATAGGGCGGGGTCGGCACCGACCCGGACTCATGCATATAATTGAACTGCTCCAGCCGCTCATCAGAAGCGGCAGTGCCGGTCATCGATCCGATAGCAGAATCCCGGTAATAAGGCAGCATGTCATTTTCCCGTTCGCCATGGATTTTGCTTTCATGTGACATAAACGTGTTGAACATGGCAAAGAAAGGCTGTCCATCCTCCCGGTCCTTCAACATATCGTCATATTCCCACCATTGATCATCATCCCATACCTCCTGCTGATCCACGATGTTGTAATCCTTTTTCTGCCGGTTCACCGTATAATAACCCGCCTGGCGCAGATAATAGGGGAAAAAACGAAACTCTTCCGGTATCTCCACCCTGGATCGCATCTGATGACTGCCCAGGCTGTTGGCATACATACCGGTTATGATCGTGGATCGTGACGGGGCACAAACCGGCGCATTGGCAAACGCATTTTCGTACAAAATGCCATTTTCAGCCAATTCATCCAGGTTGGGCGTATGGGCGTACGGGTCACCATACGCGCCCAGAAACGGACTGTTATCTTCACTGACCAGAAATAGAATATTGGGAGGATCGGTCTGGGTCTGGGGTTCCCTTGCATTGTTTTCGGGAGCACTCTGACACCCGGCACTGATTACCGCAAGAGAAGCTAATGGAATAACGCTATGGGTGTATGCCATATATTCTCGTTTTTTGTGATCCGGACATTATCCATATACGGGGTTGATCCACTCCTCAAAGGGGTGGTATTTGCTTTCGGCGGCCCATCGGATGCCACGTTTCTGAATCTCCATCGCCTCCGGGACCTCAAAATCAGCCATAACATGACCCAGCGAAGAGTAAAAAACCCGGCCGTTGCCATAGTATTTCTTCCAGACCACCGGCATGACACATCCGTCGATCCAGGGAGCATGTTCGCCGGTGAACCGGGTGGTGGCAAGGACCTTGACATTCGGATCCACATGCATGTAATACTGCTCGGAGTTCATGTCGAAATCCGATAGACCATTGGTTATGCGATCCTCGTGATTTACAATATTAACCCGATAATCTATGATACCGCCCGGATGTGAAACCCATTGTCCGCCGACCATGAACTGGTACTCCACATTTTGCCGGAACGCATCTCCCAGGCCGCCATGCCATCCTGCAATACCTGTGCCGTTCCGGATGGCTTTAAGCAGCATATTCGCCTGATCTTCGGTAATTTCACTCATGGTTACAATTTGAACAATAAGGTCCAGTGACTCCATCAACGCTTCATCCAGATAGGCGTCCAGCGTATCGGATACGGTGACTTCGGCTCCTTCCGATCGCATCCATGGCACAAAAAGATCGACCGATTGTTCGGGTTCATGGCCATCCCATCCCCCGTAGACATACAGGACTTTTTTCCCTTCCAGGGAGGGGGCGGGCGTGTCCTGACCAGCAGGTGCACTTTGCTTTGCCGACAGTATGCTGCCGGGCATCATCATCATCATACCGGCTCCGCCGGCTACCGATGATTTAATGAAGTGACGACGTGATGATGTTTTACGTATCATGTGTAAACGTTTTTTGGGAAAATTATAACTACGGATAATACATTCCTCGGACCCGGAAAACCGTATCACTGAAATCCCGAATCACAAACTGTAGCCCGACCGGTAGGATCTGTGGAGAAGTTGTCCGGCTTCCGGATCGTTGACAAAAGACTCATTGTCAGGGTCCCATTGAAGCGGTCTTTGCAGCGTAGTGGCGATATTGCCCAAAATACCTACCGAACCAGTACGGTGACCCACCTCTACTGGCGCTATCGGACTCCGGCGTTGCCTTAAGGAATCGATAAAGTCGTTCAAATGCGGGGTTCCGGTTTCATAGGCGGCATCATCACTATCATGATCTTCTGCGGGTAACAATTCATCTTCGGAAGCTGCAAAATGTTGACGTGATACCTCAATCCATGCCTCTTCACCCCAGAATTTCACTCCAAAATTTTCATCTTCGGTAAACGGCTCATTGGCCATCAACAAACCGTTGTCATAGATATAGGAAATGTATTCATGACCCTCATGACCCGCCGGTATAATTTGAACCGGACCACTTCGGTCTTTGCCAATAGCCCATTGGGCAATGTCAAAATTATGAGCGCCCCAATCGGTTAAAAAGCCGCCTCCGGTCTCCTTGAAATAACGCCACTCGGCCCAGAAATCTTCATTCGCCACCGGATCAAGTGAAATCGGCGGATTTAATCTGGGATTGTAATGAACATGGGGATTCGGACCCAGCCACGCATCCCAGTCAAGATCGGATGGAACCGATTCTTCAGGGAGGTCGTATGGATTCGGCGGCGGCCCGACCCAGGCATTGACTTTGGTCAGTTTCCCCAGCCGGCCATTTTGAACCAATTCTACGGCATGCTGAAAGTTGGGATCGGAACGCTGCTGACTTCCAACTGCAAGAATAACATCATGCTCTTTGACGGTTTTAACCAGTTCAATACCTTCCCGGATGGTGAATGTAAGCGGTTTTTCAAGGTAAATATCTTTCCCGGCCCTGCAGGCGTCAATAGCCATCAAAGCATGCCAATGATCGGGTGTAGCAATGACTACCGCATCGATATCCTGCCGGTCAAGCAATTGATGGTAATGATCATATGTGGTTATCTCCACTTGTTCGCCGGCCTCCTGCTGATGGTCCCGAACATTTCGTTCAAACCGTTCCCGCTTCACACCATAAATATCACAGCCTGCCACAATCTTTACACCCGGAATTTGATGGATCCCATTGACCAGGAAAACCGATTGACGACCGAGGCCAATAAAGCCAAGTCGGATGGTATCGTTAGCCTCTGTTCCGCAACCTTTCAACATCGGAAGTACCGATAACCCCGCTGCCCCGGCAATACCGGTTCGAAGAAAACTGCGTCTGGATAATGGTTTCATAAATAGTATTATTTGAGTTTGGTTTTAATTCCCGACAAATCCGGCTTCCCGCTGCAACGCCTCAAATGCTGCGGTCAAATAGACCATCGGAGCATTCCAGTTGATGGCGATCTCGTTTGAGGCATAGGAGCACCAATCATCAACAAATGATTTGGCGGGAAGGTCAGAGGGATACCAACACTCATCCTGCTGACCCGGATTCGGTCCTCCTGCCAATAATCCCGGTACCGGGGGTACATTGGCCCGGGCATCCGAAGGTCGATGATGCGGATCCATGACCTGCTTTGATCCGTATCCGGTCAGAAATGAGAAGCCGGTCGCATTGCGACCAAATAAATAATCGACATTTGTTTGAGCGGCTTCAAGATATGCACGATCGTCCGTAAGGAAATAGGCCTGTATCAAAGCAATTCCCTGGTTGGCGGCATTGGAATTACTGCCCCAATTGTAGTGACCTACGCCATCCATTACGGTATGGTAACCTGACTCAGAAGCACTGTTTTTGAGACTGTCGGCAAGGCCGATAATCAGTTCATTGACTTTCGGCAAGTCCCCTGCAGCATGCGATGGAAGCTCATCGGCAAAACGTGCCAACGTATAATAAGCCAGTGTCTGCACATTGCCCCATGTCGGGACCGTCGCCTGATCATCGGGAAACATATCCACTGCATTGTAGTACTTTTGATCGCCGGTAGTTACAAACAGTTCGGCAGCAGCCCATATAAATTCATCCGAAGCGTCTCCGTCCCCATAGGCTCCCGTCAGCACATCAGGATTATAACGCTGATTCATCTGGTTTTGATTATAAAGCTGATCCGGGTTGGCTTGTGCCCACTCCCACGCTTTCTCGGCGGCGGTCAGGCAGGAATCGGCCAATCCGGGCACGATATCCTCATATTCTGCAAAAATCCTTGCCGACTGAGCCGCAACAGCGGCAAAATTCAAGGTTCCGGTAACACTCTTTTGTACCACATAACGAGTACTGCGTGCTTCCGCAGGCATGACACGATCTTCAAAATTGGCCGCTGTAAGTTTGTGGTACACACCACCGTCATGAGGGTCCTGCATGTCCAGGTACCATCTTAAATTCCACAATTGCTCATTGAGTATGTCCGGCAGCCCATTGCCCGTTTCCGGGATATGAACATCAAAATCAGCCATATATTCCGGAAAGTCCTCGTAAAGGGAGAGCATGGTACCCATGGTTATACCGGAGTTGACTGCATATTTGTTATAGTCACCGGCGTCATACCACCCTTTGGGTGCAGAAATCGTGGATCCCGCCGGACGCTCCGCGGAAGCCGCTGAGGGATGGATGACGACCAGAGTATCCGGATGACCCGCGGGACGGGCCCACATTCCACCGTACTCTTCCGAAATCGGAATGGACAAGCGCTGATGATAGTAACTCTTCAGCGAGGCTTTTGCGGCTTCCTCATAAATGCGCGGAGCAATAGTAAACTGGTAGGAATAGCCAAGTTTGGTTACCCAGAGTATATAGGTTCCGGGCTCATCGAAGTCAGAAAAATCGGCAATGCGGACATGCTCGCCCGAATTCGGTGCCTCCTGAAGCGGGCCAAGCTGTCCGGTATATAGCGTGTCGCTGAAATCGGGAGACAGTATGTAGAAATAATCCGGTTCACCTTCGGTTACTACGGCCATTTTCGGCGATTCGGGATAGTATCCGACCTGATTTAAATGTATCGCCTCCGACAAACGCTGACCATGTACCAGACCTGAACCCGTGAACAACAAAGCAAGAAGTACCAACAATACCGTTTTCAT
>CAYMBG010000054.1:0-11061 GCA_964388615.1 uncultured Chitinophagales bacterium | reverse complement strand
CCAGACCTGAACCCGTGAACAACAAAGCAAGAAGTACCAACAATACCGTTTTCATGTTATATCAAATTGATTTATATATTAATTTGGTGTTATGTGACTCATGCTCCAGACCGCAGGCGATCGTGTGTCATGTCACATATCCCGAACAATACACTTTTTTAAACTTTTGAGCCAGTTTTTTTTAGATACCATCCCCCCTTCCAAACATGCCAAAAAAAAAGCCTGCTTCGTGCTGAAGCAAGCTTTTTAGAAGATTTGATTTTCTAATTACAAATCAAATTATTTTAGTTATTGCGGTATCTCATTACCCGCAACCTCTCAGGCATCATATGCCGATCGGTTTTAGAGTTGCTCATCCAAATGTTTTTTAAGCTCTGCTTTGGGTACAGCTCCAACCACCTGATCTACTACTTCACCACCTTTGAATATCAGAAGAGAAGGGATGCTACGAATGCCATACTGGGTTGCCACCTGCGGATTTGAATCCACATCTACCTTTCCGACTTTTACTTTGCCGTCATATTCGCCGGAAAGCTCCTCGACAATAGGACCCACCATTCGGCACGGACCACACCATTCGGCCCAGAAATCTACCAGAACAGGTTTGTCGGATTGCAATACTTCGTTTTGAAAATTGTTGTCGGTTAATTCAACTGGTTTAGCCATATTTTTGATCTTTTTGTAAGTGAATATATGTTGTTTTGATAACTTAAATTCGCATATATAACAACGAACGGCCGGTTACCATTCATTAATATCTGATCTAATATACATATTTATATATGTAATATCAAACAGGATGTTTATTCTCCTTCCGGGCGTCGTTCCAGCCATACGTTATGGATGCCGATCAGCCTTCGGGCTTCTTTTAACAGTTTATCGGTCGGATCGATCACAAATTTGCGAACCCGCATACGGACAGGATGCGCTTCCCGGCTTCTGATCAGCATCTGAACATGGGTCTGCCCCCGGTTTTCTTCAAATAAACCGGCCAACTCTTCCAGATCTGACATCTCTACCTCATTGGTCTCCACTTTCAGGCATAGTCGAATGGTGCCCTGGTTCTTTTCACGAAGATTCTCAATCCGGTCAAACTGGCGTGCAATAATCTTCGGACTTCCATCGCGTACCGTCACGTTTCCTTCTACCACAACAACATTATCCACCTGAAGCAGGTTCATCGACTTGTCATAGCACTCGGAGAAAACCAGCACCTCGTTACTCCCCCGTTCATCTTCCATGGTCAGAAACGCGATCGGACGTCCTTTGCGGTCACGGGTATGGCGTGCGGCTGTTATGATTCCGGCACAAATGACGGCATTGCGCTCCTCCAGCCCTTTTAGCCCCTCTTCGCCTAACTCATGGGAACAAAACAGGGCGACATCATCACGGAATCGATCCAGCGGATGGCCACTCAAAAAGAAGCCTATCAACTCCCGCTCCCGCTTCAGTTTTTCGATATTGGACCAGGAAACGACTTCGTGCAGCTTTGGCTCGGATTCCTTGCGGCTCAGCTCATCTCCTTCCCCGCCAAATAAGCTGGTCTGGTTGCGGTTTTTTTCTTCCTGCATCCGTGAACCGTAATTCAGCGCGTCCTCAAGACTCTCCATGAGCTGTGCGCGATTGTCATGCATCTCGTCAAATGCTCCGGCTCCTACCAGACTCTCAAGCATTTTCCGGTTACAGGTTCGCAGGTCCACCCGGGAAGTGAAATCGAAAATGGATGAAAACACACCGTTTTCGCGTCTCTCATTTACAAAATGTTCCACCGCGGCCGAGCCCACCCCTTTGATGGCACTCAGTCCGTACTGTACTCGTCCCTCTTTGGCTGTAAAGTACGCCTCTCCCGTGTTGACGTTGGGTGCATCCACCGGAACACCGAGATGATAACACTCCTCTATGAACTGCGAGACCTTTTTGATGTCGTTCATATTGTGCGTAAGCACCGCCGCCATATAAGAAGCGGTATAATTGGCCTTGAAATACGCGGTTTGATACGCCACTACCGAGTAGGCCGCCGAATGGGATTTATTGAACCCATATCCCGCGAAATAAGCCATCTTCTGGAACACCTGGTCGGCCGTCTTTTCGTCCACTTCCCGCTCCCTGGCCCCCGCCAGGAAATTGACTTTCATTTCGGCCATGACATCTTCTTTTTTCTTACCCATCGCACGGCGAAGTATGTCAGCTTCGCCCAATGTAAATCCCCCCATCAACTGGGCTACCTTCATAATCTGCTCCTGGTAAACCATGATACCGAAGGTGGGCTTGAGCACCTCCTCCAGCATCGGGTGCGGATAGTCCACCTCTTTCTTACCCTGTTTACACGCAATATACTCCGGAATAAACTGCATAGGTCCGGGCCGGTAGAGGGCGTTCATCGCGATGAGGTCATTGATATTGGTCGGCTTCAGCTCGCGCAGGTATTTACGCATTCCATCCGACTCAAACTGAAAGGTACCCACCGTATCGCCCCGCTGATACAACTCATACGTCTTTTCATCGTCAAGCGGGATATCATCAAGGTGGTACTCCTTGCCGGTGCTTTGTTTCACAAGCCTGATCGCCGTCTTTAGTATGGAAAGCGTTTTGAGTCCCAGGAAGTCCATTTTCAGCAATCCACACATCTCGGAACTGGGACCGTCGTACTGAGTGACCACATCTTTCTCTTTGGACAGTGCCACCGGTACATAATTATATACTTTGCCGGGGGCGATGATCACTCCGGCAGCGTGGATACCGGTCTGCCGCGGACAACCTTCCAGGGTTTTGGCAAAGCTCATCATCTTCTGAACCTTCTGGTCCGGATGATCGAAAAGCGATTGGATCTCGTCTGCGGTATCCGGATTCACTTCGGGGTTTACCACTTTCTCGAAGGTGTCCATGCCGGGTCGTTCAGGGAACAGTTTGGCAATACGATTCACTTCACTTAGCGGGATACCCAGGACCCGGCCCACATCACGTATCGCCGTCTTGGCCTTCATGGTGCCATAGGTGACAATCTGAGCCACATTGTCCCGCCCATATTTCTCAACGACATAGTCGATCAGCGCCTGGCGGCCCGTGTCATCGAAGTCAATATCGATATCCGGTGGATTGACCCGTTCGGGATTCAGAAACCGTTCAAAGAGCAGGTCGTATTGCAGCGGATCAATATTGATGATACCAATGCAATAGGCTACAATACTGCCCGCCGCTGAACCGCGTCCGGGCCCTACATACACACCCCGGTTACGCGCCTCGGTAGTGAAACCCTCTACAATCAAAAAATAACCCGCAAATCCCATGTCGCGGATAATCTTCAGCTCCTGCTCGATCCGTTCAACCACCTGCTGGCTCAGCTCCCCATACCTGCTTTTTGCCCCTTCGTAGGTCATATGCCTGAGGTAGTCGTCCATATCGGCAAATTTATCCGGGACTTTGAAATGCGGCAACAACAACTCCGACTCCAGCTTGATGTCATCCACCTTTTCGACGATCTCCTGGGTATTCTCCACCGACTCCGGAACATCACTGAAGAGCGCTTGCATCTCATCTGGCGTCTTCAGATAAAATTCGGGGTTCAGCCGGTTATCGTCCCCTGTAAAACGAAAACGATTGGGGTCGTTGATATCGGCGTTGGTCTGCAAAGCGAGTAATATATCGTGAGCCTCGGAATCCTGGCGGTCTACATAGTGGGAGTCATTGGTGGCGATCAATTTCACACCATACTCCCGGCTCCAGCGGATCAGCACCTCGTTACAAACATCCTGATCGCGCAGCCCGTGCCTTTGCAACTCGATATAATAATCTTCGCCGAACAGATCCAGATACCACTCAAAGAGCCTTTTTGCCTCCTGCTCCCCTTTATTGAGCAGGGTCTGGTTGATTTCGCTCTGCAGGCAGCATGTACTGGCAATCAATCCCTCCGCATGTTCAGCGAGGGTTTCCTTATCGATACGCGGTTTGTAGTAGAGGCCGTCAACATACCCCAGCGAACTAAGTCGCACCAGGTTAAAATATCCGGTTTTATTTTTAGCCAGCAGCACCTGGTGGTAACGCTCCCGATTTTGCCGATCGGACATCTGTGTCGGGGTGACATAAAATTCGCAGCCGATAATCGGCTTGACCCCCTGCTTGTTTGCCTCATTGACAAAGTTCGGCACCCCGAACATATTCCCGTGGTCCGTAATGGCAATGCCTGGCATGTTGTACGATACCGCCTTGGATACCATCTTCGGTATCGCCGCGGCGCCGTCCAGAAGGCTGAATTGGGAGTGGCAATGCAGGTGGGAAAATTGACACATAGGGGCAGTACGTCACATTCTGGGTGGATGATTGCAATTTGTAAGCACTCCCTAAATTATCAATAATCGGAGAGATTCGGGACAGATTTTTTTATTGGGTTTTTCCGGCTGCCCGCTTGTCCGCTCATTTGACAATTGTCATCGCCCGCGTCTGGCTGAAACCGCCGGCTTAGATATCGCGGTGACTCAAAACCTTTCCCGACGGTATGTAATCGGATTGGATCAATCTTACCAATCGGCCGGCTATTTCCCTGGAGTCACCGATCAATCCCTCCTTCCAGGCCTTCACAAAATCGTTGACCATTGGAAAGTCCTCCTCCGGAGTTTCACGGATCACCGCCTGCATGTCGGTTGAAATCCGTCCGGGATTAAATGCCACGATCTCTATGGGATAGGACTGTTGCTCCTGCTCTATACCTATGACTTTCACAAACATATCTACACCCGCTTTGGTGCTGCAATAGTGACTCCATCCAAAATAGGGTTTATTTGCCGCACCGGATGAGATCATGATCACCCTTTTGGAGATCGTCAAATCCTGAAAAAGTTCAATAAAGGCATGGGTCAGCATCAGGGGCGCTACGAAATTTACTTCCAGATTGGTTTGATATACGGTGATATCGTATTTACCTGCAGGTCCCATCGGATCCAGCATCCCGGCATTATTTATCAATGTCAACTGCCCGTCATCACTGGGAGAGATATATTCGGCAATTTGCCCCATCAAGTCGCGGATATCACCAATACGGGACAGATCCTGTTGCCAGCAATGGACCTTGGCGCCGGTGTCCTGTAACTCACTGGCCACATCGTTCATGTCGCTGCGTGAAACCAGATGAAATGTTACTCCCTCGCCGGTCAGCTCCCTGGCCATATCCAGGCCGAACCCCCGGGAAGCTCCGGTGATGATATATGTTTTACTTAATTTTGTCATGGGTTACCCAATATTTTTACAGTTAACCTTTTGCTAACGAAGTGATTCTTGCAGAAAACGGTCCCAGGATGTAACATAAGCAGAACCGGTCACGATAAAGCCGTCGTTGTGCTGACCCTGCATCTCCATCCAGAATTTGGGTTCATTTGCTGCTTCATAGAGCGCCTGCCCATGGTGATAGGGAACCACATCGTCCCCTTCACTGTGAGCAACCATCACGGGGTACGTAACTTCTTCCAGATAGTCGATTGCCGGATAGCGAATATGCATCAACCACCGCACCGGCAGGAATGGATAGATCTCGCCAGCCAAATCCACCGCAGAAGTGAACGTGGACTCCAATACCAGTGCCCCGGCCTCTACCTCGGATGCCAGCCATGAAGCCACACCCCCGCCCAGGGAACGGCCAAAAAGCACAATCCGGTCAGGCGACTCCTCCCTCACCTCCGTCAGATGCCTCCATACAGCCTCCGCATCGCGATATGTTCCGGCTTCCGATGGACTGCCTTCGCTTTTACCATACCCGCGATAGTCAAATATGAATACATTCAAACCCAGCGAATGGAACTGCTCGATACTCTCGAGTCTTCCTGAAATGTTTCCGGCGTTTCCATGGAAAAAAAGCAGCGTACCGCGTGACTCATCCGCAGGTATATACCAGCCATGCAGGCCAATATCATCACTGGTGCGCACATGGACTTCAGAGTACTCCATTCCCAGCATCTCGGGAGTCGCTGTCAGTGTGCGGGATGGAAAATAGACAAAGGCGGATTGAAACAAATACATTATCACAAGGATGGCCGCATAACCTACTCCCAAAATCACAAAAATCCAGAACAAAGTAGAACTTGTCAAAGCGCTATCGTTATATGTCATATTACCATGACGTAAGAAATAATTTCAGATGTATAACCCTCAATGCACTGTTTCCGGTTGCGGTTTTATACGTCTTGCCGCCCACAGATTGACCAGTCCCCCGACAATACAGACCACACCGGTAAACTGACCGGTAATACCCGGAATGGTCGCCACCCCCCAGAACGTGTAGAGATTTTGAATACCGGTAAGCATCACTACAATACCGGTTACAAGCAGTGCGTAATAGATGATTTTTCTTCCCATAATCACTTCGTTTTTTTTGTGAAATGTCTGTGTCTATCATCAAACTAACGATATATACAACAAAAGTGGAAAAATGCCACCATTACCAACATAAAGCATTGCATCCAAATTTTCAGCACAACTTTGCACCGTGATACCCGGCTTCAGGATGCCAGAAACTCCTGCAGACAATAATGGATCGCGCCTCCGGAATGTAATCGACTTTGATACAACCGAAACCGGTCAACATGGAAAGTCGTCTTATATTGAGACGACTCGCCATGAAAAAAATCATCCAGTACCGTTTGTAACGGTGCGGGTTCTGTAGATTCCTTGCCCGGTTTACGCTGTTTGCGGATGCGGCCAAGCGTTACATGCGGATGAAACGTACGAAGCTCATCAGGTACCCCGACTCTGCTAAGCTCCTCCTGAATGGATTGGTAAAGTTCACTCATCAACTGATTGTAGGAGACCCCGGCCCACAGCACCGACGGTTTTCCCGGACCGGGAAACGAACCCGTTCCGGATATAGTGAGATCAAACGGTTGAAACGTGATATGGGAGAGCGCCTGGATCGTCCTGCGGGTTCGTGCTTTATCCGTCTCACCAATATACCGTAATGTCAGATGAATCTGTGACTCCGGCGTCAGACGGATATCAGGGTGATGGGGCTGAATATCGGCCAGATCACCTCGAACATAATCGGGCAAGGTGATGGCTGTGAACAATCGCATAAAACTCCTTCCGATTCAATAGCGTACTTCAAAAGTGTCATAAACAGTGTCAGGGTCAACGGGATATTTATCGACACGATCAATCTGAGCCATTGCCGGACCCTGTCGGCATGCCGCTTCTACAGAACCGACGTCAGCCGGTTTACCCTGAAGCATCGCCTCTACGGACCCGTCGCTCCGATTGCGTATCCAACCCGTCACCGATCGTTGGTGGGCATGATTAATAACAAAGTTTCGAAATCCTACTCCCTGTACACGACCGTGTATGTATAGTAAATATGTTACAATGTGATCCATGACCTAAAAATATTGTACCTTGCACTGATTTCCTAACAAAAACGGTATTTTATCCCCCCCGCAGAGTAACCGAAAAGTGCACAGCGCATGTTTCTCAGCCTTCTAATTGTAATAACTGGCATAATTTTACTATACGCCGGATCCGAACTGGTGGTTCGCGGTGGACTCGCCCTTTCCCGCCGCTTCCATATTCCCCCTGTTCTGGCCGGGGTGATTTTCATGGGACTCGGAACCAGCAGCCCGGAACTTGTAGTAAGCATCAAAGCGGCTCTCATTCAAAGTGGTGAGGTGGCCGTCGGAAATATCGTCGGATCGAATATCAGCAACCTGGCCCTCGTCCTGGGAATAGCTGCACTGATATGGCCGGTATCTGTTGAAAAGAAAATTCTCACCAAGGAGGTGCCTATTGTAGTTGCTGTTTCGGTAGTTTTTATGGCAATAGCTGCTAACGGTTGGATCAGCCCTGTAAACGGAATCCTCCTGTTGCTTGGACTGGCCGCTTATATATGGCTGATTTATCGCAATCATGATTCCGCCGCTGTGTTTGGTGACCCGGCAGTCAACTTTGAATCAACTAATCCCAAGGAAAAAATGACAACCCTCTTTGTTCGGTCTTTCGGAATTATCCTGGGTTTATTTATTCTCATTTACGGATCCATCCTGACCGTTAACGGCTCTCTCGAACTTGCACACCTGTTTCAACTGTCGGATGCGGTTGTCGGCCTGACCATCGTGGCTATCGGCACCTCCCTGCCGGAACTGGCAACAGCCATATCAGCTTCGATTCGTAAAGAGGGCAGCTTCCTGCTGGGTGGACTGATCGGCTCCAATATCCTGAATGTCCTTTTTGTACTGGGTGTAACCGCATTGTTAGGATCGATACAACTCACCGATATCACCCTGATCGACCTGGCTCTCATGACCATTATTGCCGCTCTCATTTGGCCGATTTGTCGCAGCGACTACCAAGTAAGCCGACTGGAGGGCGCCACTCTGCTTGTGATTTACATCGGATATTTAGGTTACCTTTTTTCCGGCTGAGAATATCACCCCGCTGCAGGGCGTCAAATGCACGTGCAGATCTTCGCCGGGCGAAGCAATAACCTCCTCGGTGACAGGTTCCGGTATAGCTGACTGTTCTTCGTATGCGACCTCTGACTTGCCCGACGTTTCGTCCCATATATCACCAATATCCAGCATTTTGTACCAGACGCGCCCGGCAGTATCCGGTAACCTGACCGTCGCTCCGGCTTCTGAATTGTGAACGGCCACCATCACCTCCTGTCCGTTATAGCGCCTGCGAAAGACCAATACCCCCTGCTCGTCATCGGTCAGCATCGTTTCATAATCACCATAGCGCATCGCCAGGTTTTCTTTCCGTAAACGGGCAAGCCTTCTATAAAACCCATGGAGATCCCGGTCAAATGCCACCGGATCGGCAACACTTCGCGAAGAACCATCAGGCAACATCGTTTCGGGCTCGTACTCGTAGTCCGGCCATACCATCGGCTTGCGGCAACAGGGATCATTGCCCCCCCACATGCCCGCTTCATCGCCGTAATAGATCATGGGGGCACCGGGAAAGGTGAACTGCATCATTACCATCACCCATTTGACCCGCGCCTCTTCCGGCGTCGGCTTACGGGTTTCGTAATCCTGGTTATCGGCCCGTTTTGACTTTTCAAAAAAAGCTACCCAATCCATACCGCCACCCAGCTCCCGGTTTACAATGCGAGAGCCAACACGGTCGGTATCGTGTGATCCCAGAAGATTTTGCATCACATGTGGCACATCACCCGGAAAGGCATTGTACAGCTCCTCCAAACGTTCGGCAAATTGCGAAGCCGTAATCCGCTTCCGGCCATTGGCAACCCAGATAAAAAAGTCGTTGCATGCAAACTTGAAGTTATAGTTCATCACCGCGTCAAACTCATCCCCTTTCACATATGGGTAGGTCTTTTTAATACTGTCGATCACTTCGGCAACCAGATAGGCTTCGGGATTGATCGATCGAACATGCTTACGCCAGGCTTTCCAGAACGGGTGCTTGACACAATACGCCACATCCAGTCGCCATCCATCCACTCCACTGAAGCAGTCTCCATTATTATAGGGATCCATCCAGCGCCGGGTGATCTCAAAAATATAATCACGCGGACCTTCGACGATACCGCGACGGTCTTCCCGCAACTCCGGCAATTCCCGGAAACCTTCCCAGGTACGAACGCTGAAACCCGGCCGGAATGGCGAGGCAGGATCGTAACTTTTGGGATCATCAGCCCAGGACGTGACTTGCATCCAGTCGCGAAAAGGTGAGTCTTGCTGATGCTTCAGAATATCCTGGTAGATCCAGCTGCCTAAACCCATGTGATTGAACACCCCATCCAGAATAAGGTACATCCCGCGCCGGTGCACCTCCTCCACCAGTTGCAGGAGCAGTTCATCCGCGGAAGTCCAGTTCCATGTGGAAGGATCCTGCGGGGTTTCGCGGGCGATCATACGCCGATCACCCTCCGGGTCGGGGCCAAAATTCGGATCCACATGATGATAGCCGGCCCCGTCATATTTATGGGCGGATGGAGCATGAAACACCGGGTTCAGATAGATAGCGCCGACACCAAGGTCCTGTAGATAATCCAGAGAGTCCATGATCCCCAGCAAGTCCCCGCCGTAACGCCGTCGCTGCAGGTTGAACCAGATATCCTTGCCATTCTCCCGCTCATAAGGCTGAAGACGGTACCAGTCAGAGCCCCACGGATGGCGCTCCAGCGGCGAGGTGTAATCATGCGGCCAGGCAAATTTCTGATCAACAGCACGAGGAGTATTGTTCGGATCTCCATTCCGAAACCGCTCAGGCATTATCTGGTACCAGACAATACCACGAGCCCAATCCGGGACCTGAACCTCTATTTTACGTTTGGACATATGATTTTTTTCTCAGATTATTGAAAACTTAGATACCGGCCTGTGAAATGCTTACGGATTATGCTATCACCTTGTTAAATTACAGCGATGGTACTTTGTATACAAACAGGTGAAATAACTATCGATACTATGCTCCAACATCTGGCCTCCAACTGGTTCCTGCTTTTCTACACGGTATTGGCCTTGCTGATGATGGTCCAGGGCATTATCTGGACCTACAACCCGAGACCTTTTTTTCATTATCTCTCGAATTCGGCATCAGCTGAACGCCGGCCACCACTGCTTTTGAAATCCGCCCGCTATCTTGTTCTGTTCTCCACCATGTCACTGATTTTCGCCTTTATACTGCGTTCTATAATCGATATTGTATTCTGCCTGGGCCTGGTCAGTATCAGCTTCACGTTACTGAACCACCTGACCCGCTGGCCACAACTGCGTCACGCTATACCCGAACATCCCGGAACTATCATACGTTTTCTTCGCTATATGGGCATCTTTTCCATGTCAACGGCCCTGGTACTGGCCCTGCTCGTGTATCGCCATGTTGCAATGTGACCCCCCGGACCAGAATCATGCCGGTTTCGCACCTTTGCATCTTTATCCGGTTTCGCACCTTTGTACCTTTATCGGAATTCGTACCATCGCTCTTTCACATCGCGTGAATAGCTGATTTTTTACATGCCAACCGGCGCTTCTCTATCAATGGAAATTCAAAAAAACGGATATCACGGTTTCTGCCTGCCCCAGGCGGGTGTCGCCCTTGACGGACCCGGACGGCGGACAC
>CAYMBG010000053.1:1832-18385 GCA_964388615.1 uncultured Chitinophagales bacterium | reverse complement strand
TGCTTGCCAGGCTATCAGCTTGCTTGTCAAGTTATCAGTTTGCTTGCCAGTGTGTTGCGCTTCGATCAGGTGAACAGTACAATCAAAGAAAGTACAAGCATAAGGAAGGCAGGCAAGGACTTCATGGGGGGATCGCCGACTTTGAAATGCATTGCCAGGGCACCGATCATTAATGCACCCATGCCCGCTGCTGCGGGAACAACCACGACATCTACCCAAATACCGATTACAAGCAGCGCCGCAAGCAAAAGCTTGAGGAAACCCACCAGCTTCATTACACTTTCGGAAAGGCCGTAAGTGGCAAATTCATCCTTCATGGAAGCGGCAGAGCCTCCACGGTAAGCAGTTGATTTGTTAAATCGTAAAATCCATACGTTCACAATTCCGGCTGCAATAATAAGCTTGGCTGCAATTGAGATTACTTCCATAGGGTGCACCATATGTTAAGTTCAGGATAGGTCAAAGGACGGGAATATTCACATCCATAAGATTAAAAAGGTACTTTTTTGATTCATAATCAAGACACAAGTGCGGATCATCTTCATATATCCGCATCAATTTTCCAATACGTTTTTTGTCCGTTTTTACCCTCGTTCGCGGATTCGCTGTCTGCACGCTTCGCGACACAGGCCTTCATAGAGTACAGGAGATTCATCAGCCCGGCTTGCCAATCGCCCGGATTTCTGCATGCGCCGAAGCATCGTTGTCGGCTCCCACACGGTTACCGGCTTTGCTTAGCATTTGGCCATCCGCGCCGACGATCACGGCTCCGTAGGGGGTGCCGGAGTGATCAGCAGTATCCAGCGCCTCCTCCATCCATTGCTGCTCGACGGGCTGCGGCATGCGGAACCCGGCAATATCGCTCACCAGTAAAGCAAACGGTCCATCCTGGCGATCCTTGATCATCACTGCCACTTCACCAATTTCGGAAGGATCCAGGGGTGGGCATCCGTGACATTGCGTCCGCACCGAAGCGAAGCCTCCACCATTTTCCAGCGAAACATTGCCGTGTATATAAAGGCTCTCGGAACAGATATAGGCGGCATGAGCATGCGAGCATCCACCCATAACCGTATCATTTACGGGCTCCCAGCTATTTTGAGGGTGGATCACCCCGGTGAACATCGTAATCATATCATTTTTTTCATTCGTTTTCGGAATGTGATAATAATGTCATCCGAACAAAGTTCCTTTTGAAATAACTCCCTCTTGTATGTTTTTTTTCTTCTGATTTATCAGGCTTGATGTAATGCCATAACTGCATTTTTATGTTATACCCGGGTAACAGAGCCCATGCCACGCATGGGTATAAATTTAGAAGAGTAAATAGTTCCTGCCAGGTACATTCACCCCATTACTTAAGCCGCTGTCTATTATAATTTTCTAACAAACAATCCTGCCTGGGCGGATTATTGCAATTTTTCACGTATTGCAATAACGGTCATTAAAAAACAGCGCCAACAACCAACGATTTCCGGATTACCTCTGTTTTCATCGTTACAATTGATTGCTAATCTATGGCTACTCTTTTCACAGATACGACTACAGTTAAAAGCAACCAAAGCGGAACCGGACGGTATGCACGCGAGCTGGCTACGTCACTAACCAGACATCATCTCATAAAAACGCCCGATAAAAGCTGGAATCCACATCATTCCGACTCCAGTGTGTTTACGGGAAATTATCATAAATTCCTTAACCTTACCCTTTTCGCCAATCGGCTGAATGTTTCCGCGGACGCCAGCTTCTTTCCAAACTACTTCATTCCACCCTCATGGCCATACCCGTCGGCCGTGACCATTCACGATGTCTCTTTCCTGACCCATCCGCAGTATTATTCCAGGAAAATGACCACCTATTACCGGATGCGCATAGGTCATAGTATTAAGAGGGCCGAACTGATCCTCACCGTAAGTGAAGTTTCAAAACAGGCTATCAGCACCCATCTTAATGTTGATAAAAAGCGGATTATCGTCCATCAGCCGGCACCTCCGTTGCCCGAAGCTGCTACACTGTCGAAACGCTTGCAGTATCCGAAAAACAACGGGAGCTACGATGGATCTCAACCTTATTTGCTCTATGTCGGCAATATTGAACCGAAAAAAAATACAGCGCGAATGGTTCAGGCATTTGCAGATATAGAGGAAAAAAACGGATACCGGCTCCTGTTGATCGGCAAACTATCCGGTCCGAAAAAATGGAGGCAGCAGATGCAGCGGATGATTCAGAATTCCGCTGGAGTAGAGTGGAAAGGCTACCTGTCGGACCAGGAGCTAATGGCGTACCTTGATCATGCCTCATGCCTCGTTCTGGTCAGCCATGTAGAAGGTTTCGGACTTCCCGTAATGGATGCTCTCGCACGGGATATCCCGGTTTTGATTTCACGCGATCCTGCCCTTAACGAAGTTAGTGAGGGAGCTGCTATGCGGGTAGATGAAAACCAGACTGCTGCTATCTCCCGTGCGATGGAGCAGGTAATCCATTCTGAGGTGGCACTGCCGAATACATCCGAACGCATACATGAGCGTTTCGGAAAAGATGTCTATGAGGCTAAACTGGATCACATAACCGAACGTCTTATCTCGAAAAAGCGATGGTTTTTCCCTTCCGGGGTCAGCAACTATCAGTCTTCAGATTCTCAAAACGAGGTCAGGGAAAAGGCGATTCTCGCCGCTGTGTGTTATGCTGCGGTTTTTAATTCAGGTATCCATATTCAAAAGCTTTATAACGTATTAGGATTAAATTCCATACCTTTTAGTCAATACTATCGGAGTCTTGAGCATATGCTGGATTATTATCCGGACTTACTGCATAGCTCCGGTGGAGTTGTCGGATTGACGGATAAAATGTCCGGATGGGTGCAACAGAAAAGCATATCTGGAAGTCGGGAGATTCATCTTGGGCATCGGGGACTTATCCGGATGATATTGTGGATTCCCTGGGTCAGAGGACTCTATTATTCGGGAGGGACTGTTCACGGAAGTGGTCTGGAGGGGACCAAAGATCTGGATCTGCTGGTGGTAGCCTCAGGCGACCGTGCCTGGGTTGCCTACGCTGCTATCCGTCTACTGAGCCGTCTTAGTCGCACTGGAGACATACTGTGCACCAATTATATACTGGATGAAAATGCTCAGGAAGTATACTGGCAGCGTGATTACTACACCGCTTTTCAGCTGCTCTTCCTGAAAAAAATCGCCCTTAAGCCCGACCTGCAACATATCCGAATCAAGAACCGCTGGGTATATGACTATTTTCCGAACAGTCCCAGATTTAACAACCAAAAACCGATGTCCGGTAAAGGAAGCATGGGCCTGATGGGTTTGCTTAATCTTATGATCATGGGTTTCTGGACACGTAACTGGAGGAAGCAGGGAAAAAAAAGCGGTAGTGAAGGAATACTTTTTGACGCTCGACGGATCAAGCTGCACACCAATGATCATCGGCCTTACGTTTCGCAAACCTTTTCTAAGCTTTTAAGCAAGTACCTGCAGAAACTGAGCAGCGAAAGGGCTGTCAAGTTGCAAGAACACCATACCTGTTCAGAGTGCAGGCCTGGCTGATCGTACGCCTCTGAAGGGTTTCATGAAACAGGCTGTTTCTGGTATGACATCATTAAATGAAAATTTTTCACTGCAAGCATCAATGCATGTAATGCCTGTAGCTTCTCACGCAAGCTGTTTTCTGAACGGAGAAAAAATCTGCCTAAAACCAGAGCCTGACGCATCATCAGTCTTCTTTTTGCAAGAGCGGCCTTTTGTAAAATAATATCCCCGAAAAGCCGATGCTGCAACCGTTTCAACTGGCGGCTGTCCAATTTCAAGGCGATACTAACCGATAACAGCAATAGATCCAGCCAGATGTTGCGAGGTGTGGCCTCACGGCAGAGCGCATCAATGAACACAATACGCTTTTGCTTCTCCAAGAGAATAATATTTCCTGCATGAAGGTCACCATGAATATAGTCCCGTTCTTTAAGGTCCTTTTTGTCGAGATGACTGGCCAACCATGAGCTGACAGTAATAACGGCATCAAAAAACGCTTCACCCGGCAAATTGTCGAGGGTTACACCATTATGACAGGGCATCATGATACAGGAGGATTTGTCACTATTGTGCCAGGCATCGGTTGCGGTTATGGAGTATCCATGAATAACGGATGTTCCTGCCGACGCCCGAAACATTTTAAGAAGGGCAAGAGTATTTTTAGCCTCATTAACATCGTTTCCAAAATCTTTGAAAAGGTATTTGCCCGATCTATAAACTTTGCGTAGAGCTTTCTTGTTTTTTTTCATGTATAGATTACATGCTGGCACCAATTTCATGAATATAGTAAAGAATCAACACATTTTAGTACTGGGCGGTTCGGGTTTTATTGGACGGGCTGTGATATCGGCACTTCAAAATAAGGGGTGTCGTATTACCGCCATGGTACGCCAATCACCAGTGGCCGATGCTGCTCATTCGCAAAATGACGCTGGTCCGGTGTCCGGAGAGAGGGTGGAAATTATAACGGGTGATATCCGAACTTTTAACTGGAGCAGACTGGAAGATGATCTGCCGGATACCATCATTCATCTCGCCCGAATTCCGGGACGTCGTCGCTTATCACGATGGTTGGCAGGGTTACGCGGAAAGGCGGCTTCCAGGCGGCTTGTTCGCTGGCTTGGATCACTTTCCCGGCCGCCTCATTTGGTTTTTGTGTCCGGAACACTTGTGTATGGTGACCGCGGAAAGGAAACCATCGACGAAACGGCCTCTCTTCAACCTATTGCATTTCAGCGAGATTACATTAAAGCGGAAACCCCGTTTCTTGATCAAGTGGGAAAAGAAATACCGGTTTCCATCGTTCGTCCGCCCTGGGTCATTGGTGGCGGTTCATGGTTCAGGCAATTTTATTACAATAGCGCAAAAAATGGCACCATCACACAATACGGCAAAGGGAACAATGTGATGAGTTTGATACATGTGGACGATTGTGCCGGACAGATATGCTCAGTAGCTTTTAATGGTGATTCAGGACGGATCTACAACCTGTGTTCTTGTCCGCCGATTCTCCACAGTGAATTTATCCAAAAATGCGCGGACATGCTGAACGCCGTAATTGAAGTCAGATCCGATAAAGAGTTGCTTAACAAGTATGGCCGGGCCTTATATGAAGCACTCACGTTTTCTCTTGATGTGACCTCCTGCGAGCCTCTTGTACGGGACTACCCCAATCGGTTTCCGGATGCCAATGCCGCCATTGCCGGAGCTGTAGCTGAATGCAGGAGGAAGTCATCATAGCAAGTGGGATGAGCCGGGAATGCAATCGGTAGTTTTCAGTCTCCACGATACTCAAAACTCGCGGATAATGGATCTATTTAACGGTCATTTCGTACAAGCTGTATTCACCTATATTCCAGAGAGGCGTCCGGGAAAGAAGATGGTCCAGTTTCCAAAGTGTCTCCGATTTGTCTCCAAGTTTTGGAAGCAGGTGTGAACGGTACCAGGCAGGGTAAAACAGGCTGTAGCCGCGTTTTCGGACAATCCTGAAATCACTGCCAAATGCGCGGCGAATATCACCTGCCGAGTAAGGACGGCTTGGAATCTTGCGCAGGTCAGAGTAGCCTCTCCATTTGTTTGTAATTCGTTCAAATGCCTTATCGAAACGGCCTTTGGCAAGCCAGAGTGGGACCTCCGTAAGATAAAACCGGTTTACGAATGTAAGTACGAGGCGGGTATGAGGTGAGCAGTTCCGGCGGATGTGGGCTGCAGCCTGCTTCAGGTTGAAAACGGTATTCAATCCGCCGAAATAGACGAAAACCAGATCAAATTTTCGATTGTCGAACATATCGGGAATGTCTTCAACCGATCCGACGGCAAACTCGGTGTTATTCAGGTTTCTCTGGCGGCATCTTTCACGAGCGAGATGAATCATGCCTGGAGACACGTCAATGGCCGAAATTTGCCGGTCAGGGTATCTATCAGCAAAATATTCCACATCAAACCCTGGTCCACAGCCGATTTCCAGTGCGGATTCAAAAGGGGTCTCATCGGTAATTTCCCTGAAGGATGACCGGATACGCTTCAAGACGGGATTCTCATCGTAGCGCTGCTCAAAGTCCCGCGCATCATCATCGTAATAGGATGCTACTTCCTGGTAATAGTGATTTTTCGGGTCTTCAATATTCATAAGGACGGCAGTAAGGCCTGTTGCTTAATTGATTAGCTGGTATCATTGAAGCAAACACAACATCCGGAAAATACGTTGCAAATACCCCTGCCGAGCATTTGCGCAACGTTGTTGTAGCTATATGATTAAATTAATACTTTCTTATGGGTAAAGTATTTTGCTGCAATAGGGTTTGCTGCATTCCGGCTGCCGGAAGGGTACCGTTACAACATTTCAAGTATCCATTCGCTCAGAAAAACGGGCTGCCGTAAGTGTGGCACATAACATTGTTCCGAATATGTGTCAGTCCCGTGCATACAAGATCAGCTTGATATTATTTGCGGTATGAGCAGGAAGATGATATGAACTTAGGGTGATATGAACAGGAGGATACTTGTACAGTAATAATAACGAGACAGGCCCCGGTGGCAAGCCTGTCAGCGATACCGGCGCTGGTTCTGCCAGACCGGCCAACGACACGGGTTTTTCCAGTCAGGCCACAGATACGGATTATTCCAGTCCGGCTGCCGAGGCGCGTGCCACCTGGCCCCTGCCTGATTCACCCGACCTCCGGGCCGGATGGCAATCGTGGCTGAACGAACAGGCGCTCCAGGGGATGACGATTAAAATGGTTCCTCTCATTGGCATACTTTTCCTGTTCGTTTACACCGACATCGTCATATTACACAATCTCACCATTTCCCTTCTTCGACTGATCCCGATAACGCTGGCTTTCACACTCCTGTTTTTGCACCTAACTACGGAGGGTTACGAGACCGGAAAGCGTCATTTGTACCATGTGTTGCTGGTCACGCTGCTGATCATGATGTATGCCCGGATTATCCTGCTTACGGATGATCCGCATCTGGGAGGCAGTCTTGCAGGCTTACTGCTTGTCGTCCTGATCGTATCCCTGGAACTCAGAACCAACCTTATGGCAACACTGAGCGTTTATCTGCTCCCTCCCGTCGCCTTTACCATTTTTTCGTTCTACCCGGAGAATGTGTGGGATACCAGCTACTTTAACATTTATCCCATGGTCATCGCCGGATTGATGTTCAACACTTTTCAAGGCCGTTATAATTTTCAGACCTTCACAAGTCAGTTCATGCTTGCCCGTGAGAAGCAGCGGGCGGAAACCCTCTACCACGAAGCCAGAGAGCACAACACGGCCATGAACCGGACAAATGAGCTGCTCCGCAATTCCGAGCAGTCGCTCAGAGATGAGCTGCAAACCCGTGAAAAGCTGATTTCCATTATCGCGCATGATATTCGTAATCCGTTCAATATCCTCACCGGATACAGCGATATCATCCGTTCTGAAGCACATAGCCTGTCCAGAGAGGAGATATCCGGGTATGCCGGTCAGATCAACAACTCGAGTCAGAGCATCCTTAACCTGATCGATAACCTGCTGAGCTGGGTCCGGGCCCAAACCGGAAAAATTTCACTGGACCCGCGTCCCCATTCGGTGTCCGGTTTGCTGAACGAAGTCATTGATGTTATGACTGTCCAGGCGGAGTCGAAAAAGATCCGGCTGGATGTCGCCATACCATCAGATCTGCTGATAGAAGTCGACTATGCCACCATGTCCACAGTGTTCCGGAATTTGCTGTCGAACGCCATAAAATTCACACCTTCGGGCGGCCAGGTGACCATTTCAGCGGAAAAGCAACAGGACCATGACGGCAGTTTTGCATCGGCATCCATAAAAATCAGAGATACGGGAGTGGGGTTTCCGGGTGAACACCTTGACGATCTGATTCAGGAAAATAAGATTACGTCACGCCCCGGAACCGAAAATGAAAAGGGAACCGGGCTCGGTTTGGCGATATGCCGGGATTTTGTGAAGCGAAACGGGGGTAAACTGACGGCTCGCAGTATTCCGGATGAAGGCTCTGAATTTGTCGTGACACTCCCGTACCGGTAGTCGTGATTCTTATCTGCCGGTAATTACATTTCTTTTCGGCCATTGGTCGTGGCTCTTCACTACGGTTTCAACAGGCAGAATTTCCAGTTAAAACCGGAAATATTCGGTGCCGCTTCCCGTTATGAAATTAAGTTGCATTTGCACTTTATCAATTAGAGTATAAGTTGTATATTCAAAACTTATATGAAAAGATGCAAAGTAAAAAGACCTATGCGTCATAAATTGGACACCTTAAAAACACTTCTTGCCGTCGTCACGATTGCATTCGCATCGACCGTGTCGGCCGTGCATGTGCATGATATCGTAACATGCAGCCAGTCCAATTCCGTGGCCGTCGAAAGCGCACATGAAGCTCACGATTGCTTCTATTGTTTGGTTGTCTACCAAACCCTGACAGCGGATAGCGATCATGTCGCATTTGTTTTAAGCACCTCGGAAGCGGTGCTTCCAAGCCGGTCCGCTATCCCGGTTCCCCCCTTCTCCTTTGACTGGTACGGCCGGGCCCCGCCTTTTTCCGCCTGATACCCGGCAAGTCGGCTCTTTGTTACCGATCCATTTTTTGATGGCCGGGTAGCAACTCTTTCCCATTTGCTGCAACCGATGGTGGATTTCTGAAAACATGAAGTGGCCATGGTCCATTTTTTGTTTCAAATACAAATCCTAATGCTACAAGATGTAAACGGCCTTGAGACCATCACACGAACACATCGGTTTCAGCATTTTTCTAACCTGGTTTAAATACGGCGGCGGCTTCGTTTTACGAGTTCCGTTTTTTAATGAAATTTTAAAAAGAGAAATAAAAATGACACACAAACTTTCGCTCTCAATCCTGTTTTTTGTTTTGATAGCAAGCCCTTTTTTCCTTAATGCTTGCGACAACGGGCATGATAACGATGATCATGGGCATTATTCACCAATCGGTATTGTGCTTTCGATGGATGGTGAAATGATTGCTGCTCAGGAGCAAACCACCATAACCTATGCCACCGGCGATGCCATCTACGTTCCGGCTGGAACAACGACCGAAACCATCACAGTTGAGTTCCTGGATGATGATGGCTCGCATTTTACTCCCCATGGACACGATTCTTCGCTGCGATATGACATTGGCGACGCTGATGTTTTGTCCATTACACATCCCGCAGGGGACGATGAATGGTCGCTTCGCATGACCGGCAACCAGCCTGGCAGCACTACGGTGCAGTTTGATCTGTGGCATGATGGCCATTCCGATTTCACCTCCCGGGAACTTCAGGTCAGGGTTGAGGAATAAGAAAAAAAGAGACAAAATTTAACTCACCATTGGATTGATTCATGCGTACGTCCGCATTGCTTATCGTTTTGACATTGTTTCCCTGCCTTGCCTTTTCATCGGTTCTGAAAGTCACGGCACTGGAAGGACGGGTCCTGGACGCCGAAACCGGGGAGCCGTTGGCTTATGTCTATCTTCATATGGAGGAGATTAACCGGGTGGCAACTTCAGATCGCGAAGGCCGGTTTGAGTTGAACAACATTCCGGAGGGAAACTATACCCTGGTACTTCACCGGATCGGCTACAACGATCGAAAGCGCAGTATCGAGGTAGATCCGGACGATCCACCTGATTTAGAGGTGCTCATGAATCCGTCGGTTCTGAGTGGCGAGACCGTTGAAATCACGGGCCGGCAGGAGGGGCTGCGGGGCTCTCATTTAGAGGATGCCTCTGTCAGCGTTGTCGGCAGGGAACTGCGCAAGGATCTTGGAAGCACGCTTGCAGAAACCCTCAATAAACAACCCGGATTCGCTCAGAGGAGCATGGGTGCGGCACCGTCACGACCTGTGATTCGAGGTTTGGGCGATTCACGTGTGCTTATACTGCAGGACGGCGAGCGTACGGGTGATGTTTCGCATACCACCGCGGATCATGCCGTAACCATCGATCCGATTACGGCCAACGAGATAGAAATTGCCCGTGGGCCGGCCGCTCTCGCTTATGGTTCCAATGCAATTGGTGGTGTGATCAATGTTGTGCGTGACCAGATCCCTACTTCCAGACACTCCTCGGTAACAGGAAACGCCTCCCTGGTTGGAAGCAGTGTCAATACCGGACTGTCCGGTTCCGGGGATATCAAGATACCCCTGCATGAAGATTTTATGCTGAATCTTGATCTGAATGGACGTTATGGGGAAGATTACTCTACTCCCAATGGAAAGGTGGAAAACACTTTCACACGATCCAGCAACAGTGCCGCAGGCCTCAGCTACATTCAACCCTGGGGCTATACCGGTATGGCGGTAACCAGCTACCTGACCCGTTATGGTATTCCGCCTGATCCCGGTGGCGGACATCCAGACGGGGTAGATATCGAAATGGCACGCCTTCAGGCGGAATCCCGCTCTGAATTCGTATTTGACAAACGATTCTTCCGATCCGTGGAAGCCCGGTTTTCCTATCGGTATTATAATCACAAGGAGTTTGAATCGGCTGACGTCATAGGAACGGAGTACACGGCCCATACCGTGAACGCTACGGTCACGGGTCGGCACAGAGGGATTGGTTTCATGGAGGAAGGTACCATTGGTGCCTGGGGCGAATTTCAGGATTATCTGGTGCTGGATCGGGGCAGGCTGGACGCCGAGGGTCTTTCCGGTGCTATTTTTGCCATTCAAAGTGCCCATTTCGGACCCTGGAAGATCAATGCTGGACTGCGACTGAACATCCACCAAGCCCGCCCCAAACGTGAACGGACCAGCCTGGTTATTGGAGAGATACGCCGACGTACTTTCGCGGGATTGGCCTCGTCCGCTTCTTTGTCTTATGACATTGGCAAAGGTTGGCAAACGGGGGCCTCTTTGTTGCACTCGTTTCGGGAACCTACCATGGATGAACTCTATTCGCTTGGGCCACATCTTGCTGTTTACTCCTTCGAGATCGGCAACCCGGAGCTGGAACCTGAGCGCGGCCTGGCCAGTGAGATCTTTTTATCCTACCGGGGTAGCCGGTCCCGCATGAGAACAACTTTGTACCGGAATACATTCTCCAACTATATCTACCCGCGAAACACCGGGCTCCCCAGCAGTACGGATCCTGATTTGATGGAGTACCAGTATGAAGCCGCGGAGGTATTGATGTATGGAGCCGAGGCCTCTGCAGAGGTGTCGTTGACCCCCCATCTTTCTCTGGATGGCATGATAAGCTATACATTCGGGGAACGTAAGTTGGATGAGGAGGAGTCAGATATTACGGGTTTCGACGGTTCCAAGGCTCCGTTGCCCATGATACCGCCGCTTTCGGGATCCATAGGAGCGACATGGACTCCCGGCAGTTTCAGTATGGGCGGCCGTGTAAGGCATTCGGCGGCACAGGAGCGTCTGGGAGAATTTGAGACCCGGACCCCTGCTTTTACTTTGCTGGACCTGCACGCACAGTACCGCTTCAACCGCGCGGGCATGCTTCATACTTTCTCCATTCGTGTCGACAATCTCCTCGATGAAGAGTACTATAACCATCTCTCCCGAATCAAGGATCTTTTTCCGGAGCCGGGCCGCAGTGTTAATCTGCTTTACCGTATTTATTTCTGATTCGTGGAAATGATGCGAAAAAAAAGGTGCTGGATGCATGAAGTAGCTCCCCTCTAAAACTTCATCCAGTGGTACCAGAAGTCTTCTATGCAGCATTCAGCCCGAAGGGCTATGCTGACAATGAGTACTTTTTTTTTCGCCGCCTAATGGTTTATGTATTCAGAGGTCTTTCATGAAACCACAGGTCTGGAATGGGTGTTGTACCCGGTATGGATACTACCCAAAAGACCAATCTTATTTTATTTCGGAATGACCTGCGCGTCCATGACCATGAGGCGTTGCGTGAAGCTTCGAAAAGTGAGCGGCTTATCCCGCTCTATGTTTTTGATCCTCAGAAATACACAATAACAGATTTCGGGTTTCCCAGGGTCGGTCCGCACCGTATTCGTTTTCTGTTGGAAACGGTCGAAAACCTTCGCAAAAATCTGCAGCTTCGAAATTCAGATCTGGTTATCCGGGTCGGCAGGACAGAGGCTGTTATAAGGGAGCTGGTCCGGGATTTTGGGGTCAACGAAGTGTTCCTGAACAGCGAGGTGACCAGCGAGGAAGTTCGTGAAGAGCATGCGCTTGTTTCGGCTTTGGAGCCCATGAATGTCCGTCTGCAAACCTACTGGGGCAGTACGCTTTATCACCGTGATGACCTCCCTGTGGAGCCGCATGAGGTGCCGGATGTGTTCTCCGGTTTCCGGAAACGCCTTGAAAAGAAGGGGCGTATCAGGGAGCCCGTTCATATGGCTGATAAGCTCCCACTCTGTCCGGTTACGGAGACCGGCAATCTCCCTCGCACGGAAGCGCTGCGCGCGATGCCGGATCATTTTCTGTGGGATGAAACACGGTATGAAAGCTCCGGAATGGCGGTGCTTGATTTCAGAGGTGGCGAGGATGCGGCCTTGCAAAGGGTTCAGGAGTATATCTGGGACGCCGATCTGCTTAAGAGATACAAGGAGACCCGCAATGGACTGCTTGGCGCAGATTACTCTTCCAAATTTTCACCCTGGCTGGCAACCGGGGCTTTGTCACCACGGCACATTCATAGTCAGGTCCGTGCCTATGAAGAAGAGCGTGTTAAAAACAAATCAACCTATTGGCTGATCTTTGAATTGATCTGGCGTGACTTTTTCAAATTCATTTTTTCGCGGCATGGAAATGCGCTTTTCAAGCGGGATGGTATCCGTGAAACACCTCACCCCGTTGATTGGCAGCGTAACGAGGGCCTTATTGAAACCTGGCAAAAAGGCCTGACCGGGATTCCATTTGTTGATGCCAATATGAGGGAGTTGTTTCAGACCGGATATATGAGTAATCGGGGACGGCAGAACGCAGCCAGCTTTTTTTCCTGGAACCTGCGGCAGGAGTGGCGGATTGGAGCAGCTTGGTTTGAAACGTTGCTGCTGGATTATGACCCCTGCAGTAACTGGGGTAACTGGGCCTATAACAGCGGAGTCGGCAACGACCCGCGTCAGCGCTATTTTAATATCCTTACACAAGCGGAACGTTACGATGCAAACGGGGATTTTGTCAGGAACTGGATTCCGGTATTGTCCAATGTTCCAGCCATGCATGTTCAGGAGCCGCATTTGCTAACCAAACAACAGCAACAGCAATACGGGGTACAGATCGGGCAGAATTATCCCAAACCGGTATTGGATTTGGAAGCCAGCTATAAAAACCTGAAAGCCTGATCGCGCAATTGCGGACTTTTCTGCAAGTTTTCCAGCGGATTTGTTATTTTTCAGGTTTTGTCACAGAAATAAAGCCATATTCAAGGTAACGGATTTCATGTTATTCGCTTTTCGATACATTTTTGTCATCAATGTTCTGCTAATTCTTTTATTTGAGCCGATCGAAAAGGAGTTGTCAGCAACTCCAGGTCAGCGTCAAGCCGTGTCGGAAGTATTTCTGGAAACGGTAACATCAAAAGCCCAAAATATGGATCCGCGAGAGGTGGTTGATGTACCTCATACGGAATACCACCCGGAGATAAACGGGGTGCTGGAAGCGGAGTTTTGGGAGCAGGCTATTGTATGGGAAATGCCATGGGAGACCAACAGGGGCGAAAACCGCATGGCCGCGGATGATACCTACGTACTGATGGTAACGGGCGACTCGGAACTGCATATTGCATTTATCAATATGGACCGAAACCCGGACCGTATAAGAGGCACCCTGACGGATCGTGACAATTGGTCAACCAATAACGATGATGCGGTAGGTTTTCTGTTGGATCCGTTTGGTGATGGACTTAATGCCTATATGGTTATGGTCAATGCGGCCGGCGTACAGGCCGATGCCATGCGGTTGGATCGGGGAGCGCAAGGAACCGAGGATGACAGTAGTTTTGATTTTTTATGGCACTCGGAAGTCGGCCATTTTGAGCAAGGCTATGTGGTGGAGATGACCATACCTTTGCATCATCTGCAGGTACCCGAGGAAGGAAACCAGCATTTGGAGATAGGTTTTCTTCCTTTTCGCATGCAGCCAAGAGATTTTGTTTATCAATACTCGCCTATAGAATGGGATTTTGATCGAAGCTGCTTCCTTTGCCAAATGCCGTTCATTCGGATTGTGAATCCGACGGACCTTTCAGCACCGCTTCAATTTATTCCGTACAGCAGCGGATTCGCAGAGGGAGAAGGAGAAGGACGAGATTTGACCGACCATCCGGTATCATTTACCGGATCGATGGGTATAGATCTGAAATATCAGACCACCAGTTCGGTTATCGATGCCACGATCCTCCCGGATTTCAGTCAGGTGGAAACCGATGCCTTTGAAATGACCAGTAACGTTCGTTTTGTTCCGAGTTTTTCTGAGCAAAGGCCTTTCTTTATGGAGCGCACCGATCTTTTCCGTTTTCCCATATCACAGACCATGTACACTCGTTCCATCGTGGATCCGACAGCTGGAGTTCGATGGACCGGTAAATCCGGCGAGCACAACTGGGCTGTCATCTCAATGCATGATCAGACGGGCTGGTTCATTGATCCCGGTCCGCAAACTTCCCGTCTGATCGTGGACGAAGGGACCTCCTCGTGGAATAATCTATTTCGTTATCGCTATGATTTTTCCTCGGATTTCATGATGGGTGGCTTCTATAGCGACCGGATTACCGAGGATGGTTACAACCGGCTTATAACTTATGATGCACAGCTGGGAGTTGGAAGCAATCATACGTTTGTATTTCAACCACTTGCCGTATGGAACAGATATCCGGACCGGTTTGGTGAGGAGTATGGGGTTTCCACGGAATCTACGTTTGACTACGGGTATCTGATCCGGATGGCCAGAGGTGGACGAAGCTGGAATTACCGTGTCGAGACCCGGCGCTATGGAAAAGATCTCATCACAGGAACAGGAATACTCCAACAGACGGACGTGCAGCGTGTGACCGCAAGGTCTTATTATGACTTCTGGATGGATGACAACTACATTGAGCGTATTCGCCCGGGCTTCAGTACCACAGGATATTGGTATCTGCACGGAGGTGATCTTACGTCGGTATTGCAAGATCCGGATATGCTCTCGCTGTCACACCAAATGAGTCTTGATGTTTTCGGTATTAATCGCTCAAGATTACGGTTGGCCGTAAACTATGATTATGAGTTTGTCGAGGATTTATGGGGCAATGGACACGAAAGTCGTGAGTTTGACCTGTATCGCTTCTCTGGATTCTTCCGGACCGATGTTACCTCCGAATATCGTGTTTTTGTAAGTGGTTCCTATGGATCAGCAGTAGACTACCGCCTGGTTGAACAGATGGATGAGCTTCAGGTTTCTCTCTCCAATTCATTGTATTTATTTGATCGTCGCATAGACTTGTCCCATAATATGGAATTCATGCGATTGTCGGAGGATGTGGTAGCTCAGGAAGCGATGACTCAGCGCCTTAGTGCGGAATTTCAGATTACAAGAAGTTTGGCGCTTCGTAACATATTGCAGTACCGGGATTTCCGGTTCAAGGAACCCCGCTACGACGAGGATGTTCCTGACCGGGTGCGGACCCTTCAGAACCAGATGCTGTTGCGTTATCGCATTAACTATGCCACTGCCATCTACCTGGGCGGATTTGCCAAACTTGGAGAGGAAGCACCCCGATTGAGTTACCAGCAACTTCAAGAGGAGTCACAGTGGCAGGTGTTTGCCAAGATATCCTGGTTGTTCTGAGTTTGCTGCACGTCAATTCGATCAATATCCAACGCTATCGTTCACCATGGCCCGGTTATTTTTGTGGAATTTCAAACTCGATGCGGTGCTTTGAATGGGAGTTTAGTATTTTCCAAGGCCTGTATCCACGGGTGGCGACTTTGCTAAATTCAAACAACCATTTGCTCAACCATCAGCTCAATATGGATATTATTGCGGATCAAATAGCCAGTGCCCACATTCTGAATCAATACTGGCTCACACTTTTGATGGTCATCTCTATGGTGCTGGTGTCCCGTACTTTTGTTGCGGGCACGCGCTATTCTCCCATACTGATCATCGTTGTATTCGGCCTCATTATGGGCTATGTCCTCGTTAATACCGGTCTTGCCACCCCGGGGCTGCCTGAATTTCCTATTGTCGAACTCACCAGCCGGGTCACCATTACCGCATTGATGGCGTCCTTTTTTGTGGGCGGCCAGGAGATCCGAAAGATTTTTTCCAACCGCAAAATCAACCCGGAGGATATTGTCGTCCCCTCTTCCAAGGAGCTTTTTCTTGGCACCTACGCCACACAGTTCATGTTTTTGGTGCGTGGTTTTTTCATCCTCACTGGTATCGAAGCGCTGAAGCGATTGATCGTTGGCTATTCCAGCGGAGAACCGCTCGACCATTTTTATCCTCTGCTCGGGTATATCGGTCTGGTCGCTTCCATCATCCTGATTGACCACCGCGCGAAAATCACCAACAAGGCCGTGTATATTCGCAA
>CAYMBG010000053.1:0-1732 GCA_964388615.1 uncultured Chitinophagales bacterium | reverse complement strand
CAGCTGCTTTGGATGTTCGGCGGACTCGCCATCCTCATTTTTTTTGGTGCCGCCAATCATATTCGTAATCTGGCTCCCGGAATGGCCGGCTCGCTGTCACATTCCGGGCTTACCGGTGCTTGTACAGCAGGGGATCTGGGTCCGCAGGCTGCTGTTCGCGCACCTATCATGATCAATATTCCATTCATCGGACACATTTTCGTTTTTTCTATCCTTGCTGCCAGCGCCACCGCCGGCGACCTGATTATCTCCTATACCCTTATTGTGGTTGCTGCGGGTCTGGGCCTGACCGCCTGGGCGCTCAAAACGCTGCGAGGAGCCATGGGCCAGGAAAAGCAAGAGATTCGTGGATTGATGATCTTCTCGCTCGGATGGCAACTGGTGGCTGTATTCGGCGGCCTGTTGTTGCTTAACATATCCGGTATGGGACTTGGCGACGCTGTTATGGCCAATGCATCCGCCATCTCACATTTCGGCTTGTTTGCCGCTATTCAGGGAGGGATGTTCGGTGCTGAAGCGGCAGGGATGATCGCCTTTGTCTTTGCCATGCCATTCCTTGTACATCCGCTGGTGTTCGGCATCTTCGGAAAAACCGCCGAAAATGAAGGTATTATGCCGGAGAAAATTGTCTATGTCCTTGCCATTATCGGTGTGGCCGGCGTGCTTTATGCTATGTTTTTTTAGTATTTCCGAAATGTTTTTGTACTCGCCAGCCTTGAGACAACCAACTATAAGCTTTTATTCCAATGATTCAGTCCCATCATAACGACTTAGAAAAATTTGCTATATTCGGTTGCTTACTCCTCTTCAGTAATGCGGTCGGCGGTTGCATTAAACATACCAGCCAAACTACCGGTCATGTGGTCTTCACCCTGTTTTCTTAATTGCAAGTTGAGATAATGCCCTTCGGCTGTGAAGAATAGCCTGACGTAATCCTCATTTTCAACAATCCGGTCGATATTCAAAGAACCAGGTTCGTCCTCGGTAAGGAATTTACCTTGCAGACTCTCTTCCTCCCTGGTCAGTTCAAGTGTCAGCCTGTGATCTCCTTGCGGTGTTCCTTCAATGAATACATCCCAGTTGCCTGCGAAATACTCATCATTCAAATTCTGAGAATGTGTACCTGTGAAGGCTAAAAGAACCAACATGCCGGCTGCGATCCATCTTATTGCTATCATCATAGTAGAAATATATTTAAGGTGGTGTATTTGGATTTATTGAGGCGGGGGAGTCAGGTTCTGCCCCCAAGGTCTATGTTGTAAGCTAAAAAATATACTTTAGTTGCCCTTTAATCAGTTTAGTGCTATTCGTTAAGTATTTCAATGTAAAAGCTTATGGCTTTTTGGCTAAAAAAGTTGAACACCGAAGGATCCTCCGATCCAAAATCGGTATTCAAGGCTGCCGCTGCGGGTATCGATGATACTGTATGGATAATAATCGCCGATGTTTTGGGAACGGGAAACCAGCATATTGAATGTGGGTCCGCCGTATATAGTGAATAATTGGCCGGCCTCCCAAGCGAACAGGTGTCGATACTGGTATAACCAGCTGGCCTCGCTGGTGAACCACTTGCCATCTTCCTGGATATGTTGAACGGTGATGTCGCGCTTGAGTGCGAAACGATCAAAATTGTCCAGTTCCCAGGCTTCATTTAGTGGCCGGTAATAGCCCACGGTCCAGGAAAGAGAATACACCTCCCGGCCGGACAAATACGGGTTATAACCGATGCCGG
>CAYMBG010000052.1:10233-18731 GCA_964388615.1 uncultured Chitinophagales bacterium | reverse complement strand
CGATGGTCTGGCCGGATATGGCGTTTGATGACGAAATAAACCATCCCTATTCCAGACACCGCCCACGGGATGCGGTAGCCTTTGACCATGATCTGCATGATTGGTATCAGAAACTGGCGCACATCCGTACAAACAGCGAAGCTTTGCGTACCGGAAGCTTTGTGCTACTGGGAGCCAGTGATGCTACGGAACTCTTTGCTTTTGCCCGCCGGACACGGGATGATATTGCGGTGGTACTGCTTAACCGCAGCGAGCAGACGACTCGTTTTCAACTTGAGGATGATTTGTTTGCAGATCAACCGGAAGTCATTACTGACCAAATAAGCGGCGAGGTGTTTCAGGCTCGCGAGGGCAGGATCATCGTTGAGGTTCCACCGGTAAGCGGCAGGGTATTGACCCCCTGAACCGCAACAGAAACGGTTGGACCCGCACCGAATAACACACGATTATCATGACGTGATATTTCCAACCGTTTGGTGATAACCGGTGGCTTCCGGCAGAATCGCTTCGTATCTTACAAGAATGCGAATTGATCCCAAGTATTTTAATCATTTTATGGTCATAGTGGCTGTGATTTGTATCATTGCCATCGCTTTTGGAAGCTTCCGCTATGTTAGTAAGCAAGAGGAGCGTTTTTTGGATAGACTGGAACAGACACCGGTAGAGGAGTTTATTTTTCTGACTTCCGAGGGGGATTCTTTACAGATCCAGCCCGAACGAACAACGATTATCTTATTTTGGGCAACCTGGGCGGAACGGTCACTTGGCTCGTTGTACGATTTGTATCAGTGGCATGATAACTATCCCCAGTATGATGTGATTGCCGCTTTTGTCAAAGATGCACCTGAGTTTGCACGAGCACACGACCGGGATGGACAAGATCGGTTTCGGATGCTGGATGGAACAACGGCCTATCAGGATTTGCGGGTGCCCGGTGTTCCTACAACGCTTGTTCTCAATGCAAGGGGCGAGGTTAGCATGACGGGTGTCGGAGCACAGAACATCCCGGTTTGGCACGAATTGTCGACACGCAAGCAGCTGCAGTCCGGTTCCGAACATTAGCCATATTGATTTTGTTGCCAAAATCAAAGCAGGCGATTTGCGTGGTAGTCTGTCATGGACTCGAAAACAAGTTTAATTCACTATTTTTTCCGTCTGATGAGCACTGATTTTACAAATATCATTGAAAACGGAACGGTAAGACCGGCCAGCGCTGTAACGTTGTCTCCTTTT
This sequence comes from uncultured Chitinophagales bacterium, assembly GCA_964388615.1. GTDB lineage: Bacteria > Bacteroidota > Rhodothermia > Balneolales > Natronogracilivirgulaceae > SLLW01. The sequence goes on along the minus strand of CAYMBG010000052.1, from coordinate 17,498 downwards.
TCACGCCTGGCGATGTATGGGGAAGGTTGTTTCGATACGATGCGAGCTTATAAGGGTGGTTTTTTACGTCCGGAAAAACATCTTGAACGCCTGCAAAAGGGGATGGATTTCCTTGGACTGGAGTGTCCCGGGGAGCTAAAGTCGACAGCATCTTTTACGCTTCTTTTAAAAAACTTACTGGATGCCAACGATGCATTCGGGCACGATGTCAGGCTCAGGATCCAGGTATGGGCGGATGATGATACCCCCGGATATCCACCCGGGAACCGACAGGCCTGTTTTTTACTAAAAGGTTCCATTATTTCCACAATATCCGGGCAAACAGGCAAACAGTCCGGTTCAACCAAACGGGAGGATGCAATCCGAGAGAATGCTAACCGGGATAGTGCAATCCGGGAGAATGCAACCAGGGGATTTGGGACGGAACATACCCCGGTAACACTTGTCACCAGCTCATACCGGCGAATACCGACAAATGCCCTTCCTTCAACAGTAAAATGGTCCAATGGGCTTAACTATATCCTGGCTGCCCGGCAAGCCTGCGACCACCAGGCAGATGATACACTGATGCTTACTCAGGATGGATACGTTAGTGAAACTACGATTGCCAATATTTTCTGGAAAGAGGGGGAGACGGTCAAAACCCCTTCGGTTGATTGCGACCTTTTGCCGGGTATTACGCGGGGGCTGCTGATTACATTTCTCGAGGAAGCCGGATTTACCATAGAGAGCGGTCATTTTTTGCCGCGGGAGCTGCATCAGGCCGATATGGTATGGGCCTGCAATTCAATCAGGGAGTGGTACCCGATCAAGCAACTCGATGGACGAATTCTGGGTTGCGATGTCACTTTTTGGAATGAAATAACAGCATATTTCGAACGACGCAAGCAGGAGGAGTTGCAATATGTGCGTTGAAACAAGTCACCACTCCACATCCACCCGGCAGGCCAGGGTATTCGAGGATGCCGGTACTTTTGAAAGATGGATCCGGCTTTATCTGGAACGAAAAAGAGAGGAAGGACCCGTGGTGTTTCTTGATTCCCAGCTCGAAGGTCATGAGGCCTCTCGCTTTGGCTATATCGCCGCTAATCCGGTAGATTCGGTTCGTGCAACGGCCGGTAACCCCAGGAACCAGCACGCCTGGAACAGATTGAAAACGTTTCACGCTTCGCACAATGACTGGATGTTTGGATGGCTGGGATATGATTTGAAAAACGAAACAGAAGATTTGCAATCGCATCACCCGGATCCTGTTGGTTTACCTGATTTGTACTTTTTTGTGCCGGGAGTGTTACTCTGGATTGACCGGCAACAACGCAAAATAGAGGTGCTTAAAGGCGATGATGAAGAACTCCATTCCATTTCCGGGTTTAACGACACTTTCCATTTTGAAAAACCACAACTGTCCGATTCCATGGTTTCCGGTGACGGGTGGGAGGCCTATCGCCAAAAGGTGAATGACATCAAAGCGTATATCACGCAGGGTGACACCTACGAGGTGAATCTGACGCATCAACTTAACAGCCGTTTCCACGGTGATTCACTTGACCTTTTTGACTCGATGCGGAAAGCAGGTCCGGTACCTTTTGCCGCATGGTTGCATTATGGGGATACTTCCGTTTGTTGTGCTTCTCCCGAACGCTTTCTGGAATACAAGAATGGTATGATTCGATCGCAACCCATCAAAGGAACCTCACCACGCGGAAAAAATCCCGAAGAAGACAAACAAATTGTTTCAGAAATACTGCGAAAGGAAAAAAACCGTGCTGAAAATGTAATGATCGTGGATTTGGTACGACATGATCTGGGTCAGATCGCCCGGAAAAATACCGTTCAGGTGGAGTCCCTGCTGGAAGTCCAGTCTTTTTCAACCGTCCATCAGCTGGTTTCTACCATTACAGCATTGCCGGAGGATAACATCACACCGGTGGAGATGATCCAGGCGTGTTTTCCTATGGGATCCATGACCGGCGCCCCTAAAATCCGGACTATGGAAATAATTGAGCAACTGGAGTCGTATCGCAGAGGTATCTACTCCGGTGCCATCGGCTATTTTCAACCCTCCGGAGCATTTGATTTCAATGTGGTGATCCGAACGGCCGTTATCCGTGACGATCAGCTCTATTATGCCGTGGGAGGTGCCATTACGGCTGATTCCGATCCAATGGAAGAGTGGAATGAAAGCTGGCTGAAAGCCAGGGCGCTTACCCTGCCACTCGATCCGCAAAAAAACAAGTAATGCGGCTTGAATGAGCAGGACAAAAGTGCTATATTTACTTTTCTAATTGGTAAATTATAAAATTTTGAGATTACGATGAAAAAAGGCATTCATCCCGAATACAAAGAATTGAAAGTTGTTTTGAGCGACGGTTCCGAAATCGTTACCAGAAGTACGATGAAGTCGAAAGAAGGAGTTTATAAAGCGGAAGTCGACTCCAGAAACCACCCGTTCTACATCGGAAGTCAAAAAATGATGTCCGCTGCGGGGCGTGTAGATCAATTCAAGCGTCGTTACGGCAAGAAATAGCCCGTGCTTTTTCAGCCGGAGACGACCTCCGGCATGATCCGAATAATTTGGCGGATGCAATTACATCTTGAAAAATTTGACGGGCTGAATCCGTTTCAGGAAAACGCCTATCTCGTTCATGACAATGAACGCGCACATCTGTTTGACCCCGGCTTTTCTAATGATCAGGAGTGGGAATTTTTGCTGCGAAAACTGGATGAGCACCATCTGAATGTTGAGGCGATTATTCTTACCCATGCTCATGTGGATCATATCATGGGCCTACAAAAGGCGCTTCAATTATTTGAAGTCCCTGTTTTCATGCATAAAGACAGTTTCGTCTTTATTGAACAATATCCCGAGCAGGCCATGATGTTCGGTTTGACTGCTGATCCCATCGAAGTGCACCCGAAGTTTGTTGAGCCTTCTGCGGCTTTGAGGATTGGTTCATTTGAGTATGACGTGCGTAATACCTCGGGACACGCTCCCGGACATCTTTCCTTTTACAATCAGGACCAGGCATGGGTGCTGGCTGGCGATGCACTGTTTGCCGGTAGTATCGGGCGAACCGATCTATACGGGGGCGATTTTGAGCTTCTTAAAAAAAATATTCTCGAACAACTGTACAGCTTGCCGGATCAAACGGTAGTCTGGCCGGGTCATGGCACCCATACGACCATCGGATACGAAAAAAAGCACAATGCCTTTGTGAAGGGCGAGTGACTAAAGCAACGTGAATGCAGCAACGTGACTGCAGCAATGCCGGCCTTGTCAGGCCCTCTCATTTCCGTGTAGCAGTGAGGAGGCGATCAGGTGTTGCTTTTTTGCATGAAACCCCGGATCCGCTCGATTTGCTCTTCGTATTGATCGGTTTTATGAGGCTTGACCATTCGAAGCATCTCCAGGGTGTTCAGAGCTTCTTTGTACCGCTCCTGCTTTTCATAAATATTGGCCAGTGTCTCTGAGGCGATATCACCTACTTGTTCCGATTTTTCAGATAGATTGCGGTCGTCGGTTTGATCGGCTGATATGGCGATCTTTTTGTTTTCCGCTTCCGAGAGCTGCTCTATGAGATGATCGAGATCCAGTGTGTGCCCGGTGTCGTCTTCTGCGGATTGTTTGCCATTGATTTCCTGTATATCCACCTCAAAAGGCTTCCAGGCATTGAATCGTTCGGGATGTACCAGAAAGTAATGAAGATGCTCAAAAAGCGGACTGCCCGGAGCACAGCATCGGGCTTTTAGCGCATAATGGATAGCCTGGCGCTGCTGGTTGTTTTTATGGTAAAGCCAGGAAAGCAGGAAATATCCAACCGCGTCCATGCCCCGCTTCTTCAAATGAATTTCCAGATTTGCAATTCCCTTTTCGGGATCGCTCTCGAATTGTGTGAGATAGGAGCTCAGGCTCCGCGGAATTTCAAAAGGTAATCCTTGCATAACTGCGGTTTTCTGGGTTTGGGTATGCAATATAGAAACAGCAGGGATTATAAAAAAGAAAAGTCTGTAAGATCTACTGTTACCATTCTCCCATGGCGTCGTTGAACATATTTTCAGCAATACGGCTCACAGCTTCAGATACGGCTTCGTTTTCACCGTCAATCGGGTCCTCTCCGGGGTCAAATTCGGCATTGCTATTGAATCTTTTATCCCATTCCGGCTGCTCGCTATTGGTATAGGTGTAAGAAGCTTGCACTCCTATTTGAACCCGGTTCAATGTAGCTCGCTGGTCACCGGCAACGCTGAAGGGCTGATTGGAATAGGAGGTGATCAGCCCCTCGATGATCACGTCGGCATCTTCCCGGGAGTTGGTAAGGGTTAACCGTGTTTCATTGACAAAGCGATTAATCAATGCGTCAGTGAGCAAGTCATCCAGATCGCCCAGGCCACTACCGGACTGATCCTGGAAAAAGGGGATGTATATCGTCCTCACATCGGATGGAATGGTTACACCGGTGAAGCTGTAACGAAGGCAGCCCGTTAAGGATATGCTCAGTATCAGGACAAGTACAATCCTGAAAATGTTGCTATTTTTGTAACCGTCAGAGCAGTTCATATTGATCAATTTTCCGATATAACGTGCGCTCACTCATACCCAGTATTTTTGCCGCTTTTCTGCGGTTACCTCCGTATTTATCCAGGGCTCTTTGGATAAGGAATTTTTCAATATCTTCCAGTGACGGCAACTCCTCATTATCGAACAGTTCCAATACCTGTTGTTGATCTTCTGAGAGTGGTTGTTTTTGCCGGGAAGTGGATTTTTTGGGCCCATTCGAGGCCGACTCGGATCCTTCTTGCTGTTGATCATCATATTCGACGTCGGAAAAGGGTTCTGCTCCAACCATCATATCCGATGATTCATCAGGCCGACCGGAATAGGTTTCCGATGTTCCCTCCTTATAATCAAATTGTGAGGGTGGTGGAAGAGATTTTGAAAAGCCCCCACTTTGGAATGAGTTATAAAAAAGCGTGCCCATCATGCGTTTCATATCACTCATGTCGGTTTTCATATCGAGCAACGCGCGATAGATCAGCTGCATCTCGTTGCTGTGGGCACCGTGGTCCGAGTCATTTTGCTGCTGCTGCTGCTCGAAAAGAACAGGCAAATTATCGGGGGATCCCATCTTTTGCCGTCCTCCCAGGTACTTCCTGAGAACATCTTCATCAACATATTGTGATTTCTCAAGAATCACCAGTTGTTCGGCTACATTTCGCAATTCACGAATATTACCCGGCCAGCGATAGGAGAGCAGCAGCTGACGGGCCCCATCCGACATACCCCGGAAAACCGAATCGTACTTTTTTGCCAATTGTGAAACAAACTCCCGAAATATGAGCAAGATATCACCATTGCGTTCGCGCAGCGGAGGAATAAAAATATTAATGGTGCTGAGCCGGTAAAACAGGTCCTCCCGAAAGTCTCCCCGCTCCACGCTTTTCCACATATCCTTGTTGGAAGCGGCAATAATCCTTACACTTACGTTGCGTGGTTTGCTGGAACCAACGCGGAAAAATTCACCTGATTCAAGGATCCGTAGTAACTTGACCTGAACCTTCTTCGGAGTGTCCACGATTTCATCGAGAAAAATGGTGCCACCATCAGCTTGCTCGAAATAACCCATTCGTGATTCATGAGCACCGGTGTACGCCCCTTTTTCATGTCCGAATAACTCACTCTCGATAATTCCTTCCGGAATGGCTCCGCAGTTGACAATCACCAGCTTTTCAGAACTTCTGGGACTGAGATCGTGGATCATCCGGGCGGTGACATCCTTCCCAACACCGGTCTCCCCATTTAATAACACGGTAATTTCGGTGGGTGCCACCTGGATCACTTTGTCAAGGGCATGTTTAAGCGCCTGTGACTCCCCAATAACTCCGTATTTTTTTTGTAGCTGGTTTCTGTCCAACGGCCAATATTTTTTTTAAGCAGTAACAGGTTCTGTGATTGTTTCGGAAAGAGTCACTTTACGCAAAGCGTTTGCTTTCAGTGTGGCAGAATTGGCCTCCTGAATCTCCACTTCGACGTAATTTCCCCGCTGATATGTATCCCTGTCAAAAATAACCATTTTGTTGGTATCCGTGCGACCCGAAAGCTGGTCTTCTGATCTCTTGCTTCGGCCTTCCACCAATACCACATGTCGTTTGCCGATCTCTTCCTGATTTAGTTCAAACGCAATTTGATGTTGAAGCTGAATGATTTCCGATAGACGACGCTTTTTAATATCCTCGGGTACGTCATCGGTGAACTTGCGGTGCGCGAGCGTCCGCTCCCGTTCGGAGTAGGCAAACATATAGGCCAGATCATATCGCACCCGTTTCATTAAATCCAGTGTGTCCTTATGCTGTTCCCCGGTCTCCCCGCAGAAACCGGCGATAATGTCGGTTGACAGGGAAACACCGGGGATCATTGCGCGCATCTTTTGAATCAGTTCGAGATATTCATCGCGGGTGTAGGTCCGTCGCATCCGCTCAAGCACGTCACTATTGCCCGACTGGACCGGAATGTGTATGTAATTGCAGATATTGTGACGTTCACGCATCACATCAAGAAACTCATCCGGAAAATCTTTGGGATGAGAGGTGGAGAAACGGATGCGCATTTCCGGATCGATGAGGCTGCACCGATACATCAGCTCGGCAAAGCTGCGGCCTTCATGAAGGTAGGAATTCACATTCTGCCCCAATAACGTCACTTCCCGGTATCCCTGGTCACGTAGCATTTTGAATTCATCCAGTACACTTTCCACAGGACGGCTGCGCTCACGTCCACGGGTAAAAGGTACAACGCAGAAGGAGCACATGTTGTCACAACCACGCATGACAGAAACAAAAGCTGATACCCCGTTGCCGGTAGTGCGGACCGGGGTGATGTCTGCATAGGTTTCTTCCTGAGAAAGAATCACATTAACGGCTTTTCGTCCGTCCTCAACCTGTGACAGCAGTTGCGGGAGATCACGATAGGCGTCGGGCCCGACTACCAAATCAACCAGTTTCTCTTTTTCCAAAAACTTTTCACGTAATCGCTCCGCCATACAGCCCAATATACCCACTACCATATCACCATTCCGTTGCCGCTTCATTTTCCGAAAATCATTGAGACGGTTCCATACTTTCTGCTCGGCGTTGTCCCGTATGGAACAGGTATTGATAAATACTACAGATGCTTCCTCCGGACTCTCACTCGGTGACATACCCCGCTCAACCATGATGGAATTGACAATTTCCGAATCGGCAAAGTTCATCTGGCATCCGTAAGTTTC
>CAYMBG010000052.1:0-10133 GCA_964388615.1 uncultured Chitinophagales bacterium | reverse complement strand
TTACGCCATTCGTTGAGAAATTCGACATCACTGTGCCGGATTCTGTCTTTCTCAAGTGCAACCTCTAATAACGTTGCATAATCAGTCAACGAATAGAACGGAATATTGTGATCCGCAATTTTACGGTTTGACACATCAAAACCGTACGTAAAGATGGTAACAAGTCCGTTTATTTTGGCTCCGATAAACTGGAGCGCTTCAATGACGGAAAGTACCGAGGTACCAGTGGAAATCAGATCCTCAATAACAACGGTTGACTCTCCCTTGCGTACGCCACCTTCAATTTGATTTCCCATGCCATAGGCTTTGGCCTTGGCACGAACGTAAGCCATGGGCTTGTTCTGGCGGTCTGCTACCCAGGCGGCGTGGGGAATACCGGCGGTGGCGGTGCCGGTTATGATATCGGTTTCGGGAAATTTATTGGTGACCAGCTCGGATAACTTGTCCGCAATCCGGTTGCGAATTCGCGGGTACAGGATGGTTAGCCTGTTATCGCAGTATATTGGTGAATTCCAACCCGAAGACCAGACAAAAGGATTTTCCGGACGCAGTAAAACCGCATTAATGTCCAGTAACTCTGATGCCAGTTCACGCGCGTATGTCTTGTCAAATATCATAAGTATAGTTCTCGGTTCTGCAATCCGTCAACGGGTATGCTTTATGATGTTTAGTGATGCATTCCCGAAAGGAACTGGACGGAAAAATTTATAGAACCACAAATATAACAAATAACAAGCACATTTGCGCATACATACCGGCAATGATATCATCCAGTAAAACCCCCCAGCCTCCTTCGGTGTTTTGGATGGCGCTGATGCCCAGGGGCTTCAGGATATCAAAAATACGAAATAGCAGGAATCCCGCGATGAATACCAGAAGGTTGTACTCCCAGCTGGTGTAAATGGGGATGAAAAGAAAGACGATAGCTTGTCCGGCGAACTCATCGGATACGCACTCAGCCGGGTCGGGACCAAAAACTTTTTCGATTCCGTTGGCCACGACAAGGGTCAGCAGGGAGAAAAGCAAGACCAACAGTAGCGGGCCCCAAAGGGGGTGAATGTAAACGGACGAGAGATAGATGAGCGGCAGTGCTGCTAAACTTCCCCAGGTACCCGGGAACCGGGGCATGTATCCGATGTGAAAAACAGTACCGCCAAGCACCGACCAATTGAATTTATTGGGACGCACGTTTGAAAAGCCTCCGGTTTAGATATAGATATTCAAAGGCGGTGTAGACCGTGATGATCATTACCGCCATGAAAGCCCAGTATAAAATCCCCGATTCGAGTAAAGCATCGGCTACATTTGCAATGAAACCCCCGGATTTTGCAAACAAACCCGTGAGCAGGGCCACATAGAGAAAGATCATTTGCACCAGGGTTTTTATCTTGGCAAGATAACGAGTTTCCATGACAATATTTCGATAATCCGCCCATACCCGCAATATGGTGATCAGAACATCCCGCAACACAATCACTGTAATGATCCACCAGGGAAATGTGCCGGCGTCGATTAAGGGCAGGCAGATGAAACCTGCAAAAGTGAGGATTTTGTCTGCAAGCGGATCCAGAAACACCCCCAGACTGGAACTGACCTTGTAACGCCTTGCATAGTAGCCGTCAAGGTAGTCGGTTACCGCTGCAAAAATAAATACAGCCATTCCCAAAACAGCCAAAACGAATGCCTCCTGCAGATACAGGAGAACAAACAGCGGTGTCAGAACTATCCGTAAGGCACTTAATATGTTCGGTACACGTTTCACACCGACAAATATAAAAAAGTTGTATCACCCAAAAAGCAGAATTATGTGTTCTTTACGATTTATTGAATAACAAGCATCTGGACGGGCACCGGTAATTTATCATTCTTTTGAAGCGGGAATAATCCTATCTTGTTGGGCAAAATGGGCGATATCTCACTATTCAATGATGTATTATGACTTCTCGAACAGCATGCATCCTTACCATCGGCGATGAACTTCTGAATGGTGATGTTCCGAACACCAACGCCACCTGGCTGGGACAAGAACTCCGGGCTATGGGTGTACAGTGTCGCACTATGGTAACGGTTAGTGATCGTCCCGGTGACATCCGGGAGTCTTTGCAGTATCACTGGCAACGACATGACCTGTTGGTTGTGTCCGGTGGATTGGGGCCTACCCGGGATGATGTCACCAAAAAAGTTCTGCTCTCTTTTTTTGATGATGTTATGATTCGGGATAATAGCGTGTTGGAGCATGTGACGGATTACTTTCAGAAAAAGGGAAAGGTGGTGACCGAGATCAACCGCCGGCAAGCCGATGTCCCCTCCCGGGCAAATGTCCTGTTTAACGATTTGGGCACCGCGCCCGGTTTAATGTTCGATCATGAAAACCGGCTTCTGGTCGCAATGCCCGGTGTACCTTATGAGCTGAAGCATATCACCCGGCGAAAGCTGATTCCTGAGTTGAAAAAGCGATGGCAGCAGAGGGAGCGCGACGTAAAGCAGTGCTATTTTCGTACTACCGGAATAGGCGAAAGTGATCTGAATGAACATCTTCTCAAAGATTTGGAAAAGATGCTTCCACATGCGGTCGAGGTCGCTTTTCTTCCTCATCCAAAGGGGGTGGATTTGCGTGTCACCAGGTTGAATGGACAGCCGGAGCGCGCTTTTGAGAATTTTTTGGTCTGGATAAGGCGAAACCTGCAAAATTATCTGTATTCGGAAGACTATGAACAGACACTGGCCGGACATATCATTGCTTTGCTTACGGAAAAAAAACAGCAGCTTGCCCTCGCAGAGAGTTGTACAGGCGGCTATCTGGCCAATGAGCTCACTCATATCCCCGGTAGTAGTGCTTGTTTTAGAGGGGGGGTGATTGCTTACGGCAATAGAATCAAAACCGGGTTACTGGGTGTGGAGGAGGCTACACTGAAGAAGCACGGTGCGGTGAGTGCCGAGGTAGCCCTGGAGATGGCCCGCGGGGCCGGGGAAGGTATGGATGCCGATTATGGGTTGAGTACAACCGGAGTGGCCGGACCGGGCGGAGGCACCGGTGAAAAACCGGTGGGTACAGTCTGGATCGGTTTCTGGTCCCGTACCGGCACGCATTATGCCTGCCGATTTCAGCTGACATCCGAACGTGTGGTGAATAAAGAGCGAAGTTTTGCCGTAGCGATGGATCTGCTGCGAAGACATATCTGCCGGATTCCCGGAATCCCTCACTATCAGGAGATTGTGCAACCATGATAAGCAAAGGGTTTATAATACTTTTGGCTTTTTATGGATTGTTTATTAGCTGGTCCGGTTTTACAGCTGTGTCATTGGCAAGCAAACCGACCGGTACAACGCATCAGGCATATGCGCCTGACACTCTGGGGCAGGGTGCGCCTTCTGATACCCTTCAATACAATACGGCAAGTGATTCTTTACAGCATGACGGTGTGGACCCGGCTGCAATGCCCCCGGATGCGGGTCCGGCTGCCGAACCCGCTTTGGTGCTGGAGCCGATAAATGCCCTGGAGGTATACAACCCGCCGGCATACCGGGAAATGACTAACGACAGCCTTGGCCGCTGGCAGTTGTGGTCGGATCAGGGCGAGTGGATGAGCCGGCAACCGGGAGTAATCGCTGCACAGCTCGGCGGACTGGGACGGAATGATGGTTTTCTTATCCGTGGCCATGAAAGCCGGCATCAACGACTCTACAGGGAGGGCGTTCCGGTTAACGAGCGGATATTTGGATCGGCAAATCGAAAGCGACTTCCCCATTACAGTCGCCTGGCGCATGTTCAGGAGTTTACTTCCCCCATTCGTTATCGTTCGGATGTTTCGACGGTCCGTTACCACGTGGAAAAACCACTTACCTTTATCAATTATGAACAGACCGCATACGATTATCGAAGTACCGAGGGATATGTAACCCAAAACTTCCGTCCCGGAACCAATATTTCTATCGGTTATTGGGGAAAGAACGAGAATGAAGGATACGCTAATAATAATATGGGCGGCCGGAATGCAGAGGTCACCCTCTACCACTACCTTACAGATTCGTGGATTTTGGAGGGGGGATATGATTACAGCGGCTTGCAGCTTGGCGAGTCCCATGGATACAACATGGCAGATATGTCCGTATTTGCGTTTGATCGTTTTACCGCTACCCCCAATGAGCCAAGGGCGCAATCCTCGATGCGAAATGCGCTTTACAGACTTACCGCCTATCATCGTGAAAATTCGGGCGAACAAGCTACTACGCGATTATCCTTGTATCATGACAGATACCGCAGACTGCATTATGATTCCAGCGACAGCTCTTCCGTACGGGTGCTGACCAGTGGTTTTACAGGCCGGCATATACGGCCGCTGGGACCTCTTGAGCTTCAGCTTGAAACCAGGTCAGAGTGGTCGATCATTACCCAGGACCGATTTCATACCATGGATACCGGCTCCTGGGCCCATAACACGGGAAAGGGGATGGTATTGTTGCCGCTGGACAATGGGTCCAACCTGCATACCTGGGTGCGTGCAGGCTGGAGGACCGATGGCTTTGTGGATTTTGAGTTGGGTAGCAAAGTGGATTGGCAGCTGACCCGGAGATTTTCTCTATTCGCTTCCTACGCGCGGGGCGAACAGATGCCTCAACCCGGACACCTTTATTGGCGGCGCATGCCCATGTACGGAAATCCGGACCTGCAAAACGAGGTGATTCAGCGTATGGAGTTAGGTGCCATGTATCGTGCAGGGTCATGGAGCTGGGGAGCTGAACTTTATGGATCACTGTTCGACCGCCCGGTTCTGGTTGGTCAGGACAGTACATTTACACAAGCCGGTTCTTATACATCCGCAGGCGCTACCGGATACATATCCTTCGATGGCTCCCGGTTTGAGTTTGCCCTGTCCGGTACGTTTCAACAATATTTTTCCGATGACAACAGGCTGGAGAATCAATTACTGGATCTCAGCGGCCAGCGCGCCTGGGCCAGAGCCTCCCTGTATTACAAGGATTATGTGTATAACAGGGCGGCCTTCATCAAAGGTGGATTCTACTTGCAGCTTTCACCCACATCCTACCGGTCCTCTCGCTATTACCCCGCAATGGATTACTGGGACCCCAACTCCTGGCACCCTGCCGTTGAAGGGACGGAATCCCAGGCCATACCGGAGTTTGCCCGGCTTGATCTGGACTTGTCCGCCCGGGTAAGATCGGTGATTTTTTTATTCCGGTATGAAAATGCATTGGATAATTGGTTGCAGCCAGGCTATTTTGAGACGGCCTACCAGCCAATGCCTCCCAGCCGTTTTCGATTTGGTATCCGATGGGTGTTGCGCAACTGAACAGAATGAGATACCGTTATGATCAACAGATAAGGATAACAAGATACGAATGACAGACAAGGTAGTTCGCTTATGAGCATGTCTTATGTTATGAAAGAGGGTTTTTCAGGGTTCAAGCGAACCAAGCTCGCAAGCTCTACCTCTGTTACGGCACTTGTTATCGCTACCTTGTTGATCGGGTTGCTGGTTCGTTTTGGGTATAATGGCTTTCAGGTACTCCAAACCATGAAGCAATCGATCGACGTGGAGGTCTTTTTGCTGGATGTGGACCAGGAACGGACCGACAGGATCGCGTCGGATCTCCTGAATTACGAACTGGTTACGGATGTGGAATATATCAGCAAGGAGGAGGCGGAGTCGATATTTCGCGAAGAGTTCGGAACCGAAGGTGAGTCGCTGGCGGATTTGAACTTTCTGCCGGCATCCTATAAACTCTCACTTTCAGCTGATGCCAGCGCGCAAGAGATCCAGCGGATGGTTCTGGAAATAGAACAGTTCCAGGGTGTGGATGAGGTGGTATTCAACCAACAACTGCTGCAGACATTGGAGGATCGGCTTCATATGCTGGCTATGGCAGGCGCCGGAATCGGGTTGTTTATTCTGTTGACGGCCATAGTTTTGGTGTTTAATACCATCAGGCTGACCATCTACGCCAAAAGGGATATTATTCGAACTATGAAACTGGTGGGCGCGACCAACGGTTTTATCAGGCGCCCTTTTCTCCTTGAAGGCCTGATTCAGGGTTTCCTGGCAGCAGTGATCGCCGTGGGATTACACTGGCTGCTGTTTCAGTGGGTCATTCCCTATTACATTCCTCAATTCGGAGTGCTGTCCTGGCCATTTGATCACTGGTACTATCTGACCGGGGGAATGGCGGCTCTTTCACTGATCATGGGGCTGTGGGGCAGCCGGTGGGCGACCCGGAAATTCATCAGTCGTACGTCAATCAGTTAGACGAACCTCAGAGGGACTGCCGGCATCCTCACCCTGTTTGCACCTCTCGGGATTGTTACACGATCCATGAAATTGTAATGAGTGGCCTTCAATCTTGAAGTCATGGATTCGCTCCAACATATCCTTGATCTCCTGTATACGAGGGTCACAGAACTCAATTACCTTGCCGCACTCTTTGCAAATGATATGATCATGCTGACGATAGGCATACGCCCGCTCATAAATAGACTGGTTCCTGCCGAACTGATGTCGTTGTACGAGTCCGCATTCCAGCAATAAATCCAATGTGTTGTAGACAGTGGCACGCGAGACGCGGTAGCCGATATTTTTCATGCGAAAATACATGTCATCGGCATCAAAATGTCCGTCGGCCCGGTAGGTCTCCTCGAGGACCATAAAACGCTCCGGGGTTTGACGATGCTTCTTATCTTTTAGATAGCTGCGAAAAATCTCTTTGACTTCGCTGATCAGGTCATCGGCTGCGGGTGTGGCCATAGGCGTTCAGGATTCATTAAATGCGTAATAAATGAGTAACGGAAGTCATATTCATAACGTATAAATTACTATTTCTTAAAAAAAGATGCCCGCTGAACTGTCTGTTGTTTGATGTTGTTGAGTGACTGTTATAATAACCCCAAAATATTGCTACATGACTGAATCTCTTAAAAGCCTCAACGTCATTATTGAAATCCCGAAAGGGAGCAGAAACAAGTACGAATACGATAAAGAATCCGGGCAGATAAAATTTGACCGTATGCTCTTTTCTGCTGTACACTACCCGAGTGATTATGGCTACATACCTGAAACACTGGCTCTCGACGGAGATGCCCTGGATGCGCTGGTCCTGTTAACCGAGCCTACTTTTCCGGGATGCCTGATTGAAGCCAAACCCATCGGTTTGTTCAAGATGTGGGATGAGAAAGGGCCGGATGAAAAAATACTATGCGTGCCGGTTCGTGATCCGCTGTGGAATCATATCAATTCCCTGGATGAGCTGGCTCCGCATACGCTTCATGAAATAGAGCACTTCTTTCAGATATACAAGGATCTGGAGGATAAAAAAACCGGGACAGATGGTTGGTATGGATTGGACAAGGCCAAGGGTATCATCAGGGATTGTCACCAGCGTTATCTTGATATCCAAAAACAGGAGAGTGAAAAGCTGGAGAAAAAGAAATTGGACGGGAATGACAATCTCTCCGTAAAACAGTGATCCTGGGTCGTATCGTCGGTTTTCAGGTGGGAACAGTCCGGACAGAGCCCGATTCTGTTTATAAGTTTATAAACTGGCTACCGAGTGACGCGATACAATCTTGTGCAGTGACGCTACCGCCAGATCCACTTCCTCTTCGGTGTTGGTCTTGCCGATACTGAAACGGAGCGTTGATTTGGCCATTGCTTCATCATAACCAAGGCCCAACATGACATGAGAGGGTTTGACAGTGCCTGAGGTGCAGGCCGATCCGTTTGAGCAGCAAATACCTTCGATGTCGAGATTCAACAACAGCATCTCACCGTCAAGGGGCTCATGGTGCGAATCGGTGACGGTGACACTGACGATGTGGTGCATGCCGGACGTGATATCTCCGTTGAAGCGGATAGTATCACCGAATGCCGACACGAGGTTGCCGACAAAGCGTTTTTTTAATTTTTTTATGTAGGCCGTATTATCCGCCATCTCTTCAAGGGAGAGTTCCAGCGCTCGACCCATACCTACAATCCCGGCTACATTGAGTGTTCCACCTCGCCTGCCACGCTCCTGCGACCCACCGTGCATCCAGGTTGACCATGAGTTGCCCGAGCGAACATACAAAGCACCAACACCGTTGGGCCCATTAAACTTGTGAGCACTCATGGTCAGGTAATCCACCCCGAGTTCATCCACATTGACCGGAATCTTTCCAACTGACTGAACCGTGTCACTGTGCAGCGGAACTCCATGGCGGCGGCAGACAGCTGATAACTCGGGAATCGGATGAATCGTACCGGTTTCATTATTGGCGTGCATAAGGCTTACCAGTGCCGTTTCATCGGATAGCACAGCTTCCAGAGCTTCCGGTGTGACCGCTCCGGTGTCATCAAGTTCTGCATAGGTCACATCGTAACCAAATTTTTCGGCCGCCTCAACAGGATGGAGTACCGCATTGTGCTCGGTCCGCGCAGTAACGATCTGCTTCCCCTTGCGATTCTCAAGAGCTCCGAAAATCGCGGCATTGTTACCTTCAGTGCCTCCACTGGTGAAGATGATTTCGGAGGGCTCGGCCCCGATACTTTTTGCGATCTTGCCACGCCAGGTCTCTACAAAGACATTGGTTTTCCTTCCCATATGGTGGATGGAGGAGGGATTGCCGTAATCATCTTTCAAAAACGGCATCATGGCTTCAAGCACCCTGGGATCAATGGGGGTTGTGGCGGCATGATCGAAGTAAACTGTAGGCATCGGCTTAATTTTGGTTCGCTAAACTCGTATCTTCTTTGACAAAGACAACGATTTTCATAAGAAAAACATGTACACATGCTAAAATGCATATCCGTACAAAATAACGTTAAATTCAAAAGGATTCATCAAAATGGAAAAATTAACTCTCAAAGATCTCGATCTGAAAGGAAAAACAGTTGTAATGCGCGTGGATTTCAACGTGCCGCTGAAGGATGGTGTTATTGGGGACGACAACCGGATCCGTCAGGCCCTGCCCAGTATCAAGCATGTTGTCGAGGGCGGCGCCAAGCTTGTCCTTTTAAGCCACCTCGGTCGCCCGAAAGGGGAGCCGAACATGGAATTCAGTCTGAAACCGGTAGCTGACCACTTGAAATCGCTGGTATCCGGAAACGTGATTTTCGGTGAAGATTGTATCGGCGAAAAAGCGAAAGCGGCGGTGGATCAGGCTTCGCATGGCGATATCGTGCTATTGGAAAATGTGCGCTTCCACAAAGAAGAGACGAAAAATGATCCGGATTTTTCCAAAAAGCTGGCGGCTCATGGTGATATTTTCGTAAATGACGCATTTGGTAGCAGCCACCGCGCACACAGCTCCGTTGCGGGTATCACCGAGTATCTGCAGCCCGCGGCAGCCGGTTATTTGCTGACCAAAGAGATCGAGTACCTCCAGAACAGTGTTGAGAATCCCAAGCGTCCGTTTGTGGCCGTGCTGGGCGGAGCGAAAGTTTCCGATAAAATCGGTGTTATTGAAAACCTGATCACCAAGGTCGATACAATCATTATCGGCGGTGGAATGACCTATACCTTCTACAAAGCCAAGGGATTACCAATCGGCAAATCCATGCTTGAAGAGGATAAAGTTAAACTGGCCGGCGAACTAATGGAAAAAGCCAGGGCCAATAACGTAGAGATTATGCTACCGGTGGACTCTATTGTGGGTAAAGAGTTTAAGGAAGACACCGAAACCAGGGTGGTCCCGGAAGATGGTATTGAAGACGGTTGGATGGCGTTGGATATCGGACCCAAATCTGCTGAGATTTTTGGTGATGAAGTCAAAAAGGCCAAAACCGTTATCTGGAACGGGCCGATGGGGGTTTTCGAGATGGAAGCCTTTGCCAAAGGCACTTTTGCCGTTGCCGGTGCGATGAGCAGTGCCACCGAAGATGGTGCCATTACGATTATTGGCGGCGGTGATTCTGCCTCAGCTATTAAAAAAGCCGGTTTGGAAGAGAAGGTGTCCCACGTTTCCACTGGTGGAGGCGCCAGCCTGGAATATCTGGAAGGGATTGTCCTGCCTGGTATCAGCAGTCTAACCGACAAGAAGTAGGTTTTTTATCGGCTTCCGCAACATCACCAACGTCCTTCCAGCTGAACGTTGTTTTGAGCTGAGGCTGCTTATACTCCATATCCCCATCATAGAGATAGGG
>CAYMBG010000051.1:0-19205 GCA_964388615.1 uncultured Chitinophagales bacterium | reverse complement strand
TCAGATGTAATGACATGACCGTATTTAATCATACGTCTGTGTGTCCGGACGCTATACCGGTCATGTGCATTTCATGGTGTGAATATTTGGATGGATTTTTCTGTGGAGTCATCCTCATCTGTGCTGGCAGGACTGATTTTAAACTCACGATCGTTCCAAAGCTCATTCTGATCATCAAAATGCCGGGAAAATATATTCCCGGATTGCCCTGTGCTTATAACACTGTATGTTTCGGCTTCCGGGGACAATTGCATGATGCGTTTCAAGGTACTTGCACCTGACATTGCAACCATTCCATTGGTTTTGATGTGAGTTGACTGTATCGTATGCGGTCCACCTCTGATTACGTGATGGTTCATCTTAAAAAGATTTCTTTCAGCGAGTTTGACGGGCAAGCTTTGTGAATCTTCTGCTTCAAAAAAGACCGGTTCAAACGAATGCGATACTACCGAATCCCACTGCCAATCATAAGGTTCTTGCCCATAGTTATTTTCAAGAAAACGAACGGTTTTTATCATGTTGTCACGAATCCACTCCTCGAAGCTCTGAGTGTGATGGTCCGGCCATGCCTCGGGTTGCTGTATCAGCCGTGAAAGAGCGGATACGGGCAGATGTGGCATTGTGAAAAGCATGGATATCTGTTCTGCAGAAAAGTACATTTGGTAGAGCTCTTTTGCAGATAGCAACATAAAAAGTTCAAACAGCGTTGCCGCAGTCTCATTGGATCGATAATGGTGATCCCAGTTCCTGAGATAGGGCAAAGCTTGATCGACCAGGGAATCGCGGGGTGCCGATTCTAACAAATCGATCAATAAATGGTTGAGATCGGATGCGAAACCGGAGTAGGTATCATCAGACCATGATGTAACCATTTGATCAATCAGCGATTCAAAACTTGTATTGCTGTAGAGTTCCTGATATCTGGATGAACGGTTCCAGGGGGTGGTGTATATGCTGGAATGCAAAGCGTTGTCGGAGTCAACCTGCTCAATAAAAAACAGAGGTTCGCCGTCGGATCGGATAACAGGTGGAAATAGCGATGCGGCATCGCGGAACACAGGCAAGTCGTCATGGGATCTGATTTTCAGCGGGTGGCTTTTTTCAGGTATTCTGCCGGCAGCTATTCTGCCGGCGTGACCCTCGCCGGATACGGCCAGAACCTGTAGGGCAGGGTATTCTATTTGGCGGACGATTTCTTGAAGCTCATTGATATCCCGGGCATGGGCTATTTGAAGAAAAGAACCGATGTCGTTAGCTATATGGTTACCAGGCCAGTCAAATGCGAGATAGCGGTTATCTTCCACCGAAATGGCCACTATAGGCCGTTCATGTGCAGCCATGGTGACCAACTGGTACTCCGCCTGACTTTTCAGGGTTAGTATACGCCTTGTTAATCCAACCTCCTCAGAGAGCCGTTCTTCAATTTCGGCATCCGTTTGCCAATCAATCGGTTCATCCACAGGCTCCGGGAAGAGTTCTCCTGAAAAAAAATCACCGTCATCAACTGGCAGTGGCATCATAGACCAGGCTATGTGACTGTTACTTCCGTGAATAATAACCGGGAAGCCGGGAATGGTCATTCCGGTCCGTAGCTGCCCGTTTACATCCATGCCTATTTCATGAAGCTGGTCAGGCAGATGCAATCCGGATTCGCCATTTATTTTTAAAACCGACATTGGTCCCGGTGAACTGCTTGCGAGAGCGATTCCGGTACCGGTAAATGAGGTTTGAACGGGATACACCTCTTTGGTGAAGTCACGAAACTGTTTGTTCAAACGAACGTGAGCAAGGGAGTCTAACAGGGGCTCCTCATTACCAAAAAGCCTTTCGTGTTGAATCGGACTTCCGGTTAGAAGAGAAGTGAGATCCTCATCACCAGCGGTGTGTAGTGGGGAAAGAGCCGTCTTTGTCCAGAAAGCTTGTTGTTGTTGCCAACTCCAAAGCAGTTTTATTCCAACAGCATGCCAGGGTTCAAAAGCAACAGGTTCAACATTGGCAAGTGTGAATTCTATGGGAAGGTGTTTTTTCTCGTTTTCCAGAAATGTGTTAAATCCCTCTGCATAGGCTCTGAGTAAAGCTTGCTCCCGGTTGTTCAGTTGAAGGTAGGTATTCCGGGCAATATCACCGAAATTCAGGGTGAGGTAAAACCGGTCATAGTTCAGCAACGATTCACCCAGTTCACGGGAATGGATGCCTTCAAGTTTGTACAGCTTCCGTGTTATTTGCCATAAGCGGTCACGGGCGTGTATGTAACCGGTTACCATGAATGCATCGGATTCGCGACTGGCAGAGATATGAGGTACCTTAAACTCATCCCAACTAACTATTACTTCCTGCTGAAGCCCGTCAAGGTCAATGCTACTTCCGGTGGGTGGTACAAGCTTGAACCATGTCCAATATATTGCAAGCCCGCTCATGAGTATCACAAGGAAAAAAAACAGAAGCAGTATCTTTACTACAGGTTTCATGAAACAGGAAAATATGTGTAAGTTTGGTGCTGTTAAAAATAAGTCACAAATTACAAATTCTACAGCAGAAGCTTTTCACTAAAAATAACTTATGCATTCATTACCTGTTGATCCTGACCGTTTGACTGCCATTGCTCACAAATGGGGTACTCCCACTTATGTTTATCTGGAAAATATCATCAGGGAACGATGCCGTAAATTGACCGGCCTGTTTTCGGATGTGCCCGTATCCTGGTTATATGCTGTCAAAGCCAATGACAACCCACACATTCTGGCTATTATTGCAGAAGAGGGCCTGGGGTTTGACACGGTGAGCTATGAGGAAGTGTTGTTGAGCCTCAAAATGGGAACAAAACCCGAAAATATTTTTTATACCGAAAATAATATGACCGATTCGGAAATGAACGGGGCTGCGAAACAAGGAGTCATATTAAATATCGGTTCTCTTAGCCGTTTGAAAACGTTTTGCGAAAACTGGCCCGGTTCGAAATGTTGTATACGCATCAAACCGGATATTGGGGACGGACACCATGTCAAGGTGGACACAGGTAATATCGATAGTAAATTCGGAATCCGGATGGATTTGATTGATGAGGTGAATGCAATCACCAGTGATCACGGTGTGACGGTTACCGGCCTTCATGCCCATATTGGCAGCGGAATTCGCAAACCTGAAAACCTGTTATTTGAAATTGATGTTTTACTAAAAGAGGCCCAATCATTTAAAGACCTCGAGTTTATAAACTTTGGAGGAGGCATCCCCATTCCTTACCAAAGCGGTGAGACCGAGTTTGAAATGGAACGGTTCGCCGATCTGGCAAGGTTAAGATTCCGTGAATATTTAAAAGAGGGGAAAAATAATGTACGATTTTATTTTGAACCCGGAAGATGGGTTGTAGGCATGGCAGGGGTTTTACTGACTCAGGTAAACACTGTAAAAGACCAGGGCCGAAAAATTTTTCTAGGGACAGATACCGGGTTTAACCATCTGCTGCGTCCGGCCCTTTATGATGCTTATCATGAGGTATGTAACATATCAGCTGATCAGGGTGCTTCGTCCGATACTTACGAAATTGCAGGTAATATATGTGAGAGTGGAGACATATTGGCGAAGAATCGGATCTTGCCGAAAACGAAAACAGGAGATTATCTGGCTATCAGGGACGCAGGGGCTTATGGAATGACTATGGCATCCCAGTATAATAGAAGAGCACTGCCTGCTGAGGTGATGGTAACCCAACAAGGATTTCACAAAACCATTCGAAGACGTAAAACAGCGGAGCAGACAGTGGATGATTTTATGAAGGATACCGGATTTACGCAAAAACAGTGAATCGGCAATTTCTATTGATTGTAAACTGCCGACCTGACAAACCTGTTTATTAAAGTTGCAGGAAGTGTGATCTTGCCTGCAGGATATATTGTAACCGATAAATTTTGATTGATGATTGACCTGCGAAGTGACACCGTCACAAAACCGACCGACTCTATGTGGGAGGCTATTTATAAAGCACCGGTTGGTGATGACGTTTTTGGAGAAGATCCTGGTGTGAATGCATTGGAAGAAAAAATTGCCGATCTGTTTAATAAAGAAGCCGGATTATTTGTTCCAAGCGGTACCATGGGGAATCAGCTTGGCATAAAAGTTCATACACAACCGGCTGATGAAGTGATTATAGATCACAAGGCCCATATCTATAACTCGGAAGGGGCCGCAGCCGGTCTTATTTCGGGCATCCAGCTGCAGCCATTGTACAGTGAAAACGGTATCATGGATCCCGAATCGGTAGAAGCTGCTATAAGAAGCACCAATGACTGGGATCCCAGAACCCGCGTTGTGGCACTTGAAAATTCTTCGAATATGGGGGGAGGCACTTGCTATTCTATAGATGTGCTGCGGGATCTATTCGAACTGACTCGTCAGCATGGTTTGGCGTTGCATATCGATGGTGCAAGAATCTGGAATGCATCTGTTGCTACCGGAACCAACCTCGAAACGTTTGGTTCTGTTTGCGATACTATTTCCGTCTGCTTCAGTAAGGGGCTGGGAGCCCCGGTCGGATCCATGTTACTTGGCAGTGAGGAAGAGATCAGGAAAGCCCGCCGGTTCCGAAAACTGTTGGGGGGTGGTATGCGTCAAGCCGGCATGCTTGCCGAGGCGGCATCCCATGCGGTTGACCATCATTTCGGGCTGTTAAAAAAAGATCATGAGCACGCAAAGCAGCTTTCCCGGGCTCTTGCCGCAAATGCCTGCTTCGCTGTGGATCCGGATCATATTGAAACCAATATTGTGCTTTTTCATGTTAATGAGCTACCGGTATCAGAGGTGCTTGACAAGTTTGCTGAGAAGGGGGTTGCCATGATACCTTTTGGTAAAATGATTATCCGGGCAACATTTCATCATCATGTCACCGATAAGGACATGGAAGTTATCCTGGACGCCGTAGACACATTTAAAGACTAAAATATACTACACTGTGAATATTTTTCAATTTGCAGTTCGATATTACAGGCTGGCTTTATTCGGCTTCAGTTTCACTTTTTTTTCCAATTTTGGGCAGACTTTTCTGATCTCGCTGTTTGTGCCCGGTTTTTTGGTTACTTTCGGCATTTCAAACGCCTATTTCGGGACGCTCTATTCAGGTGCGACACTGGCCAGTGCGGTGGCACTGGTATGGACAGGTTCAATAATTGATCGCTACTCACTTAAGAGCTATGCTCTTATGGTAGCTTCCGGACTGGTTCTTTCATCATTGATACTGGCCGTGTCACATTGGATTTGGATGTTGTTTCTGGGACTCTTTGCGATCCGTTTATTCGGGCAGGGACTTTGCAGCCATACTGCTCACACGGCAATGGGACGCTATTTTATTACTATGAGAGGAAAGGCGCTGAGTATCTCAAGTCTTGGCTATACTTTTGGAGAGGCAATTTTGCCGGTGACCATCACGGCCTTGATAACCGCCACCGGATGGAGGTATGGGTGGGTCGGCGTCAGCATATTTATAGCCTTTGCCCTGCCCGCTATAATCATCAGTACGCTTGGTAATAAACCGGAAATACTCGGAGAGAAGCGAGATTATCATATGACCGGTGACAGGGAAGAACCGGGAACGGAGTGGCGGCGATCCAGGGTTCTCAGGGATTATCGGTTTTACCTTTTTTTACCGGCGATAGTGGTATCCCCCTTTTTGTTAACCGGCCTTTTTCTGTATCAAACTCAACTGGCTGAGTACAAAGGTTGGGAAATTGAAATTCTGGCATCCGCTTTCATCGCGTTCGCCATAGCAAAATCCAGCTTTTCACTAATCGCCGGTCCACTGGTTGATCGGTTTAAAGCCTGCCGGCTCTTTCCATTTTTTTTGATGCCCTTTATGGCAGCCTTACTTACATTGAATTTCACACT
Source organism: uncultured Chitinophagales bacterium (assembly GCA_964388615.1). Lineage (GTDB taxonomy): Bacteria > Bacteroidota > Rhodothermia > Balneolales > Natronogracilivirgulaceae > SLLW01. The sequence goes on along the minus strand of CAYMBG010000051.1, from coordinate 13,331 downwards.
TTACAGTGTTACCCCGTTTATTTATCTGTTTTTTGCAGGTATGTCTGAAGGTTTTGCCGCCAATATAAAAACAGCTATTTATGCAGAATTATATGGAACAGCCAATCTTGGATCTATACGCAGTATGATTTCGATGTTTATGGTTATTAGCACAGCATTAAGTCCGATTTTGTTTGGTTACCTGTTGGATATTGGTATTACTTTCGGTTCCATAATAAACGGATCTATGGTTTTAGTGCTGATAACCATGATTGCAGGTTCATTTATGTACCGCGAGGCGAAAAACGCAATTACTTGAGAAAATTAGTTGGCAAAAATATTTAATTTTCTTTAATTATGTAGAAATTTTACGAATTTTAAGAAAGGCATAAGCAGTTACTGATTGAAAAGGGGGCAAAAACTTTTTTTTAGTCATTTAGAAGGCCTCAACCGCAAATATATGATGGACTTTATGAAAATTCTTGTAATAGAAGATGACCGAATTGTGCGGACACTGGTAAAGCATGTTTTGGAAAAGGAGGGGCACGAAGTATCGATTGCTGAAAAGGGGTTAGCCGGTGAAGAAATCGCTTTAAAGGAAGAGTTTGATATTATTATTCTAGATCTTGGTCTGCCGGACAAAAGCGGGTTGGAGGTCTGTAAAGTTTTACGCAATAACAATATCCTAACACCTATTTTAATTTTATCGGCCTATCAAAATACGGATACCAAAATCACAGGGTTGAATACGGGAGCTGATGATTATCTGACCAAGCCATTTGATAATAAAGAGTTATTGGCCCGTATTGATGCGATTCTGCGTCGTGCCAGGAAGACTGGTGATGCAAGCAACACGTATGAATGTGGGGAGCTTAAAATTGATTTGGTCAACAGAGAGTTTTTTGTCAATGGAGAAAAGGTATTACTGACCAACAATGAGTTTAATCTCATGGCCTATTTTCTGAAAAACCCGAATCGGGTTCTTGATAAAGATGAATTGACCAACAATGTCTGGGACATCAATTTTGATACGAACACCAATTTTCTCAATGTATATATCAGTTATCTCAGAAAGAAGATAGAGGAGCACACCACCACAGACTATATTCAGACGATACGAAAGAAAGGGTTTATACTTCAGTGTGGGAATACCGAAGAAACGTCCTGATTACTTTTTCAGCATGAGTGAGTCAAAGGACAAGCAACGGTTAATCAGAGAGATAGCCTTTTTTTCAGAGTATGTAAGTGAGCATAAAAAAAAGTTGTTTCGGGAGATTCTGCAGTCGCGGACGAGATATTTTACTGTGGTATTGGAGGATCTGTACCAGGCGCAAAATGCATCAGCTGTGCTTCGCAGTTGCGATGGATTCGGGATTCAGGATGTCCATGTCATTGAAAACCGAAATGTATTTGATATTGACAAGGGTGTGACTATCGGATCCGATAAGTGGTTAGATGTGTACCAGTATAACCAGGAGCAAGTCAACAATACGGAAAGGGCGTATCAACATCTTCGGAATAAAGGATATAAGATAGTAGCCACGACCCCCCATGAAAAACAAATTTCTCTCCCTGATTTTCAACCGAATCAACCCACTGCACTGATTTTTGGCGCTGAAAAAGCTGGGCTGACCCCCTACGCCATTGAAAATGCGGATGAATGGCTTCATATACCCATGTATGGCTTCAGTGAGAGTTTTAACATATCTGTCAGTGTGGCTTTGTGTCTGTATCAGCTCCGTGTGGTCATGAATCATTCGCAACAGGACTTTTCACTATCGCACCATCAGAAGGAAAAGCTTTTTCTGCAGTGGATACGCAAATCAATCAGAAAACTGGAACCGCTGGATCGTAAATTTTTAGAAATGGAGCAGCTTTTTGACGATCAATAGTAATTCGCTGTGATCCAAAGACCGATCCGTCATTTCTTATCGATCAGTTCCAATCCGATCCTTCCACGCTTTTCATCCAGGGAAATAATCCGTACACGGATGATATCTCCAACGGAGACCACATCATGCGGATTACGGACCCTTTTGTTGCCGCTCATTCTGGATATGTGAAGCAGTCCATCCTGTTTTACTCCCAGATCGACAAAAGCACCGAAATCCACCACATTTCGAACGGTTCCTTCCAGCTCTTGCTCCTCACGAAGATCATCCATTGTAAGAATTTCCTGTTTGAGGAGAGGTTTGGGAAGGGACTCTCTGGGGTCACGGCCCGGTTTCTGCAAATTCTCAATAATCAGTTCTAAAGTCGGTTTTCCAATGCCGACATGCTCTGCTGTTTTGTCCAGGTCCAGATCCTGAAATTTCAAGGGAATCACATCGGCTTTTTCGGTGATCTCATCCGGTTTGATGTCGAAGGACTGACATAGTTTCAGGGTGGCCTCATAACTTTCGGGATGGATGGCGGTATTATCCAAAGGCTGATGTGAATGGGGAATACGCAAAAATCCCGCAGCTTGTTGATATCGGAATGATCCCACTCCACCCACCTGCTTTAATTGTTCACGGTCCTGGAAGGGGCCGTTTTGATCTCTGTAAGCAACAATCTTATCAGCCGTAGTGCGACTGAGGCCGGATACATATTTCAATAGAGCGGAGCTGGCCGTATTGAGATTGATTCCAACCTTGTTTACACAACTTTCTACAACATCATCGAGTTTACGTGAAAGTTGTACTTGATTTACATCATGTTGATACAAACCGATCCCTATAGATTTCGGGTCAATTTTGACCAGCTCTGCCAGCGGATCCTGAACCCGTCTGGCTATGGATATATTTCCGCGCATCGCGGCATCGAGGTCAGGAAACTCCTGTTTGGCCAGCGGAGATGCCGAATAGACCGAAGCGCCGGCTTCATTCACAATCAGATAGTGAAGCTGTTCGTCCGGGTTCTTTTCACGTCTCGAAGAGATCAGATCCGCGACCACTTGTTCGGTTTCACGGCTTCCGGTCCCATTACCAATGGCAATTAAATTCACCTGGAATTGATCTATGAGACGATTGAGGGTTAAGGTTGATTCACGAACCTTTTTTTGAGGGGGCGTGGGAAAAATGGTGGTACCTTCCAGGTATTTGCCGGTAGGGTCTATCACTGCGACCTTGCAACCGGTGCGGTAGCCGGGGTCAATTCCGATCACCGTTTGTGACACCAGCGGGGGCTGGAGTAAAAGATTTTTTAAATTTTCTGCAAAGGTTCCAATAGCATGATTTTCAGCTTTTTCGCTTACATCCTTTCGGGCTTCCCGCTCCAGGGCTGGGAAAAGTAATCGGCGAAAACTGTCTTTAACAGCTTTCAAAAGGTATTCGGTAAATATCGATTGCCGATTTGTGACTATGTGATTTTCAATGGTTTGTAATGCCTTGTCTTCTGAGATTTCTATTCCAACACTCAAAACGGATTCTCTCTCGCCGCGGTTCAATGCCAATACCTGATGTGGTTTGATGGAACTGATTTTACTACTGAACTCATAGTATTCGCGGTAGGTTTCCCGTTCATCGGCTTCCTGTGTCCGTTTAGCATTAAGAAATCCGTTCCTGGCTATTTGGCTCCGAAGCTTATTTCGAACTTCCACCTCTTCATTCATCCACTCCGCGCAGATATCACAAGCCCCCTGAAGGGCGTCTGTGACATTATCCACACCCAGATCGGAATGGACGTATGACTGAGCAATCTTTTCAGGAGAGCCCTGAAAGGTTTCCTCTTCCCAGATCATAACAGCCAAAGGTTCCAATCCTTTTTCCCTGGCAACCGAAGCCCTTGTTTTACGCTTTGGTTTATAGGGTAAGTAAAGATCCTCGAGTTCTTTCAGAGAAGTACATTTATTCAGATCGTGCTCTAATTCATCGGTGAGTTTGCCCTGCTCGCGAATTGAATCCAGAATAGTGTTTCTACGATCATTCAGCAGGGTATGATATTCCAATTGATCTCGTATAACACGTAGTTGCTCCTCATCAATGCCGCCCGTCCGTTCTTGCCGGTAACGAGCAATAAAGGGGATAGTGGCACCTTCATCAAGCAGGGTGGAAACAGATGAAACCTGCCTGGCAGTAACACCCAGTTGGTGAGCAATTTCAGAAATAATTCCTTCAGATGGCATAAATTTTACTATTTTTAGTACGGTACTAACAGGGGTATTTACGAATGAACCACACGCCGTTAAACACCAATGGCCGGGGTCACCCCGTTAATATACGAAATGTTGCTTGAGACGGTAAGAAGGCAAGCAAGAGCCAAATATATAAGCAGGTAAATCTATTTCCAATGAATCTCTCCAACAAAGAAGAATTTTTACAATTTGCGATTTATCTCGCAAGAACAGCAGGAAAGAAAACACTCAATCATTTTGGAAAAGGAGTTAATGTAGATCGTAAAGAAGATGACTCGCCGGTGACGGTCGCCGACCAGGAGGCCGAGGAGTGGATGCGTAAGCAGATTACCACCAAGTATCCTGACCATGGAATCATTGGTGAAGAATATGGGGATACCGGAGCAGACCGCCAGGTGCAGTGGATACTGGATCCTATTGATGGTACCCTTTCGTTTATCCACGGGATTCCCCTTTATACCACGCTTATTGGCGTCACCATAGATGGTCATCCGGAAATAGGGGTGATCTATGCTCCGGCCACGGATGAACTTTGTGAAGCAGGAATCGGGTTGGGAGCGCGTTATAATGGTAACGATTGTCGCGTCCGTAACACAGAATCATTGACGGAAGCAACACTGTTGAGCACGGATATTACCACTATTATGCAGGAGCAGCTGATGCCCCCTTTTACGAAACTACTCGAACAATGCCGTTTGCATCGGACATGGGGAGATGCCTATGGACATATGATGGTTGCAACCGGACGCGCAGATATCATGTTCGATCCGCTCTTGAAAATATGGGATGCAGCGCCTCTTCTGCCCATCCTGCAGGAGGCAGGGGGGCATTTCCTCGACTTTCAAGGTAATGCATCCATCAAAAGTGGACATGGCTTTTCTGCCGGGGAGTCACTTGCCGGACAGGTTTTGTCTTTTTTCGACAATGTGGATTCCTGAATCCGTGCTGAATATTTCAATAAATGATAGAAAAATGAAAGACAAGATGACGGCTCTCGTAGCAGCCGGATTTTTATCCGTTTTCATGGGCGTTATATCCCCGTTGATAGCCTCGCCGGACGGTGATTACCAAACGCGTCCCCCTATGGAGGTACGTTATGATGAGGTGGATGCACACCTGATATTTTCATCGAATGATACGGCTATAGAGGGACGTGTGACCTATCGTTTTTCGCCGAAACATGAGTATGTTTCAGAGTTGCAGTGGTATGCCCCGGGAATAACCATTACCGGTTTTTCCTCGAATCACGACCAGGTATCCCATCAAACAGAAGGTGATTCTATTCGGGTCACATTTGAGGATTTTCTGGAAAAGGATCAAACAACGTCCGTTACACTGGAATATGATGCTCATCCGTCATTCGGTGTTCATCTGAAACACAGTGGAACCATTTTTTCCTCCAACTTACCCGGTAGTGTCGCACATTGGCTGCCCGGCCCGATTCATCCGAGAGTCTCTTCACCGGTAAAAATAGTTATGGATGTTCCGGATGGTATGACCGCTGTCGCCCCCGGCGAGCTGGAGTCAGAAGAGACATTGGAAACCGGAAAGCGATTTACATGGAACTATCACAATCCGGTGCCACTCTCGGAGTTGTCGTTTGCTGTTGGTGATTTTGAAATGGAGGAAGCTTTCTACGGAATAAAAAACCTGCGGATTTACCACGAAACGGATGCAATATCTGATCAGGAGCGCAGGGAGCTTTTTGACTTCATGGTTCGAAAAATTCGGGATCTGGAACGACAAATGCGCAGTGAGATTCCCGTTCCTTCGATTCAGGTTGTCGTTTTTGAGGATGACAGATGGGAAACCCGCCCATATGCAGCCGGGACCGTTTTTATTTATCAATCGTTAGGTGATATGCTGGTTCAATTGGAGCGTTCCATTGCAGCACAATGGTTTGGAGTATCAGTTCGTCCGGAACAGTGGCAGCAGTATGATTATCCTGCCCTGCTTCAGGCACTGGTGGCAGAGCAAGCCGGGCATGGGTCCTGGGAAGAGTCGAACGATCCATTGCATCAGGCATTTGAAGTTCCCGAAACCATATATCAAAAAGCAGGGATGGACTATTGGCAATGGGCGCGGCATTATGTAGAAAAGGTGTCCGAGAGGCAGCAAGAGGCAAGTATTATCACCCGCTCCTTTTCGGAGGCTTTCAGGGATTTTGCAGGACAAAGCGGGATTTACAGCGAGGAGGATTTCTCCCGTTTTTTATATGATGACACCGGTTTGTACTTTGAAGCGCCCGAGTTCCAAAAGCCTGACCCGGAACCGGTTTTCAGATACCGGGTGGAGGTTAGTGAAGTAAGCGGTTCTGATCGTTATGCATTAACCTTTGAGCCACTTGGTGATATCGCAGATCAAGAATTTCCTGTTATGGTAAAATGGACCCGCGAAGGCAGTTTGCAACACGAGGAGTACTCCTTTCATGGACACGGGGATCGTATCGAAATTACACCGGGTGGGCGAATCCAGGATTTGCGATTAGAAGAGTCGGTAGATGAAAATGTCGCCTTTGAAGTGGATAAACCTTTCTCCTTACTGTTTTATCAATTGAGAACATCTGAGGAGCCGGAGCAGCGTCAAAGAGCCGCACTCGCACTAAAAGAACATGCGGATGATCCTGACCTGCAGCTGGCGGTTCAGGATATGATCCAAAGAGAAGAGAGTCCGAAGGTGTTGGGTGCGTTGTATGATCTCATGGCATCCATAACAGCTGGTGCGAGTGGAACGGACCGTTTGTTCCTGGAGGGTTTGTCGAGTGAATATGAAGAGGTTCGCAATGTTTCCATAAAGGCTTTAAGGGCTTATAGCGATGTCAGCCGTGTTGAAGAGGAGGTATTGTCTGTTATCCAGGTATCTGACGACATCGGGTTTGTCAACGATGCGATTACTACTTATCGGCACCTGATAGAAGAAGGGCGTTTTCGCGACTTTGCACTTCAATTTATCAGAGAGGACCGGCAGGATCTATTGTTTACGAAAACATTGCTTATGGAACTCTTCAATGTGCCGATAACGGAAGAAACGGTAGACGCTACTTTAATCTATCTTTACGAATTGTTTCCATTTGAATTGCGATGGGAAGTTTATCGATTGCTGCGACAAAACGACACCGGCATAGACTGGGAAACGGAATTTTTGGATAGGTGTTATGACGATCCCGATCCGAGGATTCGTTTTCTGACCCTGTTTTCGCTATCTAATTATGACCAGAGTGAACGTATCACTTTTTTGGAATCGAGGATGTCACAGGAATATGATATTCGTATATTGAAACGAGTTCAGGAGCTAGCTGACTCAGAATAAAATTGTTGCCTAAAGGACATGAATTACATCATAAAATTACCGCCAAAGTCAAAACGCGATGACATTATAGATGCATGGGTCAATGATGTGTTAAATGACCATGATTATCGAAAATTTCGCTCAACATTGAACAATCTTATTGATAGTGGGTTCAACCGCGACGGTGTTATGTTTATGTATCTGCATCACACCACCAATGAAATAGCCAAAAAACGTATCATGCAGCAATCCGGATATGAACTTGCGAATATTGCATTCTGCAGCCCCATTAGTTTGAACTGAATCCCATCCAGATAACTTTACCGGCCTGACCCGGCCCGGATTTTGTACACTTTGAGCAGATGCTGAATGGAAATGGAACTGCAATTCCCGGTTTCAGGTCTGCCGCATCCATCTCCAAAGCTCACCCAGCGTAGCCTTTTTGCCATACATCAAAATACCGATACGATAGATTCGTGCAGAGAGCCATATAAGTAGTATAAATGTCAGAATCATTAATAAAATGGTTCCGCCAAACTGCCAGAAAGGAACTGATACAACGGACATGCGCACGGGCATTAATATGGGCGCAAAAAAGGGAATCATCGACAAAACAATGGACATATTCGAGTTGGGATTGTCGGAAACGGACACCAAAAAAAGCAAAGGAATGATAATCAACATGATAATGGGCATTTGAAGTTGTTGACTATCCGATTCTTGCTCTATGGCAGATCCCACGGCAGCAAAAAGGGAGCTGTATATCAGGAAACCCAGCAGGAAAAACAAAACAAAGCCGATCCAGACCATGGGTCCGATGGTGGGCAGACTGATAGCAGCGGCTTCTGCAGCAACGTCGGCCGACTCTGCCGGTGAGCTGGCAAACAAGCTGATAACCGGCGCGGCTACCGCCAGCAAGGTTGCTCCCGCCACAGCCCATATGATAAACTGGGTCAGTCCCAATAGTGCCACACCGGTAACTTTGCCCATCAGAAGATCAAACGGGCGAACAGAGGAGGCGATAACTTCCACGACCCTCGATGTTTTTTCTTCCATGACGCTTCTCATGATCACAGCACCATAACCGAACATTGCGCCGTAAATAATAAAGCCCATGATAAAACCGATGAAGGCGGATGCGCCGGAATCCGCCTCTTCCTCACCTGTTTCCGAAATGGTGTAGTTGTTGATGGCGATTCTCTCATCAAGCACAGCGAGTAACTCATCGGAGGCTTGCAATTGGTTCAGTCTGAGATGCCGGATTTCCTGACGGATATCGGACCGGATGCGGGAAGTGGCTGTCATGCCTGCGCTGCCGTCATGATAAAAAGAAGGTTCCCCTTGACTGTCGATCACCTCATGAGGGATAAGGATATAGCCCTGAATAGTACCCGCTTGAAGTTCTTCGCGTAGCTGGTCAGGTTCTTTATGGGTTGTCGTGTAAAACAGGGAGTCTGATCCGACCAGTTCCTGTGCGATAACACCAGTTTCGTCATAGACCGGGTATTGCCTCTCCGTCTCGCCAGACAAAACCATCACCATAGTCGGCAGCACCAGTATCAAAATCATTACCAAGGGCGCGAGAATAGTTGTCACGATAAAGACTTTGCTTTTAAGTCTGACCAGATATTCCCTTTGGATAATCAGTAATAGTTTTTCGTAGTCGAACATGATCTAATCTATTTGAGGTTCCTGGGTGTTTTCTCGAGATACGGAATCAATAAATATTTCCTGCAGCCCCGGCTCGATAAGCTCAAATGCTTCGACACGAGCATGTTTTAGTGCTTCTCCAAGGATATGCTGATCGTCGGCTCCTTCCAGCATACGAAGTTCGGCATAGTTTACAGATCGGTTATTGATCCGGACATTTTTTAGGTTGTCCAAAAATGAGTTGTCGCCACTGAATTGCATGCGAATGCTGTTATTTCCATAAGAGGCACGGATATCGGAGAGCTTGCCATTAAGTATCAGTTTACCATGGTTGAAGAGTGCAATATCGTCACAAAGTTGCTCCACCTGCTCCATGCGATGTGTAGCAAAAAAGATGGTTTTTCCGGCCTTTCGGAGCTCTAAGATAACCTCTTTGAGAATTTCGCTGTTAATGGGATCCAGGCCGCTGAATGGTTCGTCAAAAATCAAACATTTGGGATCATGAGCAATAGTGGCGACAAATTGAATTTTTTGTTGCATCCCTTTGGAAAGTTCGCCTATCTCTTTATCAATCCAGCCTGAGGCATCAAAACGATCCAGCCAGTAGCGTACTTTTTCACGGGCCGATGAAGCGGACAGGCCACGTAATCGGCATAGATAAATGAGCTGTTCACCCACTTTCATTTTTTTGTATAACCCGCGCTCTTCCGGGAGATAGCCAAGCAAACGCTGCGTGTCGGACCCTACTTTTTTGCCATACAGACGGATGATGCCGGAATCGGGTATCAGAATGTGGGTGAGCATTCGGATACTGGTTGTTTTTCCTGCACCGTTTGGACCCAAAAGGCCGAAAATACGACCCTGGTTAACGGTAAACGAGACATCCTTAACAGCATATTGATCGCCGAATTTTTTTGAGACGTTTTCAAATTCTACTATGGTCTCTTGCATGAAAAGAAAGTTTTTGGGGTTTATGTGTTAAAATGTTGATTTCGGTCAATATACCGGTACCGGTATAATCATGAAATCATTATTTATTTATAAATTTTTCTTATCAACGTGGTTTTTGCAGGCTTGTAGCCTTATGTTACAGCTGTAAAAAAAGAGCAAAAGCAAAAGTGTACGTAGCCCTTAGAGGATAGTTTCAAATGCATGTAATTCAAGTAAGTTTTGAGTGTTATCCGGTTGCCAAGGCCGGTGGACTCGGTGATGTCGTTGGTGCATTACCCAAATATCTGCAACAATATGATGTGGACTCGTCGGTTGTTTTGCCTCATTTTGATATTCCCTGGATACAAAACCATCAACTTGTAGAGGTGCATGAGGGGTATGCATGGATGGGCGATGAGCGGTTTGGGTATCGGATTATGAGAGAACAAGGGGATATTCTGGGATTTCCTCTTTTCCTGGTTGATATACCGGGCAGGCTGGACCGTCCCGGTATTTATATCGATCCCAATAGTGATTTTGCTTACTGGGATGAATTTGAGCGCTTTTTGACATTCCAAATAGCGGTACTTGATTGGCTTAAGTCCTTCAGCCAGAAGCCGGACCTGGTGCATTGCCATGATCATCATACGGCACTGATACCGTTTCTGATGACCAGCTCACCGGCTTTTCATGAGTTCATGCACATACCTACCGTGCTGACCATTCACAATGGGCATTATCAGGGCTGGTATGAACCAGAAAAAAAAGAATTACTGCCTGTGTTTGAGTCCGAGCGCGAAGGTTTCCTTTACTGGAATGGACAGCTTAATGCCTTGTCGGCGGGCCTTCGGACAGCCTGGCAGATTACAACGGTTTCACAATCCTACCTGGAGGAACTACAGCATGCAAGCAAAGGATTGGAGTCATTACTTGCCAACGAACGGGAAAAATCAGTTGGCATCATAAACGGAATAGATACCGAAGTATGGGATCCATCCACCGATCCCCTGATCGTGAAAAATTATGATGAGCATACATTAGCAGAGGGAAAGCTGGAAAACAAAAAATGGCTTTGCAACTTCTTCAACTTGAATCCTGATCTCCCATTGTTCGTTTTCATCGGGAGACTGGCTGCGGAAAAAGGGGCGGATCTGCTTCCCGACTTGTTTACTCAATACCTGGAATCGGGTCTCAAAGGAAGCTTCCTGGTCCTTGGAACGGGAGACCCTTATTTGCATAAAAGGTTTGAAGAGCTGAAGAACCAGTATGTTGACTTCTTTGATGCTTCGCTGAATTACAATGAAGAGCTTGCACACCGGATGTACGCCGGTGGTGATTTTCTGCTTATGCCCTCGCGGGTAGAACCGTGCGGATTAAATCAAATGTATGCCATGAGATATGGCACCTTGCCGATTGCCAGAAGTATTGGCGGTTTAAAAGATACGATCATTGATTTTTCCCAGGCTGACGGTTATGGTATACTCTTTGAAAATTTTGATCTGGATGACTCGTTCAACGGATTAAAGCGTGCCAATACTCTCTACTCGGATCCGAAACTTCAAATCGATCTGCAAAAACGTGCTTTCGGCAAAGATTTTTCGTGGCATAATTCAGCCAAACAATATGTACAAATGTACCAACGATTAATGGAGGAGTAATTATGATGAAAGATAATACATTAGCTGTCATTTTGGGCGGTGGCGCCGGTACCCGGCTGAATCCTCTTACAAAAGGAAGGTCAAAACCTGCCGTGCCGGTAGGCGGGAAGTATCGCCTTGTCGATATTCCAATCTCAAATTGCCTCCATTCCAAGATAAGAAGAATTTTTGTTCTGACCCAGTTCAACTCGGTCTCCTTGAACCAACATATCAAAAACACCTACAGTTTTGATGCTTTTTCGAGTGGTTTTGTGGATATACTTGCTGCCGAACAGACACCCAGTTCTCAAAATTGGTTCCAGGGTACCGCGGATGCGGTGAGACAAACGTTTCGTTATCTGCAGAATCAGGATGCAAAATACGTATTGATCTTATCCGGCGACCAGCTTTATCAGATGGATTACCGGAATATGATGCAGGCTCATAACGATGCATCTGCCAGTATTACTATAGCTACCATTCCGGTTACCGCAGAGGATGCCACCAGCTTTGGTATTATGAAGACTGACGAAAACGGCCTGATAACCGATTTCATTGAAAAACCATCATATGAAGAGCTCGAAAACTGGAAATCAAATGTTTCCGAAGAGCTTAGAGCAGAAGGCAAAGAGTACCTGGCCTCAATGGGGATCTATAATTTCGATCTGAGTGTGCTTCGGCAACTCATTGAGGACAATCCGGAAGCGGTAGATTTCGGCAAAGAGATTATTCCCAAAGCTATTGGCTCCGAGATGACCGTGGCAAGCTATGAATATAATGGCTACTGGACTGACATCGGTACCATCCGCTCGTTTTACGAAGCCAACCTTGAGCTTGCCGACCCCCTTCCTCAGTTTGACCTTTATGCCGAGGGTAAAAGAATTTTCACCCGGCCCCGATTGCTTCCGCCCAGCAAGGTGTTCGGAACTACTATGGAATCAACCCTCATGGGTGAGGGTTGTGTTGTGGAAGCAGCTCGTATTGATCGCTCTGTGATCGGAATCCGCTCGCGAGTGGGAAGAGGAACAACGATCAAAGACGCGATAATAATGGGAAATGACTACTATGCGACCCTGGAAGAGCTCGATCGTATGTGTACGGATGGAAGTCCTGCGCCCGGAATCGGTTCGGATTGTCATATTGAAAAGGCGATTGTTGATAAAAATGCGCGCATTGGAAACAATGTCAGAATAATCGGAGGGGATCAGCACAAGAATGTAGTATATGATAATTATTCCATTGTTGATGGAATAGTGGTTGTCGAGAAAGGGGGTATCATTGATGATGGAACGGTGATTTGAGATGATGGTGAACTTGAAAACAGGGGCGGTGGTGCTGATGGTGGCCATGTTCTTCGTACACTGCGACCGTACGGGATCAGATACCGAGGTTTCGCATTCGAGCGGGGTCGGGGTTTCCGACACATTGACTCTTAAAGTCATGGCGACAGCCGATGTTCATGGCCGGGTGCGCGCATGGGATTATTATCGTGATCAACCTCAACCTCGTTATGCGTTTTCCAAGGCTGCTACACTGATTGATTCGATTCGATCCCTGTACCCCAATCATCTGCTCCTGGACTCCGGTGACTGGCTGCAGGGTAATCCGTTTGCCGAATATTTTGCCCAACATGATCCACAGAATCGGCATTATCCTTTTCTTCAAGTGGTGGACGATTTGGAGTATGATGCCATAGTGCTGGGTAACCACGAATTCAATTTTGGCCTGGATTA
>CAYMBG010000050.1:9284-19496 GCA_964388615.1 uncultured Chitinophagales bacterium | reverse complement strand
GGTCGATCTGATCCTGGCTCGCCCAGAAACCTTCGATTTCATAACCGAAGAAACTCGAGATTGGATAATCTACCTGGTTTCTGACGATGGGGTTACCACCACCAAACCTGCGGTCGGTGCCGTCAAAGTATTCAATACCCTCTGCAATTTCTACGATCTCATTGCTATAGGTAGTGATATTGAGTCTGGCATTGAAATTCAGGTCGTTGCTGACGGCATAGCGGCCGGTGATCGAAGCATCCAAACCTTTGTTCTCAACGTTACCCACATTGACATAAGGCTGAGAAGCAAGACCAGCAGTGGCAGGCAGTTGCGGATCAAACAGCAGGTCCCTGACATCATTCTGGTAGTAATCTGCATCAATCTCCAATACACCACCAAACATCATGGCGTTGAAACCGATGTTCAGGTTATGAGCTTCCTCCCAACGTGCACCGGGGTTTCCGATACGTGATTGAGAAAATCCCTGGGAAATACCCGGTCCACCGCCAATCGGATAGAAAGTGCTGAGTTCATTACCACCGAACAAGGTGAATGCGTTTGCAGGTGAAACGTTGAGCTGGTTACCCATGATTCCGTAACCTGCACGGAACTGAAGATTATCCAGCCATGTTACATCACGCATAAAGCTCTCCTCGGAGATCCTCCATCCGACACTACCAGCTGGGAAAGTACCCCATTGATTGTCCAGGAATCTTGAAGAACCGTCCCGGCGAATAGTACCACTGAGCAGGTATCTGTCATCATAATTGTACTCAACTCGTCCGAAATAGGAGAAAAGTGCAATTTCATAACTGGTACCAGCCACCGAAGGTGTGTCGGCACCTGTTTCCAGGTTGGTATAATCCGGATTAAAGGAGAAATAGTCATTTCTGTTACCTTGTCTCCAGCTACCGGTATCTTCGTTTGCTTCTGTACCAACCGTAACACTGATGTCATGTACATTAGCCACAGTGGTATTATAAGCTACTGTATTGGTCCAGGTCCAGCTTCGATCTTCATTGGAACCTTCACCATACTGATTGGTTGTCGAGTTTTCCGCATTTTCCCATTGCGGATAGTTGAACCAGCTCCAGTTTCCTGTCGAGTAGTTTCCACCAAAGTTGGTTCGGAACGTGAAGTCACCCAGAAAATCCAATTCGGCAAAAATATTTCCGAAAAGACGGGTGTTTTCCGTGGTGTTCTCCGACTGACGTTCCAGTTGCGCTACCGGGTTATCGGCATTGCCAAGCGGCGCGCCAAAGTTACCAGCGTAGTTACCGGCGATATCGTGGACAGGAATAATCGGTTGTTGACGGTAAACCATACCAAGAGCCGTCCCTTCATTAAGTGAACCCTCTGTCGGATTTTCCCACATGGCGTAAGAAACATTCTGGCCAATACGGAAATTGTCTGTGATATCAAAGGTGGTGTTCAGACGTGCGGTATAGCGTTCCAACTTGGTCTCAAGCAAGGTTCCTTCCTGGTAGTGGTGATTAACCGACAAGGAGTATGTCGCATCCTCTGTACCACCTCGTACGGCAATGTTATTGCTAACCGTAGCAGCCGTATTGAATATTTCATCGAACCAGTTGGTACCACCCTGGTTAGCGGGTGTGATGCGGACAAACTCTTCAAGCTGACTATCGTCGGTATAGAATGGATTAACAAAATAGTCATCATGATCCACTTCACCTTCCATGGCACCTGCCGGTGCGATATAATCGGGCAATACCGGGCTGTCACCGTCTCCGTAAAGGGATGATGACGGGGTAATACCGGAGTTGCGATTGGCTTTCCAAAACAGGTCGGCATGTTCTTGAGGTGTTGCAATATTATAGGCATTGCCGTGGTGTCCCGGAGTTTCCCAGCCTACATAGGAATCGAATTCAACCGTTAGTCCGGCGCTTCCCTGCTTGGTGGTGATAATTACGACCCCGTTGGAAGCTCGCGCACCATAGATGGAAGCAGCCGAAGCATCCTTCAAAACCTGTACGGATTCAATATCCCGTGGATTTATGTCACCAATGGAACCTGTCGGAATTCCATCCACAACATACAGCGGGCTGACGTTACCGAAGTTGCCCACACCACGAATCCTCATTTCAGGTTCATCGCCCGGCTGACCGGATTGTATTACGGTCAAACCGGATACCTGTCCCTGTAACTGGCGACTGACATCACTTTCGGCCACTCGCTCCATAGCCGACATATCGGCCACACCAACGGATCCGGTCAGGTCCTGTCTCCTCTGCTGGGTATAACCGGTTACCAGAACCTCCTGACCCATGATCTCCTGAAACTCCATCTCGATGTCCAGCTCAGAACGGCCATCAATGTCAACGACCAGGGTCTCATATCCTACAAATGAATACTGCAGCTGGGCATTCGGATCAGGTGCCGTCAAGCTGTAGTTTCCTTCCAAATCAGTTGAGGTTCCTATAGTGGTCCCTACAACCATTACACTTACACCTGGTAGCGTTTCACCGGTAAACGCATCGGTAACCGTACCAGATACTTCTAAATCTTGAGCAAAAGCGAGATTAGCAACAAGCAACATACTGAAAGCCATGACAGTGGCTCGACCCAGCACTTGTGATAATCTGCGTCTAATTAAGTGGCGGTAGCAATTATTCATGTAATTACCATTTATTGTGGTGATTATTGTTAACAGAAAAATACCGAAGCATAATCAATAATTTACATGCTGCTCCGGTATATGATGCGTATCTCCAAAACGGGCTACCCATAAAGGCAATATAGCTAATAACGCACAACCGCCTCTATTTTTTCCTCCCTTTATGTTCTCAGTAAAATACATATTGGAAACACGCACGGTTTTCCTTTTTTATTCCTGCCGCCTTTTTGTTGAATGATACCATCCAACCCGGCGACACTTTACACAATATACATGTTTTAATAATAGTATCCCTGCAACGTCTGTTTTATTGAACGACGATTACGAGAATATCCTAATATCCCCTAAGTGGCGCGTTAATAAGGAACTTCACAGGTTCACTATTAATGAAACAATAATATTGTACCTCCAAAGTCTTAAAAAAATGCAGTAAATGTCAATGGTTTTTCGCTTTCTAAACAATATTGTCGTTTAGCGTATGTAAACCAAACATTTAGTGCTTATTAAACGTAAGATATATGCCCGTTTCGGCCCCTTTTATGGACACAAAAAAGCCCTTTCCATTGGTGGAATGGAATTTCCTGCCGCTCGGGTGACACCTGCTTACTATTGTAAAGGTCTGGAAGCGTTTTTTGTAAATCCCCTTTTTTACGTTTCCCGGCTGCCAATTCCTTTGCCTGCGAAACCGGTTTTTGTACATTATCATAAAACGTCCTGTTATTTATGGTGCATTTCATGCACGCCTACCTGTATTCCTAACCTACCATTCTGATCATGCTAAAAAAAATACTGCTCTCGTTTCTGGCCCTGTTGGCCATTCTGCTTCTGGTAATCGGACTGTTGCTGTTCCGTGCCATATATTACCCGCAATATGATGTCAAAGCGGAACAGGACCGTTTTCCTGCCATCCATACCGAAGCTGACGCACGGCTTCTGGCCGAGGAGCTGGTGGCCGAAATGACTCTTGATGAAAAACTGGAACAAATGTGGGGCGAACGGCCTTTCATGGGTTATTTAAAGGCCGCCACCTCTTTTTTGATGCTTGATCGTTTCCCCCACGTCTATGTGGGCAGAAATGAGCGACTCGGTATCCCGCCATGGGTTCTTTCCGACGGACCCCGGGGAGCGGTTGTGGGCAAGGGCAACACGGCGTTCCCGGTGGCCATGGCTCGCAGCGCCGCCTGGGACCGGGAACTGGAGGGCCGGGTGGCTGATGTCATCGGCAAGGAGATGAGGGCCAACGGAACCAATTACAACGCCGCACCCTGCATTAATACCTTGTGGCATCCGGCCTGGGGACGTGCCCAGGAGACCTACGGCGAGGACCCATGGCTGCTTGGCGAACTGGCCGTTGCCTATACCCGCTCGGTCCAGCAACATCATGTAATGGCTTGTCCGAAACATTTCGCTCTTAACAACATCGAAAATTCCCGCTTCTACGTGGATGTGACGCTCGACGAACGAACCCTGCGGGAGGTGTACCTGCCCCACTTTAAAAAAGTGATCCAGCAAGGGGAGGCCGCTTCTCTCATGAGCTCCTACAACCGGGTGCGGGGGGAATACGCCTCTCAGAACCGGCCCCTGCTTACCGATATCCTTCGCGATGACTGGGGCTTTGACGGATTTGTCTCTACCGACTGGATTCTCGGACTTCATGACGGCGTGAAGGGGGTAAAAGCCGGACTCGATGTTGAAATGCCTTTCCGTAACCATTACGGTGATGAACTTGAGGAGGCGATCGAACGGGGCGAGGTGTCCGAGCGGGAGATCGACGAGATCGTCACCCGCATCCTGAAAACCCGCCTTCCCTATGCGCTTGCCGATGATACCATGGTGTATGACGAAAGCCTGAAGGCCGCCGATGAACACGTGGCTCTGGCTCGGGAAGTGGCGGAAAAGAGCATGGTACTGCTGAAAAATGAACAGGTGCTGCCTTTTGAGGATCCGGCCGGCAAGGATGTTTTGGTGATTGGTAACATTGCGGACCTGCCGAATACCGGCGACCGGGGCAGCAGTCATGTTCGAAATGATAATATTGTCACTCCGTACGCGGGTATTCGTGACTATGTCACCGCACAGGGCGGTACTACCACGCTATATGACCGTTTTGATGACGAAACCGGCGCGTACGATTATGAAGAAGCCGCCGCAATGGCCCGGGAGTCCGATCAGGTGGTGTTGATCGCCGGCTATACACACCATGATGAGGGCGAATACCTCGATATGGACCTGACCGGCGAGGTGGGTCCGCCGGATCCTGATGAGATTGCCGATCCCGATGATATCGCCGGTGGTGACCGTTTCAGTCTGGATCTTAAACCGGAAGATGAGGAGTTGATCCGTGCAGTGACCGCTGCCAACCCCCGTACCGCAGTGGTGTTGGTGGCCGGAAGCGCCGTAACCATGTCAGCCTGGCAGGATCACGCCCCGGCAATCCTCTACAGTTGGTACGCCGGAATGGAGGGTGGAAATGCGCTGGCCGGTATATTGTTCGGAGAGGTGAATCCGGGCGGGAAACTGCCTTTCACCATCCCGCAACACCAGGATCAGCTTCCCCCTTTTGAGCCGTTTGCCGAACAGGTCCATTATGACTACTACCATGGTTATACCCTGTTCGACAAGGAGGAGATGGAGCCGGCTTTTCCTTTCGGTTTTGGCTTGAGCTACACCGATTTCGAGTACCGGGAGCCATCATCCTCCCGTTCCAGCTACCATAGCAATGACACCCTTTCGTTCTCCGTGATGGTCCGCAACATCGGCGACAGGGCCGGCGACGAGATCGTTCAGCTGTATATCGGATACCCCGAGTCGGAAGTGGAGCGGCCGGTCAAGCTTCTTCGCGGATTTGACAAGGTATATCTGCAGCCGGGGGAGCAGAAGAGCGTCGATTTCCAACTGCCCGCCTCGGAACTGGCCTGGTATAACCCGGAGCTCAGCACCTGGGTGACCGAAACCACGACATACGACTTCCACGTGGGAGCTTCTTCCGATCCGGATGCATTGGTCAGCGGCTCGTTTGAGCTGGTTGAATGAATCCGCTGCCATTGCCGAATTGCCGCCGGATGATTACTCTTTCAACTCCTCTTCGGGCACAATCTCTTTCAGCGCTTCGGTGCTGATACCCAGCTTCACCTCCATTTCCTCTAAAGTGATGCCTTTGGACTCGGGCATCACTTTCCAGACAAACAGGAGCTGAAGCAACATCATGAAACCGAAGAAAGCGAAAATGGGTCCGCCTCCGAACAGGCTCTCAAAGTAAACGAAGTTACCGGCGATGAGCGCCGCGAATATCCAATGCGTACTGCTGCCCAACGAGTTGCCGAACGAACGTACCACATTGGGAAAGATTTCGGAGATAAATACCCAGATTACGGCGCCCTGTCCAATGGCATGGGCGGCTATGAAGATGAAGATCAACGCCGGTACCATCATGCCGGTAAAGGCCTCGGTGAAAAACGCATAGGAGATGATCGACAGTGAAAACAGGTAGCCGAATGAACAGATATACATCAGGAAACGCCGCCCAAAGCGGTCAATCAACACCAGTCCGAGCATCGTAAAGACCAGGTTTACCACTCCTACTCCAACGGTAGAAAGCAATGCGGTGTCGGCCGGCATACCGGTAAGTTCAAAGATGCGTGGCGCAAAATAGATAATGGCGTTAATTCCGGATACCTGGTTGAAGAAGGCAAACAAAAATGCCAGTATGATCGGGAAAGTGAACTTTCCACTGAAAAAATCCCATACCGTGGCGGCTTTCCCTTTCTGGTGGTCGCTGGCCTGAATTGCCTGTACCGACTCATCTACTGTAGAGGGATCAATGATACGCAGAATCTCACGGGCTTTATCCACACGGTTTTTGGCGACGATGAGCCATCTTGGACTTTCGGGTATAAAGAATACCATGACCAGGAACAGCATGGCAGGTATCACCTCCACACCGAGCATCCAGCGCCAGGAACCCTCGACATCGGCTCCGATCAAATAATTGGAAAAGTAGGCGATCAGTATACCCAGTACGACATTGAACTGGAAAAGCGCGGTTAACCGTCCCCGTTTTTCTGCCGGGGATATTTCCGAGATATACATCGGAGCTACTACCGAAGAGGCCCCGATGCTCAAGCCTCCGATGAAGCGAAAAAACATCAACCAATGAACGCTGGGTGCCAACGCCGACCCGGCCGCCGAGACCAGAAACAGGGCGGCAATCCAGATGAGCGTTATTTTTCTGCCGTACGATTGTGCCGGATAACCTCCGAATATCGCACCGATGATGGTGCCGTACAAGGCCATCGCAACGGTCTGCCCCAAAAGGATGTCGCTGAGGTTCCAGTAGTTTTGAATCTGCTGCTCCCCACCCGATATGACCGCGGTATCGAAACCAAACAGAAATCCTCCCAAAGCGGAGGTTATGGCCCAAAGAAAAATCTTGTTTTTCTGCATTTTAGCGAAATGTTTAGGTCCTCATTTATGACTGCTTCTCATCGTAGCGGCACGGAGTTTGTCTTTTCCCACTTGTCGAAAACCATCTATTTGTCCGCCAATGGCTATAATAACAGGGTCCGTGATATTTCCAAAATGAAAAACTCCGGCAGACGTGTCGAATTATGGTTACTTTTCCTGTCGGCTTGTCACGAACCCTGTGAAACCTGTTTTCACAAATACGCTATTTTTTATTTATACCTTTATACTATGTTTTGCTTATGAAATGCTTCATGACCCTGTACATGTTTTTGCTAATCACAGTTTTCAGCGTGATGCATGCACCACTGATGGCCAACGATCATCATTGGTCACCGGAGGATATTGTCGGCCAGGAATCGGCACGACAATTCTCGTTCTCTGACGACGGCAGCATGGTGGCCTGGGTTAAATCCCGCAACTCCTCCGAAAAAGACAGAAAGGTCACCGACCTCTACCTGACGCGCCTGGATCAACCGGCCGGTGACCACCCCCGGGATGCCGGCGGCGGCGCCTACCTGACTCTGCAACTGACCCGCTCCGGGGAGTCCGACCGCAACCCGTTTTTTTCCCGTGACGGCAACCTGCTCTATTTCCTCTCTTCCCGCGATGGCGGCAACAAACTTTGGGCCATGAATATTTTTGGTGGCGAACCTTATGAGGTCCATGAATTTGAGGAAGGAATCCGAAGTATTCAGCAACGCAGCGACGGTTCCATCACGTTTTTATCTGAAGAAGGGGATCTGCTGATCGAGTCCGAACGCAAGCAACGGGAGGATAACACTCGTGTTATTGAGGACACCACCACCTTTAAACCCCGAAGGTTGTTCTCATTTGACCCGGATTCCAAACAGGTGCGCAGGCTGACCAACAACGCTTTTCCCATCAACACCTATGCTGTTTCCAAAGATGGACGCTTTGCCGTTACGGGCCACATCCGGAGTCCTCACTACGGTGCCGACGCGCAACCACCTCCCGCTACCTATTTTTGGGACCTGGAATCCCAAAAGCGGATCCGCATCCTGGAGGGCCTGCAAACTCCGGGCAATTTTGCTTTTACGGATGATAATGACGGCTTCTACTTCACCGCGGTGACCTCTTCGGATCCCGAGTGGAGCGGCGCCGGCATTTCTGAGCTATATTATATTGATCTGCCCGATGACCTGGACCTTTCGGATTATGCTCACTCCGGTTTGGGCGGCCCTTCCGGTGAACCGGATAATGACGGGGCGGATCACCCGCTGGACCCGGTCAAGGTACCGCTGGATTGGGCCTGGGCGCTGGGTTCCGGTTTCGAAGTGGTCGGTAACGATGTCCTGGCCTCTCTTGCCAACGGACCGACCCGCTTGCTGGCTCACTACGAGCGAAGGGGCGACGGTGAGTGGCGCAAACGTGTCGTTGACGCCGGTAAACATGACGAGCGTGTGGCGGTTGCGGCCATCGCCGAGGATCGGGAACAGGTCGTCTTTGTTCACTCTACCGCATCCACCCTGCCGGAATACCGGCTCGGTGAACTGGATCTGCGGCGGCGCAGTGCCCGCCTCTCGGAAGGATATGAGCTGTTCCGGCTCAATACCGGCCTGGAAAACAAACATATTGCCCGCAGCGAAATATTCCGATGGACCGGAGCGGAGGATGATGAAGTCAACGGCATCCTGTACTATCCGGAGGACTACGATCCCGACCGTCGTTACCCGCTCACGGTCGCCATTCGCGGTGGACCCGCAGCTGTGACGCTCGACTGGTGGAATATGAGCTGGGCCTATTTTCCGCATCTGCTTTCTCAAAAGGAGTCGTTCGTCCTTATGCCCAACTACCACGGCTCTTCCAACCACGGCCTGGATTTTGTTGAGTCGATTAAAGAGCGCTATTACGAACTGGAGCTGGTAGATATCGTCAACGGTATCAACACCCTTGACCGGCAAGGCAAAATCGACACCGATTCGCTTGGGGTAATGGGATGGTCAAACGGCTCGATCCTGAGTATCGCCCTTTCTATCGAATATCCGGATATGTTCCAGGTGATTGGTGCCGGTGCGGGTAATGTGAACTGGATTTCGGATTTCGGCACCTGCATGTTTGGTGTCCGTTTTGACCAAAGCTATATCGGCGGTGCGCCATGGGACAGTACCGGCGCCAAATTCTACAATGAAACTTATATCGAAAAATCCCCGATTTTCCGGATGGATCAGGTCAAGGCTCCGACCATCATCTTTTTCGGAAGCGAAGACCGGGCCGTGCCGCGTGACCAGGGATGGGAACACTATCGCGCCCTGCAGCAGGTCGGAAAGGCACCCGTGCGGTTTCTGTGGTTTCCGGATCAACCTCACAGCATAGGGAAGATCACCCATCAGACCCGCAAACTCAAGGAAGAGATTGCCTGGTTTGACCGTTATCTGTTTGGTACTTATGAAGAACCCAACATCGCTTTTAAGGAGGAAAGTCCGCTTGCCGAACTGATGAAACGTGACAGCCTGGCCAGCGATAATGGGTACTATGGCGTTCGCAACAGTGATGAGCTGATACCCGAGGTGGTTCCTGTGGGTTCCGGAGGTCCCGGCGACCTGTCTGAGGAGCTTTCTCTTGGCCGGTTTCCGGTTACAAACCGCCAGTTTCAGGCTTTTGACCCCGAACATGACTTCCATCCGCTTCGCGGAAATCATCCCGTCACGGGTGTCTCCGCCGCGCGCGCCCTGGCATATACCCGGTGGCTGAGCGATCACACCGGCGAGTCCTACCGGCTGCCGGATGCCGAAGAGGCGGCTGCATTGCACCGCATCGCCCACTCGGCAGGCCCCCGTCAAAACACCTTGAACCGTCTGGCCGGATACGAAATTACCGTGGATGAGGTCGGGTTGCTGCGCCGTAAAACAGATCAGCTCTCCCCTGCCGCACTCATTCGCAAAGCCGGATCATTTCCATCGGTTTCGGTAGGCGATGCCGCGTTATATGACCTGGGCGGCAATGTCGCCGAGTGGATCGCCCCGTCGAATGAAGACGGCTCCGCCAACCAGCCGGATGCCGGCAAACCCGATCCTGACGTTTATGGATACGGTGCGGTTGATTACGTCGACCAACATGACGACACCCGGCCTTTGACAGCCCCGGAGTTTACCGGCTTCCGGGTAGTGAAA
>CAYMBG010000050.1:0-9184 GCA_964388615.1 uncultured Chitinophagales bacterium | reverse complement strand
CTGCTTTTTTTGATAAAACAGCTTTTACTCCTTATTGTAGAATGATTATACATTGTATGACTTAACACCAGGCCGAATCCGGATCCCTGACAAAACGGGAGACGGTCTGCCTTTGTTTCTAAAAATCCGTGCATCCACGGTTTAAAAATACCGTTATAACCCAAAATAAAATCACCTTTATGGCTCATAAAATGGGAAAACAGATTATGAATCGCCTTTCCGGTTTCTCACCGGCTTCCTTCCTTACCGTCGCACTGTTTGTCATGATACTTTCAGGGGCAAACAAATCCATAGCCCAGGAGTATATCTACCAGGGAGGAGCGCTCAATGACTCGACAAGCTGGGAAAACGCCGTCGGGGAGCATCCCGGCGACTTCACCTCAGATGGTCAGCACTTCATCATATCCGGACACCTGCCTCATACCGATGACGACTGGACCATCGGCGGGGAGGAAACCCGACTGACGATCGACACCGGCGAAAATATCGTGTTTGCAGCGGGCTATAACGTCACATTCGATAATCTCACCATCTCCTTCACCAATCAGGCGGGAGGCGACCTTGCGGCGCGTGGTGACCTTACCCTTACCGGCGGAATAACATGGGATTATGAGGATCCGGACCACGTCTGGAGTTTCAATTATCGTGAAGATGGTGATCAAACGCTTACGGGCGATGCCGATTCCCATCTGCTGGTCTATAATTTCCGATCTGATAAAGATACCGGCATTATGGATCTGAGCACAGCAAACACCGACTCCAGCTACACGGTAGTCAGGACATTGAATAACTTCCGGACACAATATGAGAACCACGCCACTTTCCGGGATAACGGCAACCGTATTGTCATTGGCGACGACATCCGGATCCGCGGTGAGGCCGTCAATTATTCCCTCACCGGCACCATTGAACATCGCGTTCACGACCGCAACTCCGATTACGAGCAAGTAGCGGCCGAACTCAATGACCTGTATATCCATGTCAGGGAGGATGGCAACCCCCGTTTCAGAGACAATGAAAGCTACCACGAGCATATCACCGTTCTTGGTGACCTGGTCATCGATATGGAGAGTAAAGGTGATTTTGAGTTCAACGATGTCCAACTGACGATCGGAGGTGATTTTCGGATAAACCATCATCGTCCCGGTGATCTGGATATTTTCGAGGATGCCGAAATCGACATGGACGATGCAATCATCTCTGTGGGAGGCGATTTTGTAGTTAATGTCAGCAAAGACGCTTCCGACAATGACGAAAATATTGATATGGATGACGCGCATGTTACGGTGACCGGCAACCTGTTGGTCAACGCTTCCGATTACGGAGAGTTCGATTTTGACGCCTCTGAATTTGTGGTGGAGGGCGAAGTGGTCCTTACCCAGACCGGCAGCGGTATCATTGATCTGGATGAATCCAGCCTTTCGTTTGCCGGAAACATGACCATCGATGTCAACGGCACCGATGACTTTGAAATGGGCGAAGCGGTTCTGTTTGTGGGCCAAAACCTGGAGATCATCCATCACCGTCCGGAAGGCAGTGACGGTGACGGCGAAATTGACGCAGATATGGTCACCATCGATGTTGCGGGCGATATGATATTGCGTTTATCGAAGCACGCAGCCGACAACGATGAAAATATCGATGTCGATCAAGCTGATATCACCATTGGTGGCAATCTGTACGTTTATGCCGAGGGGTATGGTGAGTTTGATTTGGATGACGGCACGATGACCGTCACCGACGGTTATGCCCATCTGGAGGCAAACGATGACGGCATCATTGACCTCGACAACGGTTCGTTAACGGTGCACGGAGATATCAATGTCCTGCTGGACGATTCTTCGGAGCTGGATCTGGGTGTGAGTCAAGTTGCACTCTCCGGATCTTTTATTATCGACGCCCCGGCGATTGCGGTCATTCGCACCGAAGCCTTCGCGGCACGCTATTTCGGGGATCAGGATCAAGTGATCGCCAATCTTTCAGGGCGGCATTATGATCTGCTTGAGATCGACAAAAGCGGCGGGGAAGCCTCCCTTTCCCGTACCGTGACCGTCATGGACCTGTTTCATGTTTCGTTGGAGGAGGATGCCACGTTTTATGATGGTGGTAACAACATCCGCATAGGCAACTGGATCGCCCTGGAAGGTCATGAAGATCAATTCGATCTTCGGGGAACCATCACACTGCTGGATATCCCCGAGCCGGTCGAGGGTGCAACCGAAGGCCAATCCGAAGCCGGACATGCAAAAAAAGAGTCTGGTAACAGGGGCGGCATCACGTCGGAGGTCACCGAATACCCGGACGGCCTGTTTTCTCTTCGTTACCAACAAACCAGTGTTCGCGAGGTCACCTTTGACCTGTTTGTCAACTCGGAAGTAGACCTTGAACCGGAAGATGGACTTGCCGGCAGATTCTCTCTGTCAGAGGTCAACGCGGCTGAGACAGACACTGTCACATTCGGCGTGGTCGATCCGGTCTTCATGATACGTCAAAATCCTGCAGGACCGGGCGGACAGGTTAACCTTTCCGAGCTTTCCTGGGTTATACCGGAGGATAGGCCCACCACCGCCGAACCAAATCCCGAAGAGGATTTGCCCGGCGCGTTCCGTCTTGATCAAAACTATCCGAATCCTTTCAATCCGGCTACACAGATCCGTTTCAGCTTGAAGGAACCCGTAAGTGTCACTCTTGAGGTGTACAATATAAAAGGAGAGCAGGTAGCGACGTTGGTGGATGGTAATCTCAATGCCGGCACCCACGAGGTGACCTTTGACGCCTCCTCTCTGTCCAGTGGATTGTATTTGTATCGGATTCAGGCGGGTGACTTTACACAGGTCCGCAAGATGATGCTACTGAAATAAGTAACCTATTGTTATGTCAACCGGCGCAGCCAGACGATCTCATCACTCCATAATTCCGGCTGGGTAGTCTCCAGAATCATGGGTATGCGGTCAAGGCGCCGGTCACGCATAATCTGACGGAACGGCTCCTCCCCCATGGTCCCTGTACCAAGCGGAGCGTGGCGGTCGACGCGACTGCCCAGGTCGGATTTGGCATCATTCAGATGGATGCCTTTCAACCGATCCAGGCCGATCACGCGGTCCGCCTCCTCCATGGTTTGTTGATAGGCCTCCGGCGTACACAGGTCATATCCGGCCGCATGCGCATGACAGGTATCTATACAGAATCCTACACGTGTCTGGTCTTCCACCTGGTCAATAATCTCGATCAGGTGCTCGAAACGATTTCCCAGGTTACTACCCTGTCCCGCGGTATTTTCCAGGACGACGGTAACGCCTGCCGTTTGATCCAGTACCCTGTTCACCGACTCCGCGATCCGTTTCAGACACTCCGTTGCGCTTATTTTTCGCAGATGGCTCCCCGGATGGATGTTGAGTTGTGGAATACCCAACTGCTCACAGCGCTGCATCTCGTCCAGCAGCGCGGCACGTGACTTTTCAATACCCTCCGGTTCCGGGTGACCCGGATTGATCAGATAGCTGTTATGCGGTAAGATCTGCGAACCGGTAAACTCCAGCTCGTCGCAACGTTTTTTGAAAGCATCAATAACATCCGGTTCCAGTGGCCTGGCTTTCCAGCGTCGTTGGTTTTTGGTGAACAGGGCAAATGCATTGGCGCCGATATCACGGGCATTAGCCGGGGCTTTGTCCACCCCGCCGGCCGCGCTGACATGCGCGCCAATCCATTTGCGGCTTACTTCCTGCATAATCCTGTTCTTTTTTCCGGTTTCCGGAATCAGTCAGCGGGCAGCTCTACGCCCAGTTTCTCAAAATCCAGCCATGACTCGGGCTTTACGGTGGCAGGCTCTTCGGCCAGGAATGTTTCAAACCAGCGTATCATCCGCAAGTTATAGTCAAATCGGGATGTAGAATGGACGTTACCGTGTCCCTCATCGGGATACCATACCAGGCGGAGCGGTACTTCCGGCTTGCGCACCTTGATATGCCGGTAGAGTTCCAGTGACTGAGCCGGGTGTACCCTGGTGTCATCTTCCCCGTGCATGATAAGCAAGGGTGTTTGGGAATTGTCCACATGATAGATCGGGCTTCGCTCCAGGTTCCATTGCCAGTGATTCCAGAGCCGCTGTCTGGCGTGAACCAGATAAAGTTCCTCGGGAATATCGCTGGTACCCCATTTGGAGATGTTATTACTGATGCCGACAAACATGACACCCGCTGCAAACCGGTGAGAGTATCGGGTGGACATCCACGCCGTGGCATACCCACCATACGAACCACCGGTCACCCCGACGCGATCGCCATCGGTGATCCCCTGATCGATGAGATAATCGACTCCATCGACAATATCGTCAAATTCGGCACCGGCCAGATCCTGCTGACTCGATTTGATGAATTCGAGTCCGCGTCCGGTGCTGCCGCGGTAATTGGGATAGAAAACGGCAAGACCACGGCCGGCGGCAAGCTGTCCGGGTAGCGAGTAGCCGGTCAGCCACCCGTTGCTGTAATGTGCTTCCGGTCCGCCGTGCACCATCACGATGGTGGGATAGGGCCCGCCGGTCTCATCCAGCGGATAGATCATCAGCCCTTCCAGGTGACGTCCATCGCGTGCTTCATAGCTCACGACCTCCTGGCGTCCCATAGTGACATCCTGAAGCCACTCGTTGCTGTTGGTCAGCCGCCGCAGTTGAGCACTTCCGGGCTCGAGCAGGTACACTTCGGAGGGATGCGATGGTGTCTGTACCGAAAAAGCGATTTTGCCGTCATCGGCCAACACAAAACGGTTGAGGATCGGGCTGTCGGTATCCAGCACCCGGTAAAACCCGCTTCCGTCAGGATGGATAGTCCCATAAGAACGTGCCGTGCCCTCACTGGCAATAAAGCGGATCGCTTCCTCATCGGTCCAGGATATCTGCTCATACTTTCCTTCAAAATCCGGATGGATATTTTCGGGTGTTCCCCCCTGACTGGAGACCACCATGATACGACCATCGATCGGATCATGGATGCTGTTTCCGGCGCGCAATGCCAGGCGGTCACCGGCCGGACTCCACTCAATCTGTGCCAGCTTGCCTTCGTTATCAATTTCGGTCACGACCCTGCCGGTTTCACCGTCGACGATTTTCACTTGTTGAAACATGTAGTAATCATCAATATGCGGAGTAGGCGTTTCAGAAATCGCCAGCCGGTCACCGGATGGACTCCATGACATAAGATAAATGCTTCCGTCGACCTGAATCTGCCGGGGTTCCGGATCATGTTGCTCCAGGTTCACCAGATAACCCTCGCGTTGGGAAAGGTTTTCTTCGTAGATATCCGGTTCATAGGGCAGCGGATTTTCGGGAATGTCCAGCTCCTCGCTTGATATGACCGAGAGTTGTTCTCCGGATGGATGCCAGCTGTAACCCGAAATATGAGTAAAATGCTCATACACCGTATGTACCTCGCCGGTGGCGGGATCGTACTCATAGAGGGTCGTGAAATCATCATCCTCCATGTTGCTGGTAAACGAGAAGGTCCCATGCCCAGGCCTGACGGCAATGTTACCGGCCCGGCTTTCGAGCTCCAGCTGGTGACGGGAATCCTCTTCAAGGTCAATCAGATGAAGCTCAATATCGGCTCTGGCGTTATCCTCCAGCGGATCAACCGGCGCCGATTGGCTATATAACAGATAGCGCCCATCCTGTGAGAGCTGTACAACACCGACACTGCTGATCTCAGCCAGCTGTTGAGGGGTCATAGGTTCCGCTTGTAGTTGCAGAGCACAAAAAACGGTTATAATAGAAAGAAGGCCCCCTTTCAAGATGTTCGGGTTCCTCTTTGAAATATTTAGCGAGTTTTTCATAAAAAATAGAAGGTTTTTGTTCGGATCAACATACGGGACAACCTGAGACAAGCTACATGGGATCCTTTACCGTATACAAAAAGAGACCGGCCAGATAGCAGGTGACATGGCTCGCGTAACAGCAAGCTTGTCCGGGCTGCCATTTACAGGGCATATATAAGGAAAAAAGCGGAAATATTCAGTCAAAAAAAAACCCGTCCCGGTCAGGGTGACGAGCTTTTTGAATCGAGGTCTCTGTCATGGGTCCCCGTTACATTATTCCATGTTACCCGGGTTTATCAATTTTCTGGAAATTCCTTTTGCAATCGCTTCCGAGCGTGAGTGGACTTGCAGCTTCTGATAGATATTACGGATGTGGTAGCGAACGCCGTCCGTAGAGAGAAAAATCTCCCTGCCAATGGCATTGTAAGAGCATCCGGTCGCCAGTTTTTCAAGAATCTGCAGCTCTCTTTCACTAAGCTCTTCATCGGTGTTACCGGAATGAAATGTCTGGATAACTTTCCGGGCGATGTTCGGAGTGATAGGGGATCCGCCTCGCCAGGCATCACGAATGGCCTCCACCAGCTCTTCGGGACTCACTTTCTTCATCAGATACCCCATGGCACCGGCTTTCAAGGCATCAAAAACGTGCTGGTCATCATCAAATACTGTGGCCATGATCATTACAATATCGGGGTAATATTTTCTGATGTAACGAACGCCCTCGATACCGCTCATGCCGGGTAACCCGATGTCCATAATTATCAGATCCACCTTTTTGATGATATCCGATGCAAAGGCCTGTTCGCAGGAACCGAAACCGCCGACGACGCGCAGGTCCTCTTCCAGATTGATCAGGGCTTTCCACCCATCGCGCATATACCGATTATCTTCAATTATTCCGACGTTGATCACAATAACACGATTTTTTGCTGGATTTTTGGGGTTTCATTCCGGCACAGAAGATGTTCATGACCAGGATCATCACTTCTGACACCAATGGGTATGATAGCGCAAAACATGGACATAAAACACTGCATGTTTATGCGGTTAACCAGACACGTTACTTTAAAAACGGGTGAACCTTTTTAAAGCTACCAGTTGAAAGTAAGTTTCCACCGGGTTCCCCATCCGGGTTCGGTATCCAGTTTCACATCCGCTTTCAGCGACTCGGCGCGGCGTCGGATATTATAGATACCGTTTCCTTCCGGTTTGGTTTGCAAGTTCATACCCGACCCGTCGTCCTGGACGATGATCACCAATTTTCCATTGGTATGCCGGATCGCGACATGAAGGTGTCCGGCCCCGGAATGTCGGACAGCATTCATTACCATCTCCTTATATATCAGCCACAAATGCTGCCGCATCTGCATATCTATCTTGCCGGGTATAGAGTGGTCAATATCCAGTTTATAGGAGATGTTCCTGCTTTCAAGCAGATCTGAGGTATAGCGGCGACATCGTGACAAGAACGATGTCCAGTCATCATGTTCGGGGTTTATGGCCCAAACAATATCCGATATCTTTTCCTTCGCTTCACCGGCACTGTCGGCGATAAGCTTCACGAACCTCTGTTTGTCGTCTCGGGTTTTATCACTTTCAATCGCTTTGGCAAAAAAGCTGATACTGCTCAGTGTTGCGCTTATTTCGTCGTGAAGGTCACTGGCGATACGGTTCCTTATGCGATGCACGCGCAGGATCTGATTGAGGCGTATCCGATACGCAGTAAAAAGCACACCTGCCGCCAATAATACATATAACAGATAAGCCCAGATGGTTCGATACCATGGCGGATGTATCCGGAGATGAAACGTTGAAGCTGCAGCCACGGTGCCGAAGACATCACGGGCCTCAACCCGGAACCGGTAAACCCCTTCCGGGATGTTGGTGTAATCTTTACGCGTTTCCGGTGACCAATCCGACCACTCGCCATCAAAACCCTCCAGCATCACCCGGTATCGGGTCAGCTCGGGCAGGTGATAACTGGCAGCGGCATACTGGAACCGCAACTCGTTGTTGTCATAATCCAACTCCACGGGATCGTCAGTAGCTCCATAGGCGATCAGGGAATCGGCATGCACAAATACTTCACATATCCCGGCATGAAAGCCGGCATCCGTTTGAAAATTATGATCCGGATCAAAAACGACTAACCCTTGCTCGGTGACATACCAAACCTTTCCCCGGGAATCGGGATGGATGGAATTACTTTGACGGTCTCTGAGACTATTCAAAACAGGTTCCCCGGTACGGTATCCCCCCTGTTCATCCCGCCAGACAACCTGATACCGCTGATTCGTCCGAAACCATACATTTCCCTGGTCATCCTCACGGGCCCAAAAAAACTGCCGCTCCGGATCGTTAAACGGTTCGCCGAAACGGGTATCCAGAAACATGGTATCGCGCTCCGCATCATAGCGTTGGATACCCATACCCCAGGTCAGGAACGCGGGCTGGTCATTTAATTCCGTCACGTAAACCCGTTCATCACCTTGCCGCCCCTCCTGTTCATGCAAGTAACGATCCCAATGGTGATCATGGCCATCATGCTCACCGGTCACAAATCGAACCCGCAGCAGGCCGTTGGTCTCCGTTCCAATCCAGACATTGCCATGGCGATCGGCCAGGATGGAGTTAGGGCTGATTCCGATATCGTCTATGCGGTAGATGATATCCACATTCTGCCCGTACATTTCGGCAAGAAAAATGGAATTTTCCTCAACCCCAATCAGGGTATTGTCTTCATAAATGGTGACTATATCGGCAAAATCATTTGAGCTCCATTGTTCAAAGCCATCCTCACCATATCTGTATAGCGCTCCAGTACAAGTCACATACAACTCATTCCGGTAATGCATGAATTCATTGCAAAACGTCATGTTATCATACAAATGCGCCTGACCGGTATCATCGATCCGATACACACCGGCACTGGAAGTCAGAAACAGAGTGTCGTCGAAGATGGTCATGCGCCTGACATACTCGTGGATACCGTGGCGATGATCAAAACGCCGGAACGGCAAGCTTAAGTCTATTTTGGAAAAGCCATCCACAGTTGCCACCCAGAGGCTTCCGAATTCATTCTCATAAAGGCCATACACAGCGTTGTTAATCAGCCCGGTCGTTTCATTGAGGATACGAATAAGTTCACCGTCACCCGACAACTGGACGATACCTCCGTTCCGGGTGGCGATAGCGATGGAACCATCCGACAGGACCAGGGCATTATCAATGTAATTATCCTGGATGTAATCATCGGCGGCGGTTTCCATAGGCCGCAGGTCCTCATCTTCAAAGAAAAAACACTCATAAAAGGAGCAAAAAACCTGGCCGTCCCCTGGTTCCAGATAGCTTTGGAGCGTTGTTTCAGCAAACAGGTCAC
>CAYMBG010000049.1:18433-19679 GCA_964388615.1 uncultured Chitinophagales bacterium | reverse complement strand
GCCCGGAGGGACTTGAACCCCCGACCAATCGATTATGAGTCGACTGCTCTAACCAGCTGAGCTACGGGCCCGTTGGGTCGCAATTCAAATGATCAACTGACAATGCTATCAAAGTTTCACAGATTTACCAACTTTGTTTCGTGCAGCTGATCAAATCTCAATAAAATTGCCTGTCATCATTAGCTTAGTAATATAGCATATTTTCTGTGGGTATTCAATCTTGCCTTGGCCTATTTTTCCCAGTTCATCTCTATTCTTCGGGAAAACCGAAAACGGGCAAAACCTTGATCACTCCTCACCCCTTTTTGGAGGCCATCTCTTTAGGCCTTGTTGTCAGTACCGGTATTTTCGCCCATTGCACCACTTTTTCGGATGTCGATCCCATGAACATGTGTGCAAGACCGCTGCGGCCGTGTGTAGCGATCACTATCATATCCGCATTTTCCTCGGCATAATCCACAATTTCATAATGAGCGGATATCCCTCTTACCTGATCGATCTTTACCGGTATGTGATACTGCTCTTCATCACGCTCCAGGTGCAGTGTAAAGTTTTCCCTATCACCGTTTTCCAGCTTCAGTTTTGCCTTGGGCCGCTCGGCAAAAAACGACTGTAGTTTATTCGCCACTTTTTTCCGGAACCGAAGTAACTGATCTTCATCCGACCCTTCTTCTTCTACCGGCTCCGTGCCATGTAGTTCCCTTACATGAAACAAAGTGATCCCGGACTTCAAACGTCCCGCCATAATTGCTGCCGGAAGTATCGCCTTGAGCGAAAAATCGGAGTAATCGGTCGGCACCAGGATGTTTCCCGTACTTTCCGGCATCACATTTCCGGATATCGAAAGCACCGGCACCGGACTGAATCGAATGACTTTCTCGGTAACATGTCCACGAATAATATGATCGGCATGACGCCCCTGGGCTCCCATCAAAATGAGATCATATTTCTCCTGCTGCGCATGCTCAATAATCTCTTCATATGCTCTGCGCCCGATCTTGGCGATCGGCTGGCCCCGATAAGGCTCCGAAATATAGTTTTTAAGCTCTTCATTGAGCTTTTCCTGGGTATCCTCTACAATATGGGGATACACATCCTGATCCAGTGAGAATGGATAGCCTACTTTTTTCATGCTCTCGTGCAGATATCGTACCGTAGGCACAACTCTTATCATATCCACTTGACCACCAAATACCTTGAGAAGCGACTCCGCATAGGAGTAGGCTTTTCGGGATCCTTCTGAAAA
>CAYMBG010000049.1:13650-18333 GCA_964388615.1 uncultured Chitinophagales bacterium | reverse complement strand
TTTCACAAGGTTTGCTGCCCGGATAACTTGCGATTCATCATCCTGCTCAGAAATCCTACAATGAAAAATCCGAAAAGCATGATTCCTACTCCTCCGTACAGGGATAATCCTCCCCTTCGCAAGCGATCATCTTCTCCGGGGTTGCGCCACTGCGGCCAATACGGCTGACTCCGTATCATGTGGCGGCTAACTTCCAGCACTTCGTACTCCTGCTCATGTGAAGGGGCCTCCGGATTGATGATATCACCCAACTCCGTGTACTCGGGACGGCGACGGTCCGGTTCTTCTTCCATCAGTGACTGAACTTCAGGATCATCCGCAGGTACAGCACGACTTTGTGTGATCTCTGTGTATTCACGCTCCTGAAAAGGCCAAACGACATACAGCGACCCGGCCATAAAACCAACAAGCAGACAGAGTGTCATTATGTGGAACCGCTTGAGCAGCCAGGATAGCAGGCGCACAAAAAGGACCAACCCGACGATCATCCCCAAGCCAAAGGGTACCAGTATCATAAACGCTTCAAGGGTCCGGTCGGTGCCTAAAAGCGCGATATTACCCAGAATGTGATCGTACTGCCGAAGAATCAGCAGGATAAAGGAGCCTGAAATACCGGGCAATACCATGGCGGTAATCGACAAACTTCCGCTTAAAAAAGCAAAAAATGCCGTTTCCGGTGTACTGGACGGGACCAGAGTAACGATGCGAAGTCCAATCAGAAAACCGACAACCACCACCGCGAACTCCCTCCAACCCACATCCCCAATTGCTTTCAGCAGCAATAAAATGGATCCCGCTATCAAACCGAAAAACAGGCCATAAATCATCTCGGGATGGGTATGCATGAGAACCGGCAACATAATGACAGTGGTAAAAAAGAATACCGCCGACACCCCACCCAAAAACACCGAAAACAGAAATTTCCAATGCACCTCATCAAACAAACCACGCCACTGAAATGTAAAAAGCTGGTGGATGGAGCGGGCATTCACACTCTTGATGGCAAATACAAGACGGGTGTAGATACCCAGGATAAGAGCCATGGTTCCACCGCTCACACCCGGCACCACATCCGCCGAACCCATAACAAATCCTTTTAAAAACAAAAACGGCATCTCCCGCGGACGGGTCAGATCCTTTTCCGGGATGGCGGGTCCAGCATCTGGTTTGTGTTCCGGTTTGCGCCCCTCTTGCTCTACCTGCTCTTCTGTTTTTTTTTGATTAACTGATCTCTCCATGTTCTTTCATCACTGTTGCCCTTTGCAGGTGCTTGTGCACAGGACGAATAATAACACCAATCCCTCACATATGAAACCTGTTTATGTCTCATTTTTCTATTCAATTCCGTCCTCATGCACTCCTGGCACCGCTTTAGGTACGGTGTGGCGAAACGGGAAGGGATCACGGGTCCATCTGATGAGTGCGGATCAGGTGGCAAGGTGGCAACGTGCCGGTATTGGAAGGGATCACGGGTCCATCTGATGAGTGCCCTCTCCGATTGCAGCGACATGAAAATCCGGCTTGTTTCCGGTTTCCCTGAGGTAGTGTTCCCCCACTTTTGATGTGATCTCATCCAGCTTTTCCCACCTGACCAGGTTTATCGTGCACCCGCCAAATCCGCCACCCATCATACGGGCACCCAACACCCCATCGAGACTTTCTGTTGCCTCGACCAGTACATCCAGTTCCCGGCAGCTTACCTCATAATCATCCCTGAGTCCGTAATGGGACCGGTACATTTTCTCTCCGAATGCCGGAAGATCTTGCGCCAACAGATTCTCACAGGCATCCAGCAAACGCTGGTTCTCCTCCAGCACATAGCGGCATCTGCGATAGACAACCTCGCTCATCTGGCTTTTGTGGGATAAAAGCTGATCCATGGCAACATCCCTGAGCGTTTCAACAGAGCGATCCGATTTGCGTATGATTTCCACTCCCTGTTCGCATTGCTGTCGACGAATATTGTACTCGGATCCGGCCAGTTCACGGCGCACGTTGGTGTCACATAACAATATCCGAATATCATCCCATGCAAAAGGATAACGTTCAAACTCCAGCGAACGGCAGTCGAGTTTAATCACACGGTCCCGCTGGCCGTGCAAGCTGGCAAACTGGTCCATAATTCCGCATTGCACACCAACGAAATTGTTCTCAGCCCGTTGAGCTACCTGGGCCATCTCCACACGTGAAAGCTTCAGGCCAAAAAGTTCGGACAGGCCGTATGCAATACCGCCTTCGAGTGCGGCGGATGAAGACAGGCCGGCACCTATCGGTATGTCTCCGCCAAATACACAATCAAATCCACCGATACGGCCCTCTTGTTCGGCGGGTGACGAACGCTCCGGGTAAGACTCGCTTTGCCGGACAGCCCCATCGTCAGCGGACAGTTGACAGGGGTATCCCGACTTGATCAGCTCATCCACGACTCCAAGAATATAATTGGCCCAGGAAGCATTGTTTTTGGGGATGGAGGTCGTAAGAGGTACCTCTGCAAAATCCGGGGTCATATCCACAGAGCGCAGGCGGATGGTGCCGGTATTATTCGGACGCATTGCCAGGTAAATCGCCTTGTCGATGGCGGCCGGAAGTACAAAGCCGTTGTTGTAATCGGTGTGTTCCCCGATAAGATTAACCCTGCCGGGGGAGCAGATCAGCAGTGGCTCACCGCCAAATTGTTTATGGAAAATCGTTTGAATTTTTTCGGG
Organism: uncultured Chitinophagales bacterium; assembly: GCA_964388615.1. GTDB lineage: Bacteria > Bacteroidota > Rhodothermia > Balneolales > Natronogracilivirgulaceae > SLLW01. Next base: position 15,628 of record CAYMBG010000049.1, on the reverse strand, counting down.
TAATGTCTGCATAAATTAGAAATATGACGTGTATCTGTGATAGTGGAAATTCAGGTCACCAGAACAAGAGATAGAGGACGGCAAGAATAGCGCAGATGCCGATCGATCCGATGTTAAAAGTAGTATTGGTACGGAACATATTTGCCTTGTATTCAATAGCTTTCGGATCCTTATCCGATGTTTCGTAAAGGGAGATGACAACCATCACAGCGCAAAGGAAGAGGAAGACAACACCCATACGATCAAGGAACGGCAGGGTCGGGATCAGCCAGCGAATGAAAAAGGCGGAAGGAATGGTTAAAATAGCGGCCCATACTGCGGCATTCGGTGTTGCACGTTTCCAAAACAGCCCCAAAAGGAAAATAGCGACGACACCCGGACTCACAAAACCGGTGAATTCCTGAATAAACTGAAATGCCTGGCCGAAATTCTCTACCTGGGGAGCAACCAAAACGGCAACAAACAGGGCGACAAAACTAACGATCCGGCCTGTAAACACCAGATTTTTCTCGGAAGCCTTTTTATTGAAATGAACCCGGTAAATATCCATTGTAAATATCGTGGAGGTACTATTGGTCATGGAAGCCAGTGAAGAAGCAATTGCCGCAATCAATGCCGCAAACGCAAGTCCGCGCAACCCGATCGGCACAAATTCACCCAAGAGCCAGGGATACGCTTCATCGGGACGCATCAAATCGGCACCAAATCCAAATGCAACAATACCCGGAATCACTACAATCAGAGGCATGAGCAATTTCAGATAACCGGCAAACATGAGCCCTTTTTGTGCTTCAGCCACACTTTTGGCAGCCAGAGCGCGCTGGATTATATACTGATTACAGCCGAAATAACTGATGTTGGCCACCCAGAGTCCGCCTACCAGCACACTGATACCCGGCAGTTCATAATAAAACTCATGATCACTGCTTAAAATCATTTCAAAATGTCCGGGTACTTCCCGGAAGAGGTCGGCAAAACCGGCGATAGCGCCGTTGCCACCACTAAACGCATTCAGAGCCAGCCAGGTGGTCAGCAATCCGCCCCCGACCAGAAAACTGACCTGTACCACATCGGTCCATGCCACAGCCTTGATTCCACCATAAATGGTATATATGGCTGCAAAAGCCGCCAGTCCGATAATGCCGTAGGTCAGGGGAAACCCAAGGATGGTTTCCATGGTTACAGCGCCGAGATAAACAATGGAGGTCAGGTTCACAAATATGTAAACCAGCAACCAGAATATGGCCAGGATGGCCCGTACGCGTTCATCATACCGTACCCCGAGAAACTGGGGCATACTGAAAATGCCTTTATCCAGAAAAACAGGGATCATGAACTTGGCGACCAGCACGAGGGTCAGCGCCCCCATCCACTCGTAACTGGCAATGGCCAGCCCGATGGCAAATCCGGAGCCGGCCATCCCTATCATCTGCTCTGCTGAAATATTGGCGGCGATGAGCGAGGTTCCTATCGCCCACCAGGGCAATGATTTACTGGCCAGGAAATAGCCTTCGGAATCGCCGGTTTGTTTCCTTTTTGCAATAAAAAGTCCCAGGCCAAGAATAATAAAACAGTAGACAAAGAATACAATGAAGTCTATAAGTGAAAACTGCATAATAGCTTATTTGTTGGTTTTGAATTCCAGAGCGGTCACCTCTAAGCCTTTGATATGAATTCGTGCCCCTCTGCCGGCTGCCCGACTCGTCGTTGACCCCGACACAGCTCGCGCCGATGTCCTCTATGCAACGGTCAAAAAACACAAACGGGAGCCCGCTGTTGATCACCTGCTGATAATAGGTGTAATCATCTTCTGTCTGCGAACTTGAGACCATGATGCCGTCGACCCTTTTGGAGCGCAGCGAGTCGATGGCTTTGATCGCCCGGGATATTGTCATGGTCGACACACCCAGCGCTCTCGCCACTTCCTTGAGCGTGACGTTGGATCCTTTGCTATTTGCTTTTCTGGCCATTGCCTGGT
>CAYMBG010000049.1:11303-13550 GCA_964388615.1 uncultured Chitinophagales bacterium | reverse complement strand
GTATCCACCGGCAGACTCTTGTGACATCCTGTTTGCCGCATACCATTTTTTGCAGAAATATTTAGGTCCAATTTGGTTTTCACTTTCTCTATCTTCCCAAACGAGCACACAGGAATTACGCAATCTCAATCCAACCTACATCCTGATCAACCATGAATATCCTCGTCATCGGCGGGGCCGGCTACATCGGCTCCCATGTCGTTTATGAACTCAATGATGCCGGACACCAAGTCACCATCCTCGACAATTTCGCAACCGGCCTGCGTGAAAACGTTGACACCCGTGCCACGCTCGTCGAGGGGGATATGCGGGATCACACCCTGCTTAACAGACTGCTATCCGGGGATTCCGACACGGAAAACGGGAGTCCGGAAAAGTTCGACTCCGTGTTCCATTTCGCCGCCCTGAAAGCCGCTGGCGAGTCGATGGAAAATCCCGAACGCTACACCCGCGCCAACCTCATTGCCACCATGGAACTACTGAATATGATGGTTGAGCATAATGTCAAAAACTTCGTATTCTCTTCCTCCGCGGCCACTTATGGAAGCCCGGAGTACCTGCCGATCGACGAAGAGCATCCCCAGAAGCCCATCAACTATTACGGATACACAAAGTTGGTCATTGAGCAGACTCTTGACTGGTACAGCAGGTTAAAGGGACTCCGTTACGCGGCACTGCGTTATTTTAATGCTGCCGGATACGATGTCAATGGACGGATTCTCGGCAAGGAACAGAATCCCGCCAACCTGCTACCCATCGTGATGGAAGTCGCCTCCGGAAGCCGCTCCAAAATGCAAGTCTTCGGAGACGACTATCCCACCCGCGACGGCACATGCATCCGGGATTATATCCACGTCAACGATCTGGCTACTGCTCATGTCAGCTCCATGGAGTACCTGGAAGCGCAAGACCGTGACCTTCAGCTCAACCTGGCCACCGGCGAAGGATATACGGTACTGGAAGTCATACAAGAAGCCGAAAAAGTTAGCGGCAACAAGGTTACCTATGATATGGTGGGACGGCGTGAAGGCGACCCCGCGGAGCTGGTGGCCACCTCGGATCGCGCCGAGCATCAAATCGGTTGGAAAGCGGAACATTCCAGCCTGACCCAATTGGTTCAAAGCATGTGGAATGTTTATCAATAGCCCCGTTTCCTTCTTGGGTGCCGTAACAGATGTGCCTATATTGTCGGTATACATCATCCGCTTCCGCTAATCCAGGCCATAATCATGTTATGCAGCAAAAAGGCACACAAAACGAGCGCGTTTTCAAAAAACACCGGGAAAAGTTAGTTGAAGAGCTCAAGTCCAAAGGTATTCGTGACCAGCGCGTGCTGGACGCGTTTTCGGTAGTACCCCGACACCAGTTCGTCGACTCGGCTTTGAGTCATCGTGCTTATGAGGACTCTGCCCTTCCGATTGAGATGGGCCAAACCATCTCTCAGCCATTTACCGTTGCCAAACAGACCGAGTTAATGGAAGTGGAACCCGATGAGAAAGTGTTGGAAATTGGTACCGGATCCGGTTATCAGGCCGCCATTCTGTGTGCCATGGGAGCGGAAGTGTACAGTATAGAGCGACACCGAATGCTCTATGACCGCTCACGAAATATTTTACACAAGTTGGGATATAAGGCCATGTTGAAATGCGGGGATGGTACCATGGGCTGGTCCGCCTATGCCCCCTATGACGCCATTGTTGTAACTGCCGGCGCACCGGTTATTCCGGACTCCCTGAAATCACAGCTCGATTTGGGAGGAAGACTGGTGGTACCGGTGGGTGACGAAAATAAACAGGCGATGTATCGTATCACCAACCGTGGAGAGGGTAACTTTGAAGAGGAAACCTTTTCCATATTCAAATTTGTTCCTCTTATCGGCAAACAGGGATGGAACCGATAACCAGCAACCCTGACGTTATTGAGCACAAATAAGACAAAAAACCTATTCAAACGCATTTTTAGTCGTCGCAACATTCTGCCGGTCATAGGCATTACGTTGTTTATAGCAGCGCTGTGGGTGCTTCAGGGCGAGATCCAGCAATTCAGTTGGAATATGTTCAAAGAGCATGTGGGATTGATTCCCACTCACCAGCTCTTGTTAGCAGCAGCCGCTACCGTTGTTGGTTATTTTATTCTGACCTTTTACGATAAACTGGCCCTGGCCAACTTTGGCATCCGGGCACCCTGGCGCAAAGCGGCACAGGCTTCGTTCCTTGGTTTTGCATTCAGTCACAATATCACCCCCTC
>CAYMBG010000049.1:0-11203 GCA_964388615.1 uncultured Chitinophagales bacterium | reverse complement strand
CCAACCCTTCCTGTCGCACTCGGCCAAATCGCAGTAGCATCTCTCGACCTCACCGCCTCCTCCTTAATTTTGTATATGTTACTGCCACCCTTGCCGGAACTTGGTTATCCGCTGTTTCTGGCAATATACCTGATCGGTTTCATGGGAGGTATTGTCAGTCAGGTTCCCGGTGGCCTCGGAGTCATCGAAACCATACTTGTGCTTATGTTGAACCCATATATGGAATCCATTCAGATATTGAGCGCCGTACTGGTTTTCCGTTTGTTTTATTTCATAATCCCGTTAATGATTGCAGCAGCTCTGCTGGGTATCCATGAAGTGCGCCAGCGTATAAAGAGAAACCGAAAAAAGAGCTACCCGGAACGGGGGAATGATAATCAGTAGCTTACTGCTGCAAACGCTCGTACTCGGACATCCGGCTCTCGTCCATACTTGTCAATATATTGTAGGCCTCCAGTCGCAGATCCGTATCGGCATCCATAAAAATCGCCCTGAATTCGCGATGCTTGGCGGAAAAAAGCAGATCAAACAGATACCGGGTGCTTGTCCTTCGTTGAGCCTGTTCAATCAACTCAAATGATTCCAGGATATTTTGACGGGACTCTTCCGGGTTTTGTGTAAACAGATCCAGCCCAAGCCGATGGTAACGGTACAAAGCAACCCGGAAACTCTCGAAATTGGGATTCCGAAGTTGTGAAATGATGTCATGACGGCTCTGTCGCGATGAGGAGGAACTCCATCCACTTCCGGAGGTCTGGCCCATGTCCGCTATTCGCTGGGCCGATCGATAGAACTCCTCACCCCCTTTTTCCGAGAACGTATCGTAATCCAGCCCCAAAAACAGATACGCGTAGAAGTCCATGACAGATGCGATATCATGATACTGATAGGTATCAAACCGCAAATTCTGCCCGCGGCTGAATTCAAAATTCCAGCTGTCGTCGTTGATAACCAACAGCGGGGTCACCTGCATCGTGTTGTATATCGGACGTTCCGTAGAAATGACCATAGAGGCATTGAAGTTCCGATCATCAACGCTATTGATCACAATCTGAATATTCATCTGAATCCGTTCATTCTCCTGAAACCGATCATCCGTCCAGCTGCTGCTCTCCAGATATTCTTCAATCAGCGGACCAAGGTTATCAAGATGATCGTAATCCGTCGTGGTAATCTGACTCGTGTTTACATTTACGGATACGTCGAATACCTGGTTCGCCATCACGGCACCAGGCACCAAAAACATAAAAATCAGTAAAATAAAGCGTGCATTTCCCATGTAATTGCCACCTGTTTGTGATCCGGGAGTAAGGAACGGGTGTTTCGATGATGTATATGACAACGTTTGCCGGTTTCTACCGGCTTGTTTTTTACCTCCTGTTTACAAAGATAATAATGACTACGCATATAATCACATTCCGGATGGGTAACGAATGAATCGCGACAATCGCATATTGCAAATTTTGATTACGCTATTCATGGTCATCCCCGCAAGCGGGACTCCCGTAACGGCACAATGGACGATGGGCGCAAGGAACATCGCTATGGGACAGGCTTACACAGCTTTGCCATCGGATACCTGGGCTATTTTTCACAATCCAGCGATGATGGACTCGTCTGAACGCCGATTTTCTGCCTTCGCCATACGGTATTACGGCTTAAAAGAGCTTGAAGATCACGCCGCTGTGATCTCTTTACCATTGTCCACGCTTTCAGAATCGTACAACATGATCATATCGGGCGGAATCCACAGCTACGGATACTCGCTTTACCGTGAAACCCGTCTGCTTGCCGGCGGGGCCATCCGGGTAAGACCACTTCGGGCGGGATTGACAATGAGGTATAACCATCTGCGCATCAGCGGTTACGGTTCCAACGGTTCGATTCTTTTTGACGCCGGACTCGCCCTTGAAATTGCAGAGGGTATCACACTGGGATATCGCTGGTTAAATATTTTCCAGGACGGTTTCCCGCCGGGCGGAAACGATCCTGATGAAACCCCTTTATATCCTGCGGAAATGGCCGCCGGTTTATCCTGGCGGCTTGCGCACGGACTTCTCATCAGCACGGAAATCCTCAAAGATGCCCTGCATCCCTTTACAATTCGTAGTGGCCTGGAAGCCGAAGTATACTCAAAAGTTTATCTCAGAGGCGGATGGACCTCCCGGCCATTTACCTGGTCAGCCGGCACAGGATTACAAATATCCGCAATCATTGTTTCGATTGCCGTTCAAAAGCATGAGGTAATGGGACTTAGTCCGGGTTTTGACTGTACTTTTACTTTTTGATACTGCTTGTGAAAGTGACACGCTTCCCCCGCATATTACCCTTTCTGATCCTGACGATGTTATGGATCGCCGCCCGGCAGGATTCATCCGCCTTATCGCCTGATGCACTAACAGACATACCATCTTTGATCTACAATCTGGATCCATCCGATTTCGACAGTGAAGAAGCGTTCCAGTCATATATTCAAGACCTCGCCGAACAATTTCCGGCAGACATTAACCGGGTGTCCGGTGACCTGCTGCAACTAATACCGGACATCCCCCCTGAAGCTGTTGATGCCATCCTTTCACACCGAAATAACAACACAATTGCAACCCTCGAAGATCTTCTGGAACTTCCGGAAATGGACCCTATTGTATTGGAAAAAATCCGCCCCTGGCTCACGGTTGATAACCGCCCATCCGAAGGGCAAAAACCGGAAAGGTATTTTCAGGTAGAGCAAATGTTTCGCTATCAACAAACGCTCCCACTTGCTGAGGGATATCGCGGCAAAGAAGGCGAACCACCGCACTACCCTGGTCCGCCTGGTAAAATATATCAACGGCAATCACTTACAGGGGAAAAGATTTCCTTCAACATGACCCAGGTAAAGCTTCCTGGCGAACCAATGGTCAGACCACTGGGGTTTGACTTTACCTCGGCTCATCTTCAGGTGAAGGAGATCGGGCCTTTTGAAAATATTATCATTGGTGATTATGCACTCAGATTCGGGCAGGGACTGGCACTTTGGAGCACCCCCTCTTTTGGCAAAGGAGGGGCAACACATAACGCAGCTTATCGCCGTACCATGGGAATAAGCCCCTACCGGTCCTCCGGTCAGATACGTTTTTTCCGGGGAATTGCCACAGAGTCGCGACTGCCCGTGGCTTCCTGGCGCTCACTCCCTGAGGGGGCCGTCACCGTTTCCCTGTTCTATTCCAATCGTCCGCGCTCCGCGGTTGAGATGGAAGGCGATACCATCCGTCCACCATCTTCATCGGCATATCATCGAACGGAAACAGAACGGTCACGTCGTCACAACACGCAAGAAATCGTAATTGGGGGTAATATTGAACTGGAAAACAGGATCTGGGTCATTGGCCTGACACATTACCGCTACCGTCTTGACCGTCCGGTGCTTCCTTACTCCCAATCACACCCGTACAAGGGACAGGAACACCAGGTAACAGCAGGGAATCTTACCCTCAAACTCAGGGATTATACCATCTATGGCGAACTTGGTTTGCGGACAAGCGCCTCGCATGTTCACCATCAAAACCGGAACGATCAACATGCCTGGAGTGCAGGCGTTACAGGAACCATAGCCGGCCTATTCGACTGGACATTATCCCTCAGAAACTTCAAACCGGGTTATTGGTCAGAGTTTGGCAACAGTTTTGCCGAAGGAGCAGGATCCCCAACCAATCAAAACGGTTGGTACTTCGGTTACCGCATACGCCCCGGATCCTCCCTGGTAGTGAATGGATACATTGACCGTTTTATATTTCCGAATCCCCGCCCCAGCGACACCCTCCCTTCCAATGGTTGGGAGTCAGCGGTATATCTGCGATACCGCCCCCTCAACGATCTCACGCTTCAAGCTTCTTTTCGATACAAAAAACGGACAGGAGAACGGAATGCAAAAGATCATTATACACGCATTATTCGCGTATCTGAAACAACCCATCGCAGCTCAGGTCGTATTCGTATGGTATGGCAGGTATTCAACCACTTTCAATGGAGAGTGGAAATGCATCATACCGTAGCGGGTTCAGGTAAAAATGGCAACAGTCATGGATTGGCTCTGGGTAACACCGCCCGTTGGCAGATCAGGGAAGCGCTGCAAATGGATATCAGCCGAACCGTCTTTGACACACAAGACTTCACATCACGGATCTATATCTATGAATACGGCCTGACACGCACCATGACATCCCGTATGGCATACGGAAAAGGCCTGATCTCGGCTTTCACCATCAGAGTTCAGCCGTACCATTGGCTTTTGGCAGAGTTGCAATACAGCATGACCCGGTATGTTGACAGGCCGGCAATCGGTACCAGCAGGGATCGTACCCATTCGCCATTGCGATCCTATGTGGGTTTACAGCTACGCTTTCAATATTAGAACCGTAAGCTTCACCCTAATAAACCTCTTCATGTATCTTTTCTACATATGCCAACGGGACATCCACAAAAATGACGTGGTTAAGATGCTCCACCTCCAGGGCTACACGCTTTTTCCCGCGCCACTTGACCCAGCGACCTTCATTTCCCTTCAAGGGCCCTTCAATCACACGAACCGGATCCCCCTTGATAAAAAACGTCTCTTTCGCCTCAAATGCATCCGGCCCTATCAGAATTTTGCGGATCATATCCAGTTGTTCTTCCCGTATCGGAGCCGGAACCCCGTCAAAACCCACAGTGCATGCCACACCATCGGTTTGAACGGCATAATGAAGTTGATTTTGTTCGGTGTAAATAAATACATAACTGGAGAATAGGGGTACCTGCATTTTCTTCTTCCGGTCACTCCACTGCCGTACAACCGTCTGAAGCGGAAGCCAGACTTCAAAGCCGGATGCATAGAGCTGCTCCTCTACCTTCTTCTCAAATTTCGGCCTGGTATATAATGCATACCATCTTTGATTCATAGCGTCTTAACTCATGATTTCTTTTATTTTCCGTTTTTCCCGGTAATACTGAAATATGGGAATTTTACTTTAAATATGCCACCAGCTTGTTCCTCACAGTCAAAAGGTAACAAGCACCAGGGGAAACGCGTTTATGATCATCGCTCAACAAACCCTTCGATCCTTCATTTATTTAAGACCTATCCGCACAACCATCTCCCTCATTCCACACAACCATCTGTTTCATATTGAATTCCGTTACCTTATCTTATCCTGATAATTTTGACACATATAAACTACGGAACACTTTTTTTTGCTCATGGGAAAACGAACCCTGGTCACCTCCGCGCTGCCGTATGCAAACGGTCCCATCCATCTGGGACATCTCGCCGGAGCTTACCTTCCTGCCGACTTGTATGTCCGGTTCAAACGTATGCGGAATGAAGATGTCGTATTCATCTGTGGATCCGATGAACACGGTGTGCCAATAACCATTGCCGCTGATGACGAAGGAGTAACCCCACAGGATATTGTGGATCGGTTCCATGAGATGAACAAACAGACTTTTGAGCAGTTCGGTATCTCCTTCGACTATTTCGGGCGAACCAGCTCACCGGTTCATCACGAAACATCCCGGGATTTTTTCCGTGTACTGAACGATAAAGGGGTATTCAAGAAAAAGACCGAGACGCAGCTTTTTGACACAAAAGCAAATATGTTTTTGCCCGATCGGTATGTAAAGGGAACGTGTCCGCATTGCGACTATGCGGAAGCATTCGGTGATCAGTGCGAGAAATGCGGTACATCGCTTTCCCCTTCGGACTTGATCGAACCCCGAAGTATGGTTACCGGTGAAAAACCTTCTTACAAAGACACAGAGCACTGGTTCCTCCCTCTCGGAGATTTCCAGGAAGATCTTCAAAAATGGCTCGATAGCAAGAAAAACTGGAAACCCAACGTCATGGGACAGGTAAAAAGCTGGCTCAATCAAGGCTTGAGTGACCGGGCCGTTACTCGTGATTTGACCTGGGGTGTTACTGTACCACTTGAAGGCACCGAGGGAAAAGTTCTTTATGTCTGGTTCGATGCACCTATCGGCTACATTTCCGCTACCAAGGAGTGGGCCCAGGAAAAGGGCGAGCCCGATCTGTGGAAAAAATACTGGCGCGACGAGGAATGCGAACTAATACATTTTATCGGAAAAGATAACATCGTTTTCCACTGTATCATGTTTCCTTCCGTTCTGATGTCATACGATGGTTACATCCTCCCTGAGAACGTGCCGGGAAATGAGTTTCTTAACCTGGAAGGAAAGAAACTTTCAACTTCTCGTGGATGGGCTGTATGGCTGCATGAATATCTCAAAGATTTTGAACCCGACCTGCTACGCTATGTTTTGGGTACGGGCCTTCCCGAAACCAAGGATACCGACTTTTCCTGGAAATATTTTCAGGATCATGTCAACGGAGAGCTGGCCGACATCCTTGGCAACTTTTTATTCCGCACACTCTCTTTCACCAATCGTTATTTCGATGGCAAGGTACCGGAGCAGGGTTCACTAACCGATCAGGACCGTGAGGTTTTGGGGGAAATAACAAGGCTTAAAAACCAGGTTGAATCTTGCTATGAAACCTATCATTTCCGTGACGCGATACAGCACAGCATGAAGTTGGCTCGTGTCGGCAACAAATATTTCACAGAAATGGAGCCATGGCATCTTCGAAAAAGTGACATGGCACGCTGTTCCACTGTTCTGAATGTCTGTTGTCAAATATCAGCCGCCCTTGCGGTATTATTCGACCCTGTTCTTCCCGATGCCTGCCGAAAACTGCGCCGTTATATGCATATTGAAAAAGCTGGCTGGGAGGATATCGGCGAACAGACACTCAAAGCTGACCATCCTGTGGAAAAAGGAGAAATTTTATTCCAAAAGCTGGAGGATTCGGTTATTGATGCCCAGTACAAGAAACTCCAGGAACAAACCCAAAAACAACAGGAAAAAGATCCCGAGCTGGAGCCACTAAAAAATACGGTAACATTTGAGGATTTCAGCAAACTCGATATCCGGGTCGGCGAAATTCTATCCGCCGAAGCTGTTCCCAAATCCGATAAATTACTTAAAGTCACCGTGGATATTGGTCTCGAAAACCGATCCATACTGGCTGGAATCGCACAACATGTTTCCCCCGATGAACTTCCCGGAAAAAAGGTATCTGTCGTCGCAAATCTCAAACCTCGCAAAATGATGGGAATGCTCAGTGAAGGCATGATCCTAATGGCCGAAACCCCTGATGGAAAACTCAAGTTTTTGTCATCTGACGCCGACAATGGAAGTATAGTATCCTGAATCTTTCCGGTCTCTTAGTCTCATCATTACAGAAACCAAAAGGATCTGCTTGTTTCGGCCTTGCCAAGGATAAGACAGCTTAGAACGAACACAACCTTTTGTTGTCATTAATCAATTTGAATAAATAATACCACATGTATCGGAACGCGGATATATTCACCAGTACCATAAAAAAGGTTTCGCCGGTTTGGGGTGCTCAGCAAAACACGGATTTTTGCCTGTTTCGGATTTTTTGTCCCAAAGCCAATGCCATTGAACTGAACCTGTTTGAGCGGTATGAGGATACAAGTGGAAAGCGATACTCCATGGACAAGCTTGATGATGGAACCTGGCATCTAAAACTTCCCGGCCGGCATACAGGAAAGTACTATGCTTATCGCATACAACATCCAGATGAAATAGAGGAGCTTTTTCACACCGATGCATTGATAGCCGACCCGTGGTCAGCCCAGGTAACCGGCACGAACCACTATCGGCAGAATGCCCGCAGCAAAATCACAGAGCCAGATGATTTCGACTGGGAGGGGGACACCTTCGTGATTCCACCGGAGCATCGTGATTTGGTCATCTATGAAGCCCACCTCAAAGATCTGACAGCTCATCCATCCTCCGGTGCTCACTCGCCGGGCACATACAAAGGACTGACCGAGAACGGTATCATGGGGGGTGTCGGTCACCTGAAAAAACTGGGCGTTAACGCCGTCGAACTTTTACCGCTGCATAAATTTGCAGGTTTTGAGCCGCCTTACAACCAAAAGACCCCTGAAGGGTTCACAAACACCTGGAATCCCTACAGCCGAAACTACTGGGGATACATGACCAGCTTTTTCTTTGCACCGGAAACCATGTACGCATCCGACGGAAGCAACAAGCCGGGGGAAGTTACCGGTGATCCGGGGAAAGCGGTAACTGAAATAAAGGAGATGGTCAAAGCCCTTCACCGGGAGGGAATCACCGTTATCCTGGATGTCGTGTACAACCATGTTTCGCAATATGACCTTAACCCTCTGAAATACCTGGACAAGCCCGGTTTTCTGCGATCTGATCACCATGGGAAACTGACTTCCGAAAGCGGATGCGGCAATGATTTGCGAACCGAATCACCACATATCCGAGAACTAATTATTGCGTCTGTTCTCTGGTGGATGAAGGAGTTTCACATCGATGGTTTCCGCTTTGACCTTGCCAATTTAATAGACAGAAAAACCATCATTGAAATACGCAGTAAAGCCGAGCAAATCAATCCCAACGTCTTACTTATCGCTGAGCCATGGGGAGGTGGATACGATCCCACCGGTTTCTCGGAATCCGGATGGTCCGCCTGGAATGATCAGATCCGCAACGGCGTAAAGGGCCTCGATCCTGTTAAAACCCAGGGTTACATCTTCGGCAAATGGCACTTCGAGAGTAACCGAAACTCTCTGGAGAATTATATACAGGGCACACTGCTCCATCAACCCAATGGCCGGTTCCATCGCCAGGAACATTCGATCAACTATCTGGAGTCGCATGACGGTTACACCCTCGGTGACTTCATAAGAATTGCGCTGGACCCCGAAAAAGCGACCAGACGATTCAAGGACAAATCGGAGCTTGTTGCACTAAACAGCGAAGAGATGAAAAGGGCAAAACTCGCGGCCCTGTTTTTGATGTCCGCTCAGGGGATACCCATGATTCATGCCGGCCAGGAGTGGGGCCGATCAAAATGGATCGACGCCAATCACACTGATGATCCCAATCGCGGAAGACTGGATCACAACAGCTACGAAAAAGATAATGAAACCAATTATCTTGATTACTCCGAAATAGCATCCAACCAATCGCTGTTCCACTACTATCAGGACCTTATCACGCTTCGAAAAAATCACCCCTCTTTGCGTCTGGCCAAACCCGAAGATATTTACTTCCACCCTTTTGATGATGCCCTTTGGATTACGTTCGAGATCAACAGCAACAGGCCGGGCGAAAAGGAACGGTTACTGATCAGCCTCAATGCCAATACACATACCGATCACCAAATCTGCCTGCCGGAGGGTAAATGGGAAAAACTTGCTGATGCAAATAAAGTCTATCCCGACAAACCTGAAAAGATCGAAACCGGACAAATAACTGTTCCTGCCGTATCAGGCGTGATATTGATAAGCCGGCAGGCGCTCTGAAACCCCATAAAAGCCCATTATCGGATTTCCGAAACTTCCCGGTAATTTAAGTTGAATCGTATCCTATAAATAAGATATTTTAGCAGTTTAACAGGCGTTGGTGTTGCGCCCATGATTGCGGTCGGTTTATAGGGACTAAAACAAAAGAATATTGGCTGATCATAAAACAGAACGAGGCAACTGGAATTCGAAACTGGGGTTTGTTCTTGCTGCGGCAGGCTCAGCTGTAGGATTAGGCAATATCTGGGGGTTTCCGACTCAGGTAGCGGATAATGGCGGGGCATCCTTCATTATTATTTACGTCATTTGCTGTCTGTTGGTGGGGCTGCCGGTTATGATTGCCGAATTCACCATAGGACGTCACACCCGCCGAAACCCTGTCGGCGCCTTTAAAAAGCTTGGTGCCGGTTGGTTTCCGCCCATAATCGGACTCTGGGGCGTTTTGTGTGGCGTAATGATTTTATCGTTCTACCTGGTGATTGCAGGATGGACCTTCGGCTTTGTATTCGAAGAAATTTTTTACTTTCTGGGACTCTCCGGTCCGGCGCAATGGTTGGGAGACCTTGGAAACGGACCCAAGAATGCCTTTTTCACCATACTGTTTATGATAGCGACCATCACTATTATCACCGGCGGTGTGAGCAAAGGGATCGAAAGGGCAACAAAAACCATGATGCCGGTGCTGATCGTAGTACTAATCATCATGATCATCTACGTTTTAACGCTTGAAGGCAGTTCCGAGGGTTTGAAAATGTATCTTCTGCCGGATGCTTCCGTAATCGACACCAGCCTGGTATTTTCAGCACTTGGCCAGGCATTTTTCTCATTATCGCTCGGAATGGGTGCCCTGCTCACTTACGGCTCCTATCTGAAAAAAGATCAAAACATAGTAGAATCGGCAACCTATGTCACCTTCGCTGATATGGGTATAGCCTTTCTTGCCGGCCTATTGATTATCCCGGCAATGTTTGTAGCTCAAAGTGCCGGCATCACCATTATGGGAGAAGATGGCAGGCTTTTCTCAAGCACCACACTGGTATTTGATGTATTACCCAATTTGTTCAAAAGCATGGGTGGTTTTTTTGGACTGATATTCGGCGTTTCTTTCTTCATCCTGCTTAGTATGGCCGCACTTACATCGACCATCTCCCTTTTGGAAGTGCCGGTTTCCTATGTCATTGATGAACACAAAATCAACCGGAAAAAAGCAGCCATAATCGTAGGAGGCTCCGTAATGGCATTTGCCGTTATAATATCGTTCAACATCAGCCTCATTGACTATTTAGCTGTAATTTTCAATAACGTGGGGTTACCTTTGGGTGGATTGATGCTTTGTTTGTTCATGGCCTGGTTCTGGAAAACGGAAAACGCATTGAATGAAATTCGACAAGGCTACCAGGAAATTGACGAAAGTCCGTTTCCATATGTCTGGACCGTTTTTGTGAAATACATATGTCCTATTCTGATAGCCCTGGTGCTGATCACGACTCTTTACAATTTGGTTTCGTAATACAGGATGCCACTGCAATTCGTTAGACTGAATACTGCAATTCGTTAGACTGAATACTGCAATTCGTTAGACTGAATACTGCAATTCGTTAGACCGGACAAGGAAGATCTAACCCATCTTTGGCTGATCTTCCCGTTAACCGTTATTAGCTAAGACCTATAATGGTATTTGTCTTCAAGCGCGAACAGTGGTATTTTTGGAGTCTAATTTATTCACACATTATCACATTTATGTCAAAAGTATCTACCTCCGATTTTCGTAACGGCCTCACTATTATGTTGAATGGTGA
>CAYMBG010000048.1:15415-19790 GCA_964388615.1 uncultured Chitinophagales bacterium | reverse complement strand
GCATCATCGGGCACGACGCAGCGGCCACATCCCAGTCTGTGCAGCGGCCTTATTTCACAACAAAGTTAATCACCCGGTTTGGCACAAAGATCTCCTTGACCACCTTGCCTTTTTCCAGGTGACGGGCGACCGACGGCACTTCTTTGGCGGCACCGAGCACATGGTCTTTATCGCCGGAACGATCCGCCGGGACTTCCACTTCGCCTCGTACTTTTCCGTTGACCTGGACCGCGTATTTTTTGGTGTCGGTCTGAAGATATTTCTCTTCATATTGCGGCCACGGTTCATATGCCAGTGTTTTTGCCTTCCTTGCGGATGAATCATCCCCATCGGATACGGCCGCATGCAGCTTTTCCCACAACTCCTCGGCCAAATGCGGAGCAAACGGCGAGAGCAGCAATACAAACGGAGCCAGTACTTCCACCGGACGCTGTTCCCATTTCATCGCTTCATTGGTGAAGATCATCAATGTGGATATGGCGGTATTGAAACGGTGACCCTCGATATCTTCGGTCACTTTCTTGATCGTCTCATGCAATAACTTCATTTGGCCCCGGTCCGGGCCCTGGTCACCATCGCCGGTATCCTTACCGGTAACCGCCGCTTCTGCCGTGGCATAAGCCGTGGGTCCGGATGCGGTTTCACTTCCGGCCAGACCGGTAATCCGTTCATGCAAAACGCCGGTGTCTTCATTGACAAACAGACGCCATACCCGTTTCAGAAACCGGTAGACCCCCTCCACTCCCTGCATGCTCCATGGTTTGACTTGCTCGAGCGGACCCATGAACATCTCATACAACCGAAGGGAGTCCGCGCCGTATTGCGCAACCACATCGTCGGGATTGATGACATTGCCCCGTGACTTGGACATTTTGTGCGCACGGGCATCTACCCGTGTACCTGTTCCCTTGATCACAAAACGGTCCCCTTTTTTCTCAACCTCCTTCTCGGTGAGCGATACCCGCTCCAGATCAGCTACGGTATCGGCGCGATCCGCGGACAAGAATTGTCCCTGATCGTCTTTATAGGCGACAAACTCCATCTCTCCAAGGATCATCCCCTGGTTGACCAGCCGCTGGAAGGGCTCCTTGGTGGATACCACTCCGATGTCGTAGAGCACCTTATGCCAGAAACGGGCATAGAGCAGGTGCAAAACGGCATGCTCGGCCCCTCCGACATACAGATCCACCGGCATCCAGTATTGCTCTTTTTCCGGGTCGATGGGGCCTTTCTCATAATCCGGACTAATATATCGCAGGTAGTACCAGCAGGACCCGGCCCACTGGGGCATGGTATTGGTTTCGCGTATGGCCGGCTTTCCGGTTTCCGGATCGGTGGTGTTCACCCACTCATCAGCTTTGGCCAGAGGGGGTTCGCCGGTCTGTGTCGGCTGAAAGTCATCCATTTCCGGCAATGTGACAGGCAAATGATCTTCCGGAAGCGGCTTGGGCTCCCCATCCACATGAATCACGGGAAACGGCTCTCCCCAATAACGCTGACGGGAGAAGAGCCAGTCACGCAGCTTATAGGTGACGGCGTATTTGCCATAGCCCTTTTCTTCAAGCCACCCGGTGATCTTCTTTTTGGACTCATCCACCGGCAACCCATCCAGGGAGATCTCCTCATTGGCGGAATTAACCGATACGCCTTCTTCGGCATCCACATACGCCTCTTTAGTGACATCGCCGCCGGAGACCACCTCCACAACAGGAAGATCAAATTTGCGGGCAAATTCCCAGTCACGCTCATCATGACCCGGTACGGCCATAATCGCCCCGGTCCCATAGGACATCATCACATAGTCGGCGATCCAGACCGGGATATCTTTTCCGTTGACCGGATTGAGCGCGTAAGCTCCGGTAAACACTCCGCTTTTTTCCTTGTTCAGGTCCGTGCGGTCGAGGTCCGATTTGCGTGCCGCCTGTTCCCGGTACTGTGTTACCGCGCCACGCTGCTCTTCAGAGGTGATAGGATCCACCAGCGGATGTTCCGGCGCCAAAACCATGTAGGTGGCCCCGAAAAGCGTATCCGGGCGGGTCGTAAACACTTCGATAACGTCATCCTGCGGACCCGGTGCGCCGGCGGCATCCCCCGTCTGACGAGTTGTGCCGTCTTTTTCCGACCCTCCGGCGGGCTTGACCGGGAAAGTCACATTGGCGCCCTCCGATTTTCCGATCCAGTTCCGCTGCATCTCTTTAATCGAATCCGGCCAATCCACCTCATTAAGGTCATCAAGTAACCGGTCGGCGTACTCGGTAATTTTGAGCATCCACTGGCGCATAGGCTTTCGCTCAACCGGATAACCACCTACTTCGCTTTTGCCGTCAATGACCTCCTCGTTGGCCAAAACCGTACCCAGACCGGGACACCAGTTCACCGGCACGCTGGCTTCATAGGCCAGGCCCTGTTCATAAAGTTTGAGAAAGATCCACTGGGTCCACCGGAAATAAGCGGGATCGGTGGTATTCACCTCACGGTCCCAGTCATAGCTAAATCCCAAAGACTGCAGTTGCCGCCGGAAGCCGTCGATATTGGCGTTTGTGGTTTCACGAGGATGCGTGCCCGTCTTGATAGCATACTGCTCGGCCGGCAATCCGAATGCGTCCCAACCGATGGGATGCAGTACATTGTAGCCGTTCATCCGCTTGTATCGGGCGAGGATATCCGTGGCGGTATATCCCTCCGGGTGACCGACATGCAGTCCGGAGCTGCTGGGATAGGGAAACATATCGAGCACATAGAACTTCGGACGTGAGCGGTCCTCATCATCCGTCTGAAACGTTTTATTTTCCAGCCAATGACGCTGCCACTTCGGTTCAATTTCTGCGGGTCGGTATTCTCTCATTTTAGCTACAAAGTCTACAGGTTCAGGATTCCGGCCGTAGCCGGCGTTTTTTATTTTGAGGAAAATAAGATTTTTTCACGGGTTAATGAAGAGACGGGGTGATCTCCTTTCCCCATAGTGAGAACATTCTCCGGGCCAGTTCGGTGTTATCGTAGGTACCGGAAAACTTCTCAGCCGAAGGGCCATAACTATAAACCGGCACCATTGCCGCGGAATGACCGTCAGTTGACCAATGATACTCCAGCTCATCAAAATAACCGGTCAGGGTCAGCCCGCCCGTTTCATGGTCGGAGGTGATAATCACCAGAGTGTTGCCATCATTCTCGGCAAAATCAAGAACATCACCAACAACATTGTCAAAGTCCTCGAACTCCTGAATCATGTATTCCGGATCATTGCCATGGCCGGCCCAGTCGATCATCGAACCCTCTATCATCATAAAAAATCCCTCCGGATTTCTGGAAAGCTCCTGCAGCGCGGACATAGTCAGCCGGTTTGATTGGTCACCCCGCTCCGGATAGCGTTTCAGGTTGTCCGATTCCAGGAAAGCGATCACACGATCCTGGCCTTGCATCTGGTCCAGGTCTTCTTCATCGTCAATATAGATATATCCCATATCCCCCATTTCATCAATCAGATTGCGGTCATCGGGACGCTCCCCGCCCTGGTTTTCAGGCAAAAAATACTGCCATCCTGCTCCCAGCAGCATGTCGATACCCGAATCCGCTATTTTCTCGGCGATCTCAAACTCCTCGCCCCGGTCATCGTGGGCAACAGCAAAAGCTGCCGGTGTGGCATGGGTGATGCGGCAAGTGGCCTTCAACGCTGTGCTTTTCCCCAGTTCCGAAGCATAATGCGCTATGGATTGTAACGGTGTGCCATCCGGCAACTGTCCCAACATACGATTATTGGTCTTGAAACCGGTCGCCATTGCCGTAGCGCTGGAAGCCGATCCGGTTACCAGGGCATCCTCCGAGTGCGTGTAGATGGCTCCGGAGTAGGGTGTCCGGTTCATCTGGAGGCCGTCAAGTTCATAATGCGCAGCCGTGACATGAGCGAAACCCACCCCGTCACCAATTAATAGTATGATATTCCGGGGCTTCTCATCCTCCACAGAGGTACAGGAAAATACCGAGGCAACAAACAAAAGAAGAATAGCGGAACGGGCAAAAGATAAATGTAAGAATCGCATGGTATAGAAATTATTTTATTGTATTAGGGTGATTGTATTCCGGATAAATACCTTGAAATGATCTTCAAGATAAAGCTTTTTTAAACATATTGAAGTAACGCTTGCAGAGCCTTTCGGATGTTACTGAATCGCATTGGTTTCCATGTTGTGGATGCGAACTTTTATCAGATGAGTCTTTCTCGAAAATTGATTTCAGCCTCCGGAATGAAAAGGTGCAATCATCAGGGTGATGATTCGGATTGCAGCCACTCCAGCACATCCACTCCGTCCGGCTGCCAGTCAATCGGTGGCGACTGTGCGCATCTCAGATAATCCAGTCGAAGGAATCCGGCCACCGG
>CAYMBG010000048.1:4510-15315 GCA_964388615.1 uncultured Chitinophagales bacterium | reverse complement strand
TCCCTGGTTGCGATTCCCCTAAACCCGATTCACTGGAACCCGTTTCCCCGGATTGGTATTTCGCAGGATCGGTAACATAGACTTGCTGCAACTGCCGGCCGAATTTTTTGGCTATATCACGGACTTTGGATTCGGTTTCGGAGTCACTCAGCCAGCTGATCATATCCTCGCGACCGGCCATTTCCGGATCGTCGGTCAGCGTAAGCGGACCGGCTTCGATTACCGGCCGTTCCATGCTCCTGAGGTAACTTTTCCAATACCCGGCTCCCGGTGTTTCGGCGCGTGAGGGCGGGTTTTTCTCATGAAACCTTTCGATGCCCTCCTGCAGCACGTCGGCGGATGCCATCAGTTGGTGAGGAGCGACGATCACTGCCACCGATCGGCATCCTCTTCCTTCATAACGCAACATCGCCTCGATGAGCAGCCGGCAAACGTTGGGTCTCAACCGGCATTGACTGTCGAAGTCCTGTTCCGTAAGCCATGCCATCGAAAACCGGGCGGTGCGATACAAAAACCGTGTGTTTGCATCGGCAAGATTTTGATGATGGCAGCGCCGGGTCACCGCCTTCACGGAGCCCTCCGATCCGGCAAAAAGGATGTTATCGGCACGGATACCGGCAAGCTCATCCATCTGCACATGCCATTGGCCCACCTGTGCGGGAAGTCGTTTACGGATGACACGCAACAGTCCGTCCATAAGCCAGGGATCTTTACGGGAAAGTTTACCGTAATAACATCCGCCCGAAAGCAAGGTTGCCACCAGGTCCTGCAGTCCAACCATAGGCAGATTCCCGGCATGCAGGCAAAGAGTGACATGGTTCCGGATGTTTGAGTCCGCTTTTTCTGTCCACCGGGTTAACGTTGTCCCCGTAACGCTTTGCGCTACCTGATCGAGCATGTGGACGACATCATGGTAGGGAAACAGCTCTGCTTCAATCGTTCGAGTGACCGACTGTTCCAAAAGGCCGTCTTCGTTGGATAGCCAGGCGGCTATCGCTTCGCTGATTTTTGTCGCCCGTTGTTTCATTCCATCAAAAAATTACATCCCCGCAGTTCCGCATGATCCCATCGTCCCGAAACTTCAAAAGTACCGTCATTAAACAAACTACCCATATCCTGGGTCAAGAAAAATGAAAGCGAATGGACATTGGCCAGATCCATGACTCCGATCAGCCCTTGTTCCCCTTCCGGAACGCACTCCATGGGGTTCTCCATGTTTCGGATCGTGATCTTAAGCCATTCCGGCGTCCGGAAACGGCCGGTACCGGTATCCCAGGCCTGGCTGCACATCTCGGCCATCCCGTATTCGGAGTGAACAGCCTGCTCCGGTACGCCGAAGCCTTCGGCAAGTTGACGGCGAAGCGCGGCTTTGGACCATTCGCGACGCCGGGTTTTCATTCCGCCGGTCTCTACCACGACCGATTCCGGCGGTAACTCCGGTGCGCCGGCATCGATCAGATCAAGCAGTCCAAAGGCGGCCCCGAACAGCATGACCCGTTTACCGGCTTTGACCACCTCATCAAGGGTATCTGGACCCAATGGCTTGTCAAGCGGCAAAAAACGGCTGAGGCCGCTACGGTCACACCGCACAAAATGGTCGATCATGGCGATCAGGGAGGAGTCGGGGTTATCACTGTACCCTGGCAGATAGGCCAGGACCGCATACCTCTCCGGGTCGTAGAATTGGTTAAATCCGCGCCGGCAGGAATCCTCATACATACGCAAATCGGCAATCTCATGTGTGCTTTGGCTCATTCCGGAAGTGCCGCTGCTCCGGAATATGCGTTCCGGCCGGTGTATGTAATCGGGCCTTACTGTTGCGTCACGAAAGACCTGTACAGGCATCAGGGGGATCTGCCCGAAATGTTCCGGTGGCACGTTGCCGAGCAAATCACAAAACCGGCGGTAGTGCGTGAGATGGCGGTACTGATGCGTAAATACATCCTTTGCTTTCCGGGAGAAAGAGATTCCCGGATCAAACACAAAGTCGCGCCAGGTTGCGAACGTTTGGGATTTCGGGTCCGGTTGGGATTCCGGGATCATTTTGGATTTCGGGTCCGGTTGGGATTTCGGGATCATTTTGGATTCCGGATCCGGTTTGGATTTCGGGTCCGTTTGGGATTTCGGGCAGGTCATGGCAAGTTTGTCAATCGTACCACGCTTTGGCGGTCAAGCAGAAAAGCGTAGTGCCCTGCCACGGCAAAATCGATCCAGTCATATGCCGAAGCTTCCTCACTCGTTTGATCCGGAAGTGCCGTTCGGTGAAGAACCTCCCCGGTCCCGTCGATTTGCATCAGGTTTCGGTTGCCGAGAACCCACAACTCATGTCCGCGTGAACGGATAGAGACAACAGGTTCCGGTGATTGTATAAAGCCGAGGTAAGAACCTGACAAAGAAAAGCGGTAAAGCAGGTCGCTGCGTCGGTCAACTACCCAGAGTACGTCATCCAGAATAGTCATGGATGTCGGTATGATACGATCATCGCGACTATACAATTCAAAACTCAGGTCATACTGGCCGTAGCTGTCATATCGAAACGTACGCCGGTGTTGTTCGTCATAAAAAAAGAGCCGGCCGGAGTAATCGACGGTCAGCATACCCGGACGATAGGAATGTGAATACCCTGATCTTTGCGAAAGAGATACCGTACCCAGAAACTGAAGTCGTCGGTCGAAGGTCTGAATGCGATGGTTATTGCGATCGGCGACGTAGATTTTTAGTTCATTCGTAGGATGAACATCAACGGGTGTGTCAAATTGATACCGACCGCTTCCCAAACGTCCCAGCGAGTCGGTCCGATTGCCCTCTAAATCCGTTTTAAGGATGCGATTGCGACCGGCTTCCGCGATAAACAGGTTTCCCATTGTCGAAACACGGATACTGCGGGCGTCCTGGAGTCCGGTCAGCAGAATCCCGGGGTTACTCTCCGGCTGATCAGCCGGTATCCCGGTCAGCAGGACCATAAAGAGAGCCGATATGGCAGCGGTGACAGCAGTCATAACAAGTCAGGTTCCGGAGGTCCGGGAATCCGGGCCCTCCTCCGTTCCGCTTCGTTTCAATCCTTTGGCACCAATATCACGCCTGAAATAAGCGTCCTCAAAGGTGATTTTTTCCACTTCCCGGTAGCAATGGTCGATAGCTTGTTTCAAATTCGACCCACGCGCCACGACGGTCAGCACCCTGCCTCCG
Organism: uncultured Chitinophagales bacterium; assembly: GCA_964388615.1. Lineage (GTDB taxonomy): Bacteria > Bacteroidota > Rhodothermia > Balneolales > Natronogracilivirgulaceae > SLLW01. The sequence continues at coordinate 12,126 of CAYMBG010000048.1, read as the reverse complement.
TTGGTCACCAGCTCCTCCCCATCGCGACGTGTACCGCTATGGAAGACCCATGCGTCAGAGGAGACATCCTGAAGGCCGGTAATCTCCATGCCTTTGGCGTAGGCTTCGGGATAGCCGCCGGAAGCCATGACCACTCCGCAGAAATGGTCATCCGACATCTCCACCCGGCAGCCTTCGAGTTCATGGTTCACTGTCGCCAGCATCACTTCCAGCAGGTCGGATTTCATCGCCGGAAGCAAGATCTGGCATTCCGGATCGCCAAATCGGCAATTGTACTCAACCACTTTAGGACCCTCATCGGTAATCATGAGTCCGAGATAGAGGACCCCGCGGTAGGCGTGTCCTTCAAGCTGCATAGCACCCAATGTGGGATACAGGATTGCATCCTCGATCATTTTGAGCATATAGCTATCGACGACAGGAGCTGGGCCATAAGCCCCCATTCCGCCGGTATTCAGGCCGGTATCGCCCTCCCCGGCCCGTTTATGATCCTGGGCGGAGAGCAGCAGCCGGGCGTTGCGTCCATCGGTGACTGCAAAAACCGAAGCCTCCTCTCCTTCCAGAAACTCCTCGACCACAATCCGGTCGGCGGCCTTGCTCAGGGCCTCATCATCGCGGATACGCTGCATATGCCGCAGTGCTTCATGCTTGTTATTACAGATGAACACTCCTTTTCCGGCAGCCAGTCCGTCGGCTTTGATGACGACCGGCCAGACACCATTTTCGAACTTCAGCCAGGTTTCCACATCATCCAGCACGGTCTGTCCGTAGAAATGGGTGGATTTCGCGGTCGGTATCCGATACTTGTGCATCAGTTCCTTGGCGAACGTCTTGCTGCCCTCGAGCCGGGCCGCGTCTTTGGAAGGGCCGAACACCTTATGACCGCGATCCTGGAGGAAATCCGTAATTCCATCCACCAAAGGCTGCTCCGGACCGACGATGGTCAGCCCGATCCCCTTCTCTTCAATGAGATTGCAAACCGCTTCAAACCACGGTTCGTTGCCGTCGAAATCGTTCGGATTCAGCGCGACATTCTCACCGAGTTCGGCGGTTCCGGGATTACCCGGCGCGACAAACAGCTTTCCCAGTTTGGGGGATCGGCTCAGGGCCCAGGCCAGGGCGTGTTCCCTTCCACCGGAACCCAGCAGCAAAACATTATATGGTGTCATTGGTTCGTTGGTTTGGCCGGTCGTTTGGAATACAGGCGATTATTGTTTGGCTGCGATAGCGACCAATTCCGCAAAGTCGTCCGGTTTCAGGCTGGCGCCACCGATCAGTCCGCCGTCGACATCCTCTTTTTTGAGTAATTCATCCGCATTACCCGGTTTCATGCTTCCGCCATAGAGAATCCGGATGGTATCGGCGGTATCCTTGCCAAAGAGTCCGGCGAGTTCTTCGCGGATGAAGGCGTGCATTTCCTGGGCTTGATCCGGGGTTGCGGTTTCGCCGGTACCGATGGCCCAGACCGGTTCATAGGCAACGACAATTTTTTCGGCATCGGCTTCGGAGAGTCCGGCAAGCGATCCCTGTGTCTGTGTTTTGACCACCTCCAAATGACGATCGTCTTTACGTTCCTGCAATACTTCTCCCACACAAACAATGGGGGTCAGGCCGTCGGCCAGTGCTTTTTTGACTTTTTTATTGATGATGGCGTCATCCTCGCCGAAATATTCGCGGCGTTCCGAGTGTCCCAAAATCACAAAATCACATCCCAGTTCGTTCAGCATGGTGGTGCTTACTTCACCGGTATAGGCGCCGTTATCCTCGAAATGCACGTTTTGTGCACCGACTTTGACAGCGCTGTCGGATTTGCGCGCGGACAGGGCGGCCGGAAGTGAGATAAATGGCGGGCAGACCGCGGCTTCAACGCCCTGAATCTGCTTCTGTGCCGCATCATTCAGTTGCGTAAAAAAATCGCCCGTCTCTTTGGGACCCATGTTCATTTTCCAGTTTCCGGCAATTAAAATGCTTCTCATTGTACTTCTCCGTTGGTTAATATGGTATTGATTTCAATAAGTAGTTCATTAAGGTTGTGTCCATGGAACTTTCTGACGATGCGTCCATCCGGGTCAACCAGAAAGCGGATCGGCAGTTCATAGATGTTCCATTTCTCCTCCAGGTCGGATTCGGCATAAGCTCCCGCCGATGCCACGGGCCAGTCCTGACCCCGTTCGTTATAAAAAGCAGACAGCAAGACCGGGTTGTGTTCGGCCGGCAGTGTCAGTATCTGCAGGCCCTGATCTTCAAATAAGCCATAGATCGTTCGCAGGAATCCGTAGTTCTGCTGGTATTGCGGGTCCACCAAACTAACCACTTCAATAACAGCCGGCGATCCCTGCAGGTCCGCACGTGTGTAGGGAATCGCCATGGCGCTTCCCGCCTGACGTTCAAATGCAATTTCAAAATCCGGCAACAGGGAACCCTGTGACAAGTACTCGACATCATAGCGTAGCACATCCAGCCAGGCGGACACATCTTCATCCTCGCCGAACTCCTCTTCAAAATCCCTGATATATTGTGCCGCCTGTTCGGTTCGGGCGCTATCATACAACACTTCGATCCGGTTCATCGCCAGTCTGCGACGTGTTTCCCGCATGGTGCTGACCTGTTGCAACGAATCTGCCCAGGACAGTGCCTGGTCCAGTCCGTGTTGTCGCAGTTGCGCTGTGAGTCCGATTTGTGCCGCCAGCATGCGGATCAGCTCGTCATCACCGGCCTGCCGGATGCGTTGCAGAAGCTTTTCATCATCCCGCGCCTCGATCAGTTGCAGCGACTCACTTGCGGCAAGTTTACCGGATACCGTACCAGGCTGACTCTCATAGGCTTGCCAGAAGATCTCACTCCAGTTGTCGACCAGATGCGGAATGGTGTCCTGCGGCAAGGCCCCGGCCGAAATCAAGCCGATGATGCGGTTGAATTGGCGGTCAAGGCGATGGACGAGCTCCATGGCGTCATTTTCGGGAGAGGTGATAGCAGCGTGACCGGAAAACCGCGGGAGTTCTCCTTCGATACGAACCGTGTCACCATAAGCCAGTACCATGGTCGTGTCAGCTACCCGGTTTTGTCCGCGATGTATTTCGAGCTGGTAGATGTCGGGAAACGCGGGTCGGGCATCGCCCTCGAAATATCCCTCCCGGTCGGTTACCGCCCGGTACAGGGTGTCGGGGGCATTCGCATAGCTATAATCCAGTACGAAGAGACGGATGCCGCTGTAGTCGCGGGTCTGATCCAGGGCCTCATCCACCGTGATTGTACCTGTGATACGGGATGGCGGTCCGTGCGGGCTGTCATCCGAAGATCGGCCACAGCCTGTGCCTGCCAGTATCATCAACAAAAGAATGAGCATGTACCCGGAGCGCGTTCCGGGCGTTGAGAGTGGCCCGGGCGTCGAAAGTGGTTTGTGTTTCCGGCGGCTGCCGTGTGTTGAGAGTGGCCCGGGTGTCGTCGCGGACCTGCGTGCCGATCCAGCCGAAAGTACAGGTGCGCCAGCAGTTTCACTGTCCGGATTCACTCCGGTGATATCGTTATTCATGTTCCTCCAGTTTCTTCTCAAGCAATTCCCTGACCATACCGGGATTAGCTTTGCCCTGTGATTTCTTCATGATTTGTCCCACAAAAAAGCCGATCAATCCCTTTTTGCCACCGATGTATTTTGCAACCTCGTCGGGGTTATCCCGGATGACCTGGTCGACAATCGGCTCCAGGAATCCGCTGTCGGATACCTGAATCAGATTCTGTTCGCCGGCAAGCGTTTCGGCGTCCTTATCGCTATCAAGCATCAGGTCAAGAAGCGACTGCATGGCCGAGGAGCTGATTTTATCCTCTTCACGCAGGGAGATGAGTCCGGCAAGGCGTTCCGAATCAACAGGAAAATCGGAAATCGTGATCTCACGTTCATTCATGATTCGGTTCACTTCAGTGATAATAAGGTTGGCAGCTGCTTTGGGCCTGACCCCATGCGCCAATACGTCCTCGAAAAAGTCAGCCAGCGGCCGGTCGGCGGTCAGCACCGAAGCATCAAAATCGGAAAAGCCGTACTCGGTAGTGTACCGCTTGCGGCGCTCTCCGGGCAACTCCGGAATTTCCAGGCGCACCTGTTCCAGCATCTCATCGGAAACCATGACAGGCGGGATATCAGGTTCCGGGAAATAGCGATAGTCGTGTGCCTCCTCCTTGGTACGCATTTGACGGGTTTTCATCTCCGCAGGATTCCAAAGCAGGGTTTGCTGAATCACCTGTCCGCCGGATCGCACCACCTCCTTTTGGCGCTCCACCTCATAGGCCAGTGCGCGTTCCACGTGCCGGAATGAGTTGAGGTTCTTGATCTCGGTACGGGTAGAAAACGACTCCTGGCCCACCGGACGAATAGACACGTTGGCGTCACAGCGCAGGCTTCCCTCCTCCATGTTACCATCGCAAACCCCCAGGTAGCGGACAATTTGCCAGATTTTCCGCATGTAGGCACCGGCCTGTTGTGGTGACCGGATATCCGGCTCAGAAACAATCTCCAGCAGTGGTGTGCCGGCTCTGTTCAAATCCACCAGGGTGTTATGCGGATCCTGGTCATGTATAGATTTGCCGGCATCCTCCTCCATATGGATACGGGTCAGCCCGATCCTTTTTGTGCTCTCCACCGTTTGTCCGTTGGCATCGTCCTCCTGCACTTCAATATCCAGGTAGCCGTCGTAGCAGATAGGCGTTTCGAACTGAGAGATCTGATACCCCTTCGGCATGTCGGGATAGAAATAGTTTTTGCGGGCAAATATTGATTTCCGGGCAATTTTGCAGTTGGTAGCCAGCCCCAGTTTAACCGCGTAGCGGATCAGGTTCTCGTTGGGCACCGGTAATGTTCCGGGGTGACCCAGACAAAGCGGGGTGACATTGGTGTTGGGTGCTGATCCGAACCGGTTGGACACCGGCGCGAACGCTTTCGATTCGGTTAGAAGCTGCGCGTGAACTTCCAGTCCTATTACGGTTTCAAATTGCGTATCCACGCTCATAAGTCATAATATGTCAGTAAAAATGCGGTCCGTTGTTCCATACATCGGGGAAAAATACAAAATTTCACGCTACCGAACACCTACTCAGTATATTCCATGATTCCATCCGGTAGCGGATATAAAGCGGACCTGGAAATCGCCGGCGGTTACCTTTTTTTACCTTCCCAAAGTTGACTCTGAGCAAAATGTGTATTATTTAATAAATCAATTTGAATGGATAATTGTATGCTTGCACAAATTTACTGTAAAGCGATCCTGTCAGGAAACAAGAAAGAGTTTTCCACCCCATTAAAAAAAATATTAAAGCCATGACAAAACCAGATAACCGTTTCGGCTACCTTGGAATCGCAGCTGCCATCCCATTGCTGTTGCTTCTGATTTCCGCTTGTACCCCCGATGAGGGCCTCACGACTGAGACGATTCAGCAAACCGAACCAGAAATACGGGCCTGGAGCAACTTTGAAGGGATCCGTGTCAACGGCCACCTGATGGAGTTTGGTAGCAGCCTGCGCATCCTCTCCCATCACGGCGGACTCCTTACCTGTTACGAGCCTTTGGGCGACGATTTGGCCCATGCCCGCAACTTCTTGAACCATTACTACGGCATGGAGGTAGATGAAGGGCGTATTCATTGCGGCCGCACCGCCAAAGAGCGTCAGCGCTCGGGTTTCGAGCGGGATGGCGACACCCAGATTGTGGATGTGACCCTGGAGGATCTGGAATTTATCCAGGAAGTGGAAGCCGCCGGGGACGGACGGGCTGATGTCCGCGTATTGGTCGAGGCTGAGGCGGATATGAATATTGACGGAGCCTATTTCACTCTGGAGTTGCCGCGCCGGTATTATGCGGAGGGCGAGGCACGGTTCGGCGGGACGGATCGGGAGCCGGTTCCGTTTTCCAGCACCAACATCAATCCATTGGACGAATACGCCCGAGCGACGGTCACCTCCGTCGATTTTGCATCCCCCGAACGTCGGCTGGAAGTCGATTTTGATGAGCCGACGGAGATTATTATCCGCGGCGAAGCCGATTTCCCGGATCACATCATGGTTTATATTCCTGTCCTGTCCGGAGCCGCCAGCGAAGGCCGGCAGGCAGAGAAGTCGTTCTCACTGACCGCCTCGGGATCCATCGACCGGACACCGGTTGAACTGGTTCTGGATACTTCCGAGCCGGGCCCGGTATGGGAAGGTTTCGGCGGCAACTTCCGGTTGCAAAGTGAACGGGATCCCCAGGTGATCGATTTTATTCTCGATAACATGCCTCTTGGCTGGGGACGCAATGAGATGCCCTGGCACCTTTGGGATCCGGAGAGGGATGAGGATCCGATCGAACAGGCCCGCGCCGGCAACATCCATCCGCGTGTGGAAGCCGCCATGGAGATGACCGCCCGTTTGTATGATATGGGCTTGCCCACGATGCTTGCGGCATGGTGGGGACCGGATTGGGCACTGGATCTTGACGCCACGACGGCCATTGATCCGCGTGGATTGCGCGGCACCCCGCTGGACCAGGAAAATGCCGAGGAAATTTATGAATCCATCGCCAGCTACATCCTCTACCTTCGCGAAGCCTACGGCACCGAAGTTCAATATTTCTCATTCAATGAATCCGATCTGGGTATCGATGTCAGGCAGAGTCCGGCGGAACACACCAAGCTGATCAAGGAACTCGGCGCCTACTTCGAGTCGGTGGGTCTGCCGACCAAAGTGCTGCTGGGCGATGCCGCTGACGCGAACGCCTACTGGTTCATCGATCACGCCATGAATGATCCGGAAGCACACCCTTACATGGGGCCGGTTTCCTACCACTCCTGGCGCGGCTGGGAGACCGAAATCATGCAGCGTTGGACCGATGCCGCTGAGCGAATGGATATCCCTCTGATTATTGGTGAGGGAAGTATCGATGCCGCCGGTCACCGCTACGGACGATTTTTCGAGGAGAAAGTCTACGCCATGGAGGAGATTAACCTGTATACCAGGATTTTGGCCATCAACCAGCCGATGACGATTCTGCAGTGGCAGCTGACCGCCGATTACTCCGTTCTCGCCGGTGGCGGCATCTACGGCAATGATGAGCCGCTGCGTCCCACCGTTCGTTACTGGAACCTGATGCAACTCGCCAACACCCCGCACGGATTGCAGCACATGCCATTGGATAACGACCACGAGCTGGTCACCAGTGCCGCCATGGGCGATAATGAAGATGACGTGTACGCCATACATGTCGTCAACAACGGAGCCGCCAGGGAAGCCACGATTACCGGCTTGCCGGATGACATCACCGAACTTCAAATCTTCACCACCAATGTGGACCGTGACATGGAGGAAGGGGAAACGGTACAGGTACGTAACGGCGAGGCTACCTTCCCACTTGACGCCACCAGTTTTGTTACACTGATGACCCCATAGGACCGGGATTTGACTTCCCGAAATGATGCATTTCTTTGTAAGAGCCTGACCCTTCACGGTCGGGCTCTTTTTTTATGGCGCGACGTCGCCCTTCATGCTACTGACCGCTGTATTTTTGCGGTGCGGAAGTCCCTGTACCTGCTACTGACGGCTGTATTTTTGCGGTGCGGAAGTCCCTCTACCTGCTACTCACCGCTGTATTTTC